>NZ_JAEUWV010000013.1:0-61677 GCF_024102595.1 Corynebacterium lipophilum
AGGCACACATGCGTGAACGCGACCAAGCCAACTCACCCGACGGCCGGCCGAAAGTCTACGACACCGGCATCGACACCGACTTCAACCCCTCCTGGGCCATCCGACACGGCTGGGCAGGACGCTCATAACCCCAGCACAACACCCCACAACCCACCCATCCCGGCCCCCAAAAAGCACACATTTTGTCACTTAAGTCGACACGCCGAGAAAAGCACACATTTTGTCACTTAAGTCTCGGGCACCACTCCGAAAAACAGGGAATGTGGTGCACAGCAAGCCCAATGCAAATACAAAAACAGCGCACCCGGCGAAAACTTCAACCGGATGCGCTGTCAAAAAGCGCGGAGGATGTGGGATTTGAACCCACGAGGGTCGTGAAACCCGCACGCGTTCCAGGCGTGTGACATAGGCCGCTAGTCGAATCCTCCTAGTTGCGACACATCATGCGTCGAGGGACTACTTTAACCCATCCCCCCAGGTTCCGACAAAACGCCTGCGCAGTCAATGTTTTGCAACGCCTAAAGCTTCAGGCTAGAGTGTTCTGCAGGATCTCACGCGGTGCTCATCTCGTGAACTCCCCCAGGGCGGGAACGCAGCAAGGGTAAGCGGGCGCTGGCAGGTGCGTGAGGTCCCCTTTTTTATGGGGTAAAACTGGGGAAAAACCGTCGCGCGGGGTGGGGTGTCGCTAGTACGATGATGGGTCGTTAGTAGATACGCCGACGTACTCGAATAGGATACCAAGACATTGAACACCCCGTTGAAAGAACTAGATGCTGAGCAGCTTGCAAGCCTGGCTGCTGAGTTGCGTGAGCAGTACAAGCAGCTGGAGGAGACCAACATGGCGTTGGATCTCACGAGGGGGAAGCCCTCGGCGCGCCAGTTGGACTTGGCGGACGATCTGTTGGCACTGCCGGGTGTGGGGAATCACCGTGATGCGTCGGGTGTGGACGTGCGTAATTACGGCGGCCTGACGGGCATTTTGCAGTTGCGTGAGTTGTGGGCCGAGGCGCTCGGTATTGACCCGAAGCTGTTGGTGGCGGGAGACTCGTCGTCGCTAAATATTATGTTTGACCTGGTGTCCTGGGCGTACACGTTTGGGACGAATGATTCGCCGCGGCCGTGGGCGGATGAGCAGCGCGAGCACGCGATTAAGTGGCTGTGCCCAGTGCCCGGCTATGACCGCCACTTCACGATTACGGAGCGCTTCGGCTTCGAAATGATCACCGTCCCGCTGCTGGAGGACGGCCCCGACATGGACGTCGTGGAGGAGCTGGTGAAGGACCCTGCTGTGAAGGGCATGTGGTGCGTGCCGGTGTTTTCCAACCCGACGGGCGCGGTGTACTCGCAGGCGACCATCGAGCGTCTGGCGGCGATGGAGACGGCCGCGCCGGACTTCCGCGTTGTGTGGGACAACGCGTACGCGGTACACACGCTGACGGATACGTTCCCGGTGAACGCGGACGTGCTTGCGCTGTCGGCGAAGGCGGGTAACCCGAACCGGTTCTGGTACATGTCGTCGACGTCGAAGATTACGCACGCGGGTTCGGGCGTGGCGTTCTTTGCCTCCTCGCAGGAGAACTTGGAGTGGTACGAGTCGATCGCGAATGTGCGAGGCATCGGCCCGAACAAGGTGAACCAGCTGGCGCACGCGATGTACTTCAAGGACGCGAATGGCGTGCGTGAGGTGATGCGGAAGCACGCGGAATCGCTGGCACCGAAGTTTGAGGCTGTGCTTGAGGTGCTGGAGAACCGGCTCGGGGGCACGGGCGTGGCGACCTGGTCGAAGCCGAGGGGCGGCTACTTCATCTCCCTGGACGTGATGGACGGGACCGCGACTCGCGTGTGGGAGTTGGCGAAGCAGGCCGGCATTAGCCTGACGAAGGCGGGGTCGGCGTTCCCGAAGGGGGAGGACCCGAACGACCGCAATATTCGCCTAGCGCCGTCGATGCCGCCACTGGAGGATGTCACGCGGGCGATGGACGGCGTGGCCACGTGCGTGTTGCTCGCGGCGGTGGAGAAGCTCGGCGCATGACGGGCGACGACCTCGCTGCCTGGCTGGCCTCGGTGTTTCCGGGGATGCAGCTTTCGCTTGTCGACGCCCGCGCCGTCGCCACCGCGGAACTGAACGGTGCGAACGTGGCGGTTACCGCCGGGTTCAGCGGTACTGACATGGGGCTGGTGGCGCTTGATGATGGCGGCCCCGAAGTTGTGTGCGAGGTGATGGCGGTGGGGGACGTCGACAAGCAGGTGCTTGCTGAGGCCGTCGTGGACGCGACCCGCGAGCTTGAGCGCCTTGGAGTGCCGGGGCAGCCTGGCGTGCTGCTCGAGGGGCTGCTGGCGGACGCGCCGGGCACCGTGCGGCATGGGCTACTGCGGGAGCCGGAGGTTTTCGCGCAGGGCACCCCGCTGGTGCGAGAACCGGGCCGGATTACGCTGCTTCTGGAGCTGATTGCGCTGACGGATGAGGAGTTCGGGATCGCCTCCGAGCAGGGCTATCCGGTGCTGGAGCGGCGTCTGCGCAGGCGTGGCGTGGATGTGAAAGATTGGTGCCGGGAAGAGGGCTGATCGTCTACACTTGGCGCCGTGGCTCTGTACCGGAAATATCGTCCTGCAACGTTTGGTGAGCTGGTTGGGCAAGACCAGGTGACTGTGCCGTTATCGAACGCTCTCGACAACGGGCGTATCAGCCATGCGTACCTGTTTTCGGGGCCGCGGGGGTGCGGTAAGACGTCCTCGGCGCGCATCCTGGCGCGCTCGTTGAACTGCGTTGAGGGGCCGACGTCCACTCCGTGCGGCAAGTGCGCGTCCTGCGTGTCGCTGGCGCCGGGTGGCACCGGGAACCTGGACGTGATGGAGCTCGACGCCGCCTCCCACGGCGGTGTCGACGACATGCGTGAGCTGCGCGAACGCGCCATGTTCGCGCCTGCGGAGTCCCGCTACCGCGTCTTCATCATCGACGAGGCGCACATGATTTCACCCTCCGGCAACAACGCCCTGCTCAAGATTGTGGAGGAGCCGCCAGAGCACCTCATCTTCATCTTTGCGACGACCGAGCCGGAGAAGATCCTCGGCACGATTCGCTCGCGTACCCACAACTACCCGTTCCGCCTGCTGACCCCGCAGGCGATGCGCCACCTGCTGGAAAACATCGTTGCGGAGGAGGGCGCGTTCGTCGACGAGAACGTGTACCCGCTGGTCATCCGCGCTGGCGGCGGGTCGCCGCGCGACACGCTGTCGGTGTTGGATCAGCTGTTGGCGGGCGCCGGCCCGGACGGCTTGACCTACGACATGGCGCTGCCGCTGCTCGGGGTCACGGACCTCACGCTTCTCGACGCCGCCGTCGACGCCCTCGCGGCCAAGGACGCTGCGGCGATGTTCCACACCATCGATAAGGTGATTGAGTCCGGCCACGAGCCGCGTCGCTTCGCCCTCGACCTGCTGGACCGGCTGCGTGACCTGCTGCTCATCGTCACCGTGCCGGATGCCTTCGGCGAAGGGCTTGTCGACGCCCCCGTCGACCGCGCCGAAATCCTCCGCGCGGAGGCGCAACAGTTCCACCCGTCGACGCTGGCCGCGCTCGCGACCGAGGTCAACGACCGCATCGCGGACCTGCGCGGCGCGACGTCCCCGCGCCTGCTGCTGGAAGTGATGATGGCGCACCTGCTCACGATGGGCGACCGCCCGGCGGTTTCCTCGGCTACCTCAGCTGCACCGGCGCCTGCTGCCCCTGCGCAGGCGGCCCAGCCTGCCCAGTCGGCCCCGTCGCAGGGTGGGGGAGCCGCGGCCGCTGCCGCTGCGGCGGCCAGGATTGCGGAGCGCCGCAAGGCGCAGAGTGCGCCAAAGCCTGAGCCCAAGCCCGAGCCGAAGCCTGAACCGAAGCCGGTGCCGCAACCACCCGCGGAACCCGCAACGCCGCCGAAGCCGGAACCAACCCCGGCACCGAAGCCAGAGCCAGCACCTGCGGAAGACCTCCTCGAACGCGTGCAGCGTGACTGGATGAAGCTGCGCCAAGCTGTGGGCAAGCGCAACCAGGTCGCCGAAATCATGCTTGCCGAGGCAAAACCGCTCTCCCTCGACAACGAAGACGGCCAGCCCACGCTGCTCATCGGACACAACACGGGTGCCCTCGCGGAGCGCCTCAACGCCGACAACAACAACGCGGACATCGTCGCGGTGTTCTCCGAAGCGCTTGGCACCAAGGTTGCCGTGCGTTGCGTGGTGGGCACGAAAGGGGCGAAGGGGGCGTCGAAAAGTGAAGCAACCCCAAAACCCGCAGCGCAGCAGTCCACTGACTGGCGGGCGATAGCGAAGGCCGCCGGGCAGCGCAGCGCGCAACAGGAGCGCCGCGAGCGCGAGGAAGTCCCGCCGCCGCCCGAACCGCCCCACGACGACGCCGGATGGGAACCGCCTCCGCCGCCGCCCGAGCCCTACAGCCAAGAGGACGAAGAGCGCGACATGGTCGACCAGGCCGAGGCCGAGTCGGCGACCTTCGACCGTCGTGACGCCACCGAAGTTGCCATGGACCTGCTTGCCAGCGAACTTGGAGCCAAGCCCTTGTAAGCATTCAGGAACTACCGGGTACACTGGTGAGCAAATTAGACAAAATCACTGACACGAAAGGGTGTTACACACCATGACCCAGCCAAATATGCCTCAGGACATGCAGGAACTCATCCGCCAGGCAGCCGAGGTGCAGCAGGCGCTGCAGCAGGCACAGCAGGAGCTGCTCAGCACCACCGTCACCGGCACCGCTGGCGGCGGCCTGGTCACCGTCGTCATGACCGGTGGCGCAGAGATCACCGACCTGCAGATCAAGCCGGAGGCTGTTGACGCCGACGACGTCGAGACGCTGCAGGACCTCATCCTCGCCGCATACCGCGACGCCCACAACAAGGCCGGCGAACTGGCGCAGGAGAAGATCGGCCCACTGACCGGCGGCGCAATGCCACAGGAGGCTCCTGGTGGTCAGCAGCCTGCACCTGGTGAGATTCCGTTCGGCGGCATCATCTAAACCCACCCGCTTGAACGCCTGGCACTTCGCCAGGCGTTTTGTGTTGTAAAGGACCCCCATGTTCGAAGGACCGCTCCAAGACCTTATCGACGAGCTCTCGCGCCTCCCCGGCGTCGGACCCAAGTCTGCGCAACGGATCGCCTTCCACCTTCTCCAAACCGAGCCCGAAGATATCGACCGGCTCCGCGCCGCCCTCGCCGGCGTCCGCGACGGCGTGACGTTCTGTCGCATCTGCAACAACGTCTCCCGCGAAGCGGTCTGCCGCATCTGCGCCGACTCCGGCCGCAAAAAAGACCTCATCTGCGTCGTCGAAGACGCCAAAGATATCCAGGTCATCGAGCGGACCGGTGAGTTCAACGGCCGCTACCACGTGCTCGGTGGGGCACTGGACCCACTTGCGAACGTGGGCCCCAAGGACCTCGCCGTCACGCCCCTGCTGAAGCGCATCGGCGGCGTCCTTCCCGACCTCGACGGCGACGACGCCCCCCAAATCACCGAAGTCATCCTCGCCACCGACCCCGACACCGAAGGCGAAGCCACCGCCTCCTACCTGGCCCGCCTGCTCAAGGACTTCCCAGATCTGACCGTCTCCCGCCTGGCCTCCGGCATGCCGCTCGGCGGCGACCTCGAGTTCGTCGACGAGCTCACCCTCTCCCGCGCGCTCTCCGGGCGGCTCACGTTGTAGGAGGTGCTGTGCACCAAATTCCCTCACTGACCCTAGGTGCTGAGGCGTTTCCCCAGGTCGCGAAAATCCAATGAGGGAATTTGGTGTCACCCCAACCGGGCCGAGTGCCAAAGGACGCAACCGCTTATTTGCGACCTGGGCTTTTCCCGAGTTCCTCGGAACGAATTGCGTCCTTTGGCACTGGCTCCTAGAGCGCTAGCGGCAACCTACCTGAGGCGCTCCTTGCGCAGCTGGTCCACCTCGGGCAACGCGAGTGGGGTGAGTTCCTGGGCGTGGATGCCGAGGGCGCGGGCGAGGAGGAGGTCGGCAAGTTCGGGGTTGCGGGCCAGGGCGGGGCCGTGCATGTAGGTGGCGATGACACTGCCCTGCACAACGCCCTCAACGCCAGCCCGAGAACCAGCACCCACGTTGTTGCCCACGCCGCGTTTCACCTGGCCGAGTGGGGAGGCGTCGGGGCCGAGGGTGGTGCCGCCCATGTGGTTTTCGAATCCGGTGAGGGGGGCGGAGAGGCCGTCGAGAAGTGGGTGGGATTGGACTTCCCCGATGGCGCGCTCCGACATGGGGGAGGTGCGGACGTCGAGGACGCCGATGCCGGCGACTTCCTCGCCGTGGGCGGTGAAGCTGTGGCCGAGGACCTGCATGCCGGCGCAGACGGCGAAGACGGGGCGGCCGGCGTCGATGGCGCGCTGCAGGCCGGGGGATGCTTGCAGGCGGGAGGCCGCAATGATTTGGGCGGAGTCCTCGCCGCCGCCGAGGGTGTAGATGTCGCAGTCGGAGGGGATGTCCTCGGTGAGGGGGATGGGTCGGATGTGGGTGTCGATGCCTCGCATGCGGGCGCGTTGGCGCAGGACGAGTGCGTTGCCGTCGTCGCCGTAGGTGCCGAGTACGTCGGGCAGCAGCAGGCCGATGGTCAAAGTGTTAGTCACGGTCCAGCTCCTTGTGTAGGTCCTTTTTGAGGTCGCGGAAGGCGGTGTAGTTGGCCAGCACTTCGACGCGGCCGGGTGGGCAGGCGCGGATGGCGTCGACGCAGTTGTGGATCAGTTCGTGTTCGATGTCGGCGTAGAGCAGGCGCACGGC
Organism: Corynebacterium lipophilum; assembly: GCF_024102595.1. Classification (NCBI taxonomy): domain Bacteria; kingdom Bacillati; phylum Actinomycetota; class Actinomycetes; order Mycobacteriales; family Corynebacteriaceae; genus Corynebacterium; species Corynebacterium lipophilum. Next base: position 6,774 of record NZ_JAEUWV010000013.1, read on the forward strand.
GAGGTCGGTGCCGCGTTCGCCGGCGGCTTTGACGGCGATGCCGTGGAAGTCTTCGAACTTGACGTCCCAGAGCCAGGAGAGGTCTTCGCCGTCGGCGACTTGGCCGTTGACGGCGATGACGAGGCCGTCGGCGGTGCGGTCCACCATGGAGAGGGCCTCTTGCCAGCCTGCCGGGTTCTTGGCCAGCAGGAGGCGGACTTCGTGGTCGCCGAAGTGGATGGTGGAGTAGCGCCCGGCGACGTCTTGGACGTCGGCGACGGCGGCGAGCGCGGAGGCGAGTGGTACACCGAAGACGTCGACGGCGCAGGCTACGGCCTGTGCGGCGTTGCCGCGGTTGGCCCGCCCGGGTAGCGCCAGGTCAAGCGTGACGACGCCCCCATCCGGGCAGCGCAGGCCGTCGTCGGTGACGGCGTAGGTGGGGGTAGGGCGTCGAAACTCGGAGCCATCGGGGAGGGGCTCGACGGCGTACCAGTCGTCCTCGGTGCGTACGACGTGGCCGCCGCTGCGGGGGTTGGTGACGGAGTCTCCGAGCCAGCCAGCGCCCGCGGAAACCCAGATGACGTTGGGGTGGTCCCAGGCGACGGAGGTCATCAGCACGTCGTCGCAGTTAGCGATGACGGTGGCCTCCGGGTGGGCGTTGACGGCGCCGCGGAGGGCGCGCTCGATCTTGTTGATCTCGCCGACGCGGTCCAGCTGGTCGCGCGACAGGTTGAGCAGCACGAACGCCTTCGGCTGCAGCCGGTCGGCGACGTGGGGGACGTGCAGCTCGTCGACCTCGAGGGCGATCGTGGAGGCGTCCTTGCCCGCCATGAGCGCGGAGATGATGCCGGCGTCCATGTTGTCGCCGCCGTCGTTGGTGGCCACGGTCCTGGTGGAGCGCAGCGCCGCCACCAGCATCTTTGTGGTGGTGGACTTGCCGTTCGTGCCCGTCACCAGCACGGCCGGGCGCCCCTTGGACAGGCCTGCCATGATGTTCGGGTCGATCGCGTTGGCAACGAGCCCGCCGATCATGCCGCCGGCGCCGCGGCCGGTGGCGCGCGACGCGAACGTGGCGGCCTTCGCGGCGGCCAGCGCAACAGAGGTACGCAGTTGTGAGAGCATGCCTCTACGTTAGTCGCGCGCTACGGCCTGGAGAAACTCCTGCGCGCTGAGCACCGGGATGTTTTTGCGGTGCGCGTGCATCGCTTTGCCACGCAGTTCTGCGCCGCGGGAGGGGGCGTCGGATACTACGAGGGATGCGGTGCGTGTGAGCTTTTCTTGGTAGTTCAGCCCGGCGTCGAGCGCGGCCTGGATGAGCTCGTCGGGGTCGACGGCGACGTCGTCGGAGATGGAGATCTCCATGCCTGGCTTGAGGCCCGCACCCGTGTAGACGCCCGGATTATCGACGTCCCCTTCGCGCTTATGCGCGTCCACCCGCAGTGCGGAGCGCTGCAGGCCGAAGCGGTCCGCCTTGAGGTCCTCCGGGTCAATGCTGGTCAGCGTGCCGTTTTCGCGCAGCTGCAGGTACACCGCGACGAGCTTCAGTGTGGCCGCCCGGGAGAGTTCCTCCTCGGGGACGCTGGCGCGTTCGACGGTGGCGGTGGCCGGTTCGGAGAGCACGCCGACTTGGTTGGCCACGGCGTTGAGTCGCTCGTCGATGAGGATGTGGCCCTGGCGGCGCGCGCTGCCGAGGATGTCCACGATTGCTTCGGGGCGCGGGATGTGGCCGACGCGCTGGCGGCGCCGGTTGTGTTTGCGGGCGCGTTGGCGGTTGGCGCGGGCGGCGGCGTTCATGGCGCGGCGCGACTCGGAGACGAGGTACCCCCACTCCGTGGGGCTGTCGAGCACGATGAGGGTGCGGTCGTCGATAAGCTTGTTGAGTGTCTTGAGGTGCCGCGCGAACCGTGGCGCCTGAGCGAAGTCGCTCTTCTCCAGGTTGTGGAGGTGGCGCGGGCCGGCGTCTTTGACCGGGTTGAATACGGCGTGGAAGTCCTCGCCGACCTCGCCGTTTTCGTCGAACGTGACCGCATCGAGGGTGAGCAAACGCCCCGTGGAGGGGTGGATGCTTGTCGAAAGGGCGCTTACCGCGACGAACGGAAAGAGCTCGTGGTCAGGTGTTGTCATCACTCTGATAGTAGCTATGGCCACTGCACGCGGTGTAATGGCCCGCCGAGCGGCGTGTCCGACTGGATCTGCAGGCCGCCGAAATTGTACTGGTAGTCGGGCGCAGGTGCCGGGGCTGGCGCGGGCTGCTCCTGCACGGGAGCGGGCTGCTGCACAGGCGCTGGGGCGGGCACGGGCGCAGGCGCTGGGGCCTGCCACACCGGGGCCGGTTGTGCTGGCGCCTGGTACACCGGTTCCTGTTGCGCCGGGGCTGGCGCCGAGGCCGGCTCAGACGCGGGCTCTGAAGAAGGCGGTGTGGTCTCCTCAGTGGTCTGTTCCGTCGACCGCTTCGAAGGCTCCGGCTTCTGGCCGGACTTGCTCGGGGAGTGCGCAGGCTCCGTCATGTACGTGGAAACTGTGTCCGGCGAGCCGCTCCACTGCTCGCTGAACGCCACCGAGCCGATCAGTGCGATCAGCAGTGCGCCGATGACAGCGGCTACCCAGCGCATCGGGTGGATTGGCTGGTTCTTCTTCGGCTGCGCCTCCGGGGTCTTCTCGTCCGCCGGGGTCTCCACGGCGGGGAACTCCTCCGAATCAGCCTTCGCTGCGGCGGACTTGGCCACCGCGTCGGCGCTGTCCTCCAGCTCCTCTGGGCGTACCACGGGGATCACGGTGGTCGCCGACATCGCAGAGGTATCCGGGTGGCGCGGGTGGACCTGCACCGGCGGAATCGGGGAGAGGGGCGGAAGTACGTCCGGGGCGAGCGGGCCAACGGTCACGCTCAACGACGGCTTTCCACCCAGCGGCGCGAGGTAGCCGTGAGCTACCGCCAGCAGCCCACGGTCGCTGAGGGACTGCAGCGTCGGCAGCAGCGCGGTGGCCACTGGCCCCGCCAGGGTGCCGACGGCCCGATCTCCAATCGCGACCTGCACAGTATCTTCGGCGGCATCCTCGGTGGCGCTCAGCGTGAGCAGGTAATGCTTCCGGTCCAGCACCGAAACTTCTTTGGCTTCCTGCGCGTCCGGGAGGAAGGAGACGTCGTAGGTGCGGGTGTCGTCGAGAAACACCCACGGCTCGGTCGGGGGCTGGTTGGTGGGGATGCACAGGCCGGGGCGTGGCAGGCGAAGGACGGTTTGCAGGGAGCCGTCCGCAAGGCGGGTGGCGCGCACCGTGACCTGCGGGATCATCGAGGCTTCCACGATCCAGGACAGCTCCGCGTACTCGCGCGCGTCCGAGGCGCTCATGCTGCCGAGCACCGAGTCCTGGAAGTGAATGTCGAACCCGCCGCACTCAGCGCGCGGGATAAGCAGCGCCGCGAGGTCTGCTGCGTCCGTATTGGCGGAATCGAGCAGGTGAATGATGTGCTCTTGCTCCGCCTCGTGCACCGGGATGTTGCGAACAGCACCAAGCCCGTGGCCTGGAACCACGTATGTTGTTGCCATTTCGCCCTGCCTTACCCGGTGCTGCCTCGCCAGTAGATAAATCTCCGAGCACTGAGTATAAGGCGCGCACCTGGGGCAACGCATACCGCCCCCTGTGGGCGTGCTATACGTCACGTTCGTACGCAGCGCGGATACACATTCACTGAGAGGGGCGTAAGAGAAGCGAGCGCGCTTTATCACTCGCATCTCAGTCCACGCGCCAGAAATACCCCACGACGGGGGTGGCGCTACTCGACCGTCGAACGGTTCACCGCGGACACGATGGCCTGCATCGACGCCAACGTCGTCGACCCTGCCACACCAGCGCCCCATGCACGCTTGCCATCGACGTCCGCGTAGATGTAGCAGGCCGCGTCGGCGTCGTCACCCGCGGAGCGGGCGCGCTGCGAGTAGTCCTGCACCTCGACGTTGATGCCGATGTGCTCGAGCGCGTTCGCGAACGCCGCGATCGGGCCGTTGCCTACACCGGCAACATCGTGGTCCTGCCCGTTGTAGGTCACGCTCGCGCGGATCCCGGTCGCCGCGGTGTCCTTGCCCTCCTCATCCGACGTGCGGAAGGAGTGCAGCTCCAGCGGAGCATCCAGGTCCAGGTAGGTCGTGGCGAAGATGTCCCACATGTTCTTCGAGTTGATCTCGCCGCCCTCGCTGTCGGTGATGTTCTGCACCACCGCCGAGAACTCCGGCTGCATCGCCTTCGGCATATCGATGCCGTGGTCCGTCTTCATGATGTAGGCAACGCCACCCTTGCCGGACTGGGAATTGACCCGGATGACGGCCTCGTAGTCGCGGCCCACGTCCTTCGGGTCGATCGGCAGGTACGGGACCTCCCACACTGTCTCGCGCAGCTCTTCCCACTGCACCTCGGTGGAGTTCGCGCCGGGGCGCACCTTGCTCGCCAGGGCGTCCAAGCCCTTGTTGATGGCGTCCTGGTGCGAGCCGGAGAACGCGGTGAATACCAGGTCGCCGCCGTAGGGGTGGCGCTCCGGGACGCGCAGCTGGTTGCAGTACTCCACGACGTCGCGGATGCGCTGGATGTCGGAAAAGTCGATCTGCGGGTCGACGCCCTGCGTCAGCATGTTCAGGCCCAGCGTGATCAGGTCGACGTTGCCGGTGCGTTCGCCGTTGCCGAACAGGCAGCCCTCGATGCGGTCCGCGCCCGCCATGTAGCCCAGCTCAGCGGCGGCGATGCCCTCACCGCGGTCGTTGTGGGGGTGCAGCGACAGGATGATGGAGTCGCGGCGCTGCAGGTTGCGGTGCATCCACTCGACCGAGTCCGCGTACACATTCGGGGTAATCATTTCGACGGTCGCCGGGAGGTTAATGATCATCGGCTGCTCGGGGGTCGCGTCCATGATCTCGACGACGGCGTCGCACACCTCAGCCGCAAAGTCCAGCTCGGTGCCGGTGAAGGACTCCGGCGAGTACTCCCAGCGCCAGTTCGTGTCCGGGTAATCCTTTGCGATCCCCTTGATCAGCTCCGCCGCATCCGTCGCCAGATTCTTGATCGCCGGGCGGTCCTTACGGAACACCACCTCGCGCTGCAGTTTCGACGTCGAGTTGTAGAAGTGCACGATGACGTTCTTCGCACCCGAGCAGGCCTCGAACGTGCGACGAATCAGGTGCTCACGGGCCTGTACCAGCACCTGGATGGTGACGTCGTCCGGGATCATGTCCTGCTCGATGATCTCGCGCACAAAGTTGAAGTCAGTCTGCGAGGCGGACGGGAACCCTACCTCGATTTCCTTGTAGCCCATCTCCACCAGCAGGTTGAACATGCGGCGTTTGCGCTCCGGGTTCATCGGGTCAATCAGGGCCTGGTTGCCGTCGCGCAGGTCAACCGCGCACCACTGCGGCGCGTGCGTGATGGTGGCGTCTGGCCAGGTGCGGTCCGGCAGGCGGATAGGCTCCACTTCCTGCGCAAACGGCAGGTAGCGGTGCGCTGGCATCGTGGATGGTTGCTGCTTATTCCATGCAGGTTGGGTGGTCATTTGGGCTGTTCTCCTTCGCGGCGTGTTTTACGGTCGGCGTGCACAAACTCCGCGACGGGCGCCGGCCGTGTTACAACGAGGCCTGTATCCCGCCGCGGCAGACTAGGAGCTGCAGCTGATGTGACATGCGTCAAAGCATACACGTTTTGCGACTAGCCCACTTGAATACTGGTCCGGGTGAGCATCGCCGCGCTGGCCAGCATCATCATTATCGACGCCACCATCGCCACCCAACCCCCAACAGTGGACACAGCGAAGTTCTCCCCGAGCAGCACAATCCCCAGGGTGAGCGCCACCAGTGGCTCGACGACCTTCATGGCGGGCAGGGTGGTGGCCAGTTTGCTGGCGCCGAACGCGAACTGCTGCACCGCGGTGCCCAGTACCGCGCAGGCCAGCATGGCCCAGAACTGCCAGGACTCCACCAGCCCCACCAGGCCACCGTGTACGTAGGCGTCAACCGCCACCTTGGAAAACACCGCCAAGTAGCCGAAGATCGCGCCACACAGGATGCCGTAGGCCAGCGCTTGGGTTGCCGCGCCGCGGGTGCGCGCGAACACGACCGTGCCAACCATCCAGGCCACCCCAAACCCGATTGCCAGCACCCAACCAGTCATCCCAGGCGGGGCAGTGCCCGGCACTGGGCGGCCCACCAGGATCACCACCGCAACGAAAATGGTCAGCAGCGTCGCCCACGCCGTGCCCTGCCGCGACATTGTGCGGTGTTCCACGCGCGCCGAAAGCAGCAGCGTGAACATGAGTGAGAGCACCAGGATCGGCTGGACCACCAGCAAGGATCCGAACGCCAACGCTAGCGCCTGAAAGCCGTACGCGGCCAGCGCAAGAGCGAGCGATGCCCACCAGGCGGGGCGTCGCAAAGAGGCGAGCGGTGCGGGATTGACCTCCGTCGTGGAGCGGCCGGCGCGCAGAATGCGGTGGCGCCACACCGTCCCCACCGCGATGAGCAGCGCAGACGTGAGCGCAAAGCTGATCGCGAGGAAGTCGTTCTGCATGGTCAACGATAATACTAATTTTCTGTGCCATGTCGCCCCATAGTCGTTTTTGGGACGCTATTCTTATAGTGCGGATTTTCACGCGACAGTTTTTACACCGATGGAAGGTTCTACCATGGCATTGATCGTGCAGAAATACGGGGGCTCGTCCCTCGAAAGCGCCGACCGCATACGCGCGGTTGCTGAACGCATCGTTGCCACTAAGAAGCAGGGGCACGATGTCGTGGTGGTGTGTTCCGCAATGGGCGACACCACCGACGAGCTGCTGGACCTCGCCGCCCGCGTCAACCCAACCCCACCCGCCCGCGAGATGGACATGCTGCTCACCGCAGGCGAGCGCATCTCGAACTCGCTGGTCGCGATGGCGGTCGCATCCTTCGGCGCTGATGTGCAGTCCTTCACCGGCTCGCAAGCGGGCGTCATCACCACCGAGCGCCACGGCAACGCCCGCATTATTGAGGTGACGCCGGGCCGCGTCCAAGAAGCTATCGACGCCGGCCGCATCGCCATCGTCGCCGGCTTCCAGGGCGTCAACCGTGACACCAAGGACGTCACCACCCTCGGCCGCGGCGGGTCCGATACCACCGCCGTCGCCCTCGCCGCCGCCCTCGGCGCCGACGAGTGCGAAATCTACTCGGACGTCGACGGCGTCTACACCGCCGACCCACGCATCGTCCACGATGCCCGCAAGCTCGACAAACTCTGCTTCGAAGAGATGCTTGAGCTCGCCGCGTCCGGCTCGAAAATCCTTGTGCTGCGCAGTGTGGAATATGCGCGCGCATTCAACGTACCCATGCGGGTGCGTTCGTCATACAGCAACGATCCCGGCACCCTCGTCGCCGGAGCATTGGAGGATATCCCCATGGAAGAAGCAGTACTGTCCGGCGTTGCCACCGACGCCTCCGAAGCGAAAATCACCATCCTCGGCGTCAAGGACCTGCCAGGGGAGGCCGCCAAGGTGTTCCGCGTCCTCGCCGACAACGAGATCAACATCGACATGGTGCTGCAGAACATCTCCAGCCTCCACAACCTGACCACCGACATCACCTTCACCCTCCCAATTGCCGACGGCCCCCGCGCCATGGAACTGCTCAAGGCCCTCCAGGCGAAAGAAGGCTGGGACAACATCACCTACAACGACCAGATCGGCAAGGTGTCCCTCATCGGTGCAGGCATGAAGACCCACCCGGGCGTCACCGCCGACTTCACCGAAGCACTTCGCGACGCCGGCGTGAACATCGACATGATCACCACCTCCGAAATCCGCATCACTGCCGTTGTACGCGAAATCGACCTTGAGGAAGCCACCCGCGCTATCCACGACAAGTTCGAACTCGGCGGCGACGAACCAGCCATCGTCTACGCTGGCACCGGACGCTAAGAAAGGACACACTTCATGACCACCATCGCAGTAGTAGGTGCAACCGGCCAGGTCGGCCGCGTCATGCGCGAAATCCTCGCCGAACGAGACTTCCCAGCGGACAAAGTGCGCTTCTTCGCATCACCACGCTCCGCGGGTAAGCACCTCGAATACCGCGGCCAGGACGTCGTCGTCGAAGACCTCACCCAGGTCACCGAAGACTCCGTCGCCGACGTCGACATCGCGCTCTTTTCCGCAGGCGGCGGCACCTCCAAGCAGTGGGCCCCAGTCTTCGCAGCCGCCGGCGCCACCGTCGTAGACAACTCCTCCGCGTGGCGCAAGGACGACGACGTCCCCCTCATCGTCTCCGAGGTCAACCCCGACGAAGCCAAGGCGCCAGCCAAGGGCATCATCGCGAACCCGAACTGCACCACCATGGCAATCATGCCCGTGGCCAAGGCACTCCATGACGCCGCCGGCCTTCACACCATGCGCGTAGCCTCCTACCAGGCCGTATCCGGCTCCGGCCTCGCCGGTGTGCAGGCGCTTGCAAATCAGGTCGCCGAAATCGGCGAGCGCAACACCGAACTCGCCCTCGACGGCTCCCTCCTCCAGCCCGAGGAGCTCGGCCCATACGTCGCACCGATCGCCTTCAACGCGCTGCCACTCGCCGGCAACCTCGTCGACGACGGCACCGAAGAAACCGACGAGGAGCAGAAACTCCGCAACGAATCGCGCAAGATCCTCTCCATCCCAGATCTGCGCGTCTCCGGCACCTGCGTCCGCGTCCCAGTGTTCACCGGGCACACCATGGTCGTCCACGCCGAGTTTGAGAAGGAAATCACCCCTGACCAAGCTCGCGCCGTCCTGGAGGCCGCGCCGGGCGTCTCCGTCGTCGACGTACCGACCCCTCTCGCCGCCGCCGGCAAGGACGATTCCCTCGTCGGCCGCATCCGCCAGGACCAGGCCGTCGACGGCAACCGCGGCCTCGTGTTCGTCGTCTCCGGCGACAACCTGCGCAAGGGCGCCGCACTGAACACGATTCAGATTGCGGAGCTGCTTGTGAAGTAGCTTTTCTGGCTTCTTGAGGGCGCTTGAGGGCGCTTGAGGCGGTCCCCTGGGGTTTGTTCCCTGGCGGGGCCGCTTTTTGCTGCGCTTTGAGCGTGTTGCTGGTGGTGGTGGAGACACCACATTCCTTTGAGCAGCGCCAACGACCTGGGGAAACGCTCAGGGCTGCTCCTGAAAGCGGGAATTTGGTGTCGGACCGGGTGGTGGGGACACCACATTCCATCAAGTACTGCCTACGACCTGGGGAAACGTCCCGACCCCTCTCCGAAAAACAGGAATTTGGTGCGCTCACCCTTGTATGAGCCAAAGAAAAAGTGCCAAAGCACGCATCTTGCGTCCCTTGGCACTTGGCGGAGCAGGATTATTTAGCCTGGCTCTCAGCCTCTTCCGTCTCGAGGACTTCTTCCGCTTCGAGGGCCTGCTCGGCCTCTTCGATCATGGCTTCCTTGAAGTCCTTATTTTCCATGACGGACTTCTCGGTAATCTTGTCCAGCTCGCGCTGGTCGTGGCGGGTGAACTTCACGCGCGGATCGAGTTTGTCCTTCATGAGCTCGAGGGCGCGGCGTCGCAGGCTGCCTTCGTGGCGCAGGGTTTCCGAGCCGCGGATGCGGGCTGATGTGACCACGACGATGAGTACCAGGCCCAGGTAGCCCAGGATCGGGTAGACGAACGAGATTAAGTCCTTGAAGCCGACGAAGGACAGGACGAACCCGATCAGGCACGCGGAGATGTAGATGACGCGGAACTTCTGCTGGCGACCGCGTGCCAGGCGCTTGCCTAGGGCGTAGAACATGCCCAACGAGGTGGCGAAAATCATGCCGAAGATCACGAACGTCATGATGAGGCCGAGTGTTGGGTTGATGTTGTTGATGAGGGTGAGCATCGGCATGTCGTGGCCGTTGACGTCGCTGATGCTGACCATGAGGCCCATGCCGAGCAGGAGCAGCATCGCGAGGTAGGCAATGCCGCCGAAGAGGCCGCCGAGGCCGGTTTCGCGCGGATCGAGGTAGTTGCCGCCGATGACGACCGCCATGGACACAACGCAGATGAAGTTCAGGCCGGTGTAGTTCAGTGCGGCGATCCACCAGTTTGGCAGCTCGGTTGCGACGTCCTGGGCTGCGATGTTGATGCTATCCCAGTCTGGCTGCGCGTTGACGATGGTCCAGGTGCAGCCGCCGATCACGAAGATCAGGAGGAATGGGGTGAGGATGCCGATCGCGCCGGTCACCTTATTGACGTCCAGCATGCCAACACCGAGCACCATTGCCAGCATGATGACGGCGCCGATCCAGACCGGGATGCCGAACTGCTGGTTCAGGTTCGCGCCCGCACCTGCGAACATGATGAACCCGATGGAGAACAGCGTGATGATGGTCGAGATGTCGAGCACCCAGCCCATGACCTTGCCCGTGATGTTGCCGAGCACTTCCATGTGTTCAGTCGCCTGGAAGTAGGAGCCAAGCTGGAGGATGGAGATACCGCCGACCAGCATCAGGGCCGAGCTCAAGAGTGCTCCCCAAATGCCTTGCGTGCCGAAGGCTACAAAGTACTGCATCGCTTCCTGCCCGGACGCAAACCCGGCGCCGACAACGATGCCGATGAAGGCAAAGGAGATCGCTATTGCGTTTCGAATCATAAAAGGCAGTGTAGTTGATGGGTTGGGCCTGGTCGGTGAATTCGGAACCTTTTTGGTTTGGTTCCAGGTGGATCATTCGTCCGTGTTGGCGCGCTGCGCTGCGTCCCTTTTGCGTATGAATGCGAAGACGTCGTCGGCGTAGAGGCGCCGGTGCGCCCCGACTTTGTGGCCGGCTAATTGGCCGGTGTCGATGAGCTTCACGACGTGAGGCCTGGACACGTGGAGGAGGTCCGCCGCCTGCTGGGTGGTGAGTTCTTTACGTACGGGCACTATTTCAACCGGCCTGCCCTCCACCTCGTTGGCGAGCACTTCGCGTAGTGCAGAGGCGGCGGATCGTGGAATCCGTAGCGGCTGCTGGGACCCATCGACGACAATGTCGACGCTGCTCGAGTGGGGTTGTGAAAGCGCGATGTCAAGGTCTTCGAGGGCCTGCTGTGCAATAAACGAAAAATGGGATTATGAACTAGGTCTGTTCAGTGAGTCGCATGATGTCTTTTCGGGCGCGGGCGACGCGGGAGCGGATGGTCCCGATGCGCACGCCAGCGATTTTGGCGGCTTCCTCGTAGCTGTAGCCGAGCACTTGCGTGAGGACGATGGCTTCGCGCCTGTCGGGGGCGAGTTCGTTGAGGAGGTTGTGGGCGTCGATAACTTCGGGCCACAGGTTCGGGTCGTCGGTGCTGGGCTGTTGGTTGGCGACGTCGTCGTAGTCACTGTTGGTGGCGCGCGGGCGGCTGCGGTCGTGGCGCACGGAGTCGATCCAGGTGCGGCGCGCGATGGAGAGGAGCCACGTGCGGGCGGTGGAGCGGCCGGCGAAGCGTGGGAGGGCGCCGAGGGCGCGCAGGTAGGTTTCCTGGGTGAGGTCGTCGGCGGCGTCGTGTCCTGCGAGGTGGGCGAGGAGGCGCCAGACGTCGTCTTGGGTGGCGGCGATGAAGTCGGTGAGGGCAGCTTTGTCGCCCCGACCTGCCCGGAGGGCGAGGTCGGTGACGTACTGGCTATCGCTGCTGTTCACGAATAAAAAGGGTACCAGTATTGGAAAAACCCTTGATGCCACTCTGATATTCGCGTACTGTATAAATCGAACCCTAACAATAAGGAGGGACTAACAATGGCAGAGAAGAACGTAGACCACATCCTTTCGAACGGCGAACGTCCAGCGGGCAAGGGTCAAACCACCCAGCTCAGTGGCCAGCCCGTCCCATCGGAAAACGTGAGTGTTACGCAGGGCCGTCAGGGCGCGAATGTCCTGGATGACATTCACCTCATCGAGAAGCTTGCGCACTTCAACCGCGAGAATGTCCCCGAACGTATTCCACACGCGAAGGGCCACGGAGCATTCGGTGAGCTGCACATCACCGAGGACGTGTCCAAGTACACGAAGGCGAAGCTCTTCCAGCCTGGCACCGTCACCCCGATGGCTGCACGCTTCTCCACCGTTGCTGGTGAGGCAGGCTCCCCAGACACTTGGCGTGACGTCCACGGCTTTGCGCTGCGCTTCTACACCGAAGACGGCAACTACGACATTGTCGGCAATAACACCCCGACGTTCTTCCTGCGCGACGGCATCAAGTTCCCGGACTTCATCCACTCCCAGAAGCGCCAGCCGAACTCCGGCCTGCGCGATGACGAGATGCAGTGGGACTTCTGGACCCGCACCCCTGAATCTGCTCACCAGGTGACCTACCTGCTCGGCGACCGCGGCACTCCGAAGACCTCCCGTCACCAGGACGGATTCGGCTCCCACACCTTCCAGTGGATCAACGAGGAAGGCACCCCAGTTTGGGTCAAGTACCACTTCAAGACCCGCCAGGGCTGGGAATGCTTCACCGACGAAGAAGCCACCGAGAAGGCCGGCACGGACCCGGACTTCCAGCGCGAGGACCTCTTCAATGCCATCAAGGAGGGGGACTACCCAATCTGGGACGTCAAGGTCCAGATCATGCCGTTCGAGGAAGCGAAAGACTACCGCTTCAACCCGTTCGACCTCACCAAGACGTGGTCGCAGAAGGACTACCCGCTTATCGACGTCGGCTACTTCGTCCTCAACCGCAACCCGAAGAACTTCCACGCCCAGATCGAGCAGCTGGCACTCGACCCAGCCAACCTGGTCCCAGGCATTGGCCTGTCCCCGGACCGTATGCTGCAGGCTCGCGTCTTTGCGTACGCTGACCAGCAGCGCTACCGCATCGGCGCCAACTACAAGGATCTGCCGGTCAACCGCCCGATCAACGAGGTGAACACCTACGCAGAGCGCGGCTCCATGGCATACTTCTTCAACGAAGAGAACGAACCAAACTACAGCCCGAACTCCTACGAGAAGGGCGCCGGCTACCTCGACGACGGCGAAACCTCCGCGAGCGGCCAGGACCTCGGCCTCGCCGAGAACCTGTACATCAACCCGGACCCGGAGGGCACCGACCTGGTGCGCGCCGCCTACGTCAAGCACGCTGAGGATGACGACTTCGGCCAGGCCGGCACCCTCTACCGCGACGTCTTCGACGACGCCGCCAAGGAACGCTTCGTGCACAACATCACGAACAAGATGATGGCGATCACCAACAAGGAGATCGAGGAGCGCGTCTACGAGTACTGGGGCAAGGTCGACGCTGACCTGGAGACCAAGGTTCGCGAGTCCCTTGCTGCTAAGCGCGCTGCGCAGCAGAAGTAACCCTTAACGATTTAAACCCGCCAGGACGGTGACGTCCCGGCGGGTTTAGGCGTTTTTGGGGTACAGACACGGCACCACCCCAAGCGTTTTGTTCGTGTCGAGGTGTTAACGGAGTGCGATGCTGGTCACCGAAAACCGGCTCGGGCGGGTGAAAATGCGCGACCTGCATCGCACTCCTTTAAGCCCACGCTATGAATGGTTTTGGGCGCCACCCCCCAAAAAACGGAACCTAAATCCGGTAGTTTGGCCGGTTCGGGTGCCGGTCGCGCTTATCGGAGACGGTCACGCCGTAGAGGGTGCGGCCCATGATGAAGGAGCCGACGGAGCCGACGATCCATACGCCGGCGATGGCGATGATGGCGCGGAGGAAGTCGTTGAGGTCGAATCCGGTGGTGGACCAGGACCAGATCAGCTTGGCAACGACCAGGATCGGGAAGGCGAGGCAGACGGTTGGGCCGAGCAGGTTCGCGCGGGTCAGTGCGTCGGGGGCGCGCAGCTGCAGGAGCGCGGTGGCGACCACCAGTAGGGTGGCCACGATGACGAGCGCTGCGACGATGATTTCGATGATGGTCATTAGCGGCGTCCTCTCGTGATGATGCGGGCCATGGAGATGGTCGGGATAACGCCACAGACGAGGCCTGCGAGGATGGCGATTTCGTAGCCGATCATGGTCTGGGTCCAGATGGACCAGACGAGGAAGATGGTGACCATGGCGTAGAAGATGAGGTCGGCCATGACGGCGCGGGAGAGTTCGTCCTTGACCAGGATCAGACCACCGAGGCCGACGAGCAGGCTGAGCGCCATGACGATGACGCAGCCCATGAGGATCGTTTCAAACATGTTCTAGTCCATCCTTTCCGCGGGTGGCAGGGTGTGGTCGTCGGGGTCGCCGAGGTCCACGTAGTGGTCCCACCCGATGGATGCGGGGTCCAGCGGGGTGGCTTTGACTGCCGGGTTGATGCGCTCTTCCATGTCGATGAGGCCGGCGATCTGCTCTAAAGGGTCGCTGCCGAACGCGGCCTGCACCAGCAACACGATCGGGCCGCCTTCCTGGGCGGGGTAGCGCAGTCCGAGGGACAGCGTGCCCGGGGTGACGGTGATGGAGGTGGAGTACCAGAAGATCTGCCAGTCGGTGGTCAGGCGCAGCGGGTAGTAGATGATGATCGGGTCCAGCCCGGTGTTGGGCTTGAACGCGGCGGCGGCTGCGCTGAAGCCGGAGGCGAAGATTTCTTTGATGAGCCAGGCGGTGTAGCCCACGCCGTGTACGAAGCGTTGCAGCATGGTTAGTTACCTCCTTGGAGGGTGTCCACATCGGGGATGCCGATGGCGTCGTCGCCGAGGACGGCGGTGGTGTAGGAGTCGACGTCGAGAAGGCTGTCGACGGCCGCGGTGCTGGCTGCCCAGAGTGGGCCGGCACCGATGAACATGCCGAGGGACATGAACATGAGCAGCGCGGACGGTGCGAGCAGCTTCGCGCGGACGTTGAGGGCCTTCGGGTAGTGCTGCATTGGGCGGCCCCAGAAGACGCGCTTCCAGACGCGCATCATGGACAGCAGCGCACCGAAGGACGCGACGATGATGGTGGTGATTGCCACCCAGGAGCGCCAGTCGCCGGGTGTAGCGGCGGCGAGCACGATGGTGACCTTGCCGAAGAGGCCGGAGAACGGCGGGAAGCCGACGATGGAGAACGCGCCGGCGACGAAGACGGCGGAGGTGAGCGGGTCGCGGCGTGCGAGGCCGGACAGCTTCGAGATGGTGCCGGTGCCGTAGGTTTCCTCGATGGCACCGACGTTGAGCACGAGTGCTGCGATGGTGATCATGTGATGCAGCGTGTACATGAGGCCGGCGGCAAGCGCGTAGCGGGCGTCGTCGTTAGTAAAGGCCAGCATGATGAGGATGAACGGCATGCCGTTGACCATCTGGTAGCCCAGGACGCGGCGCATGGTGTGCTCGGCAAGGCCGGCGAAGCCACCGATGAGCATGGAGATCACCATGATGACGATGATCAGTGCGTTCCAGCGCGCGTCCATGTCGAAGATGACCACCCAGATGCGGAAGAGCATGTAGACGGCCACCTTGGTGTGCAGGCCGGAGAACAGGCCCATGACGGCGGCACTGGTGGAGGGGTAGGTGCGTGGCAGCCAGGTATGGACCGGGAAGACGCCGGCTTTGGCGGCGATGGCGATGACGACCAGGCCGGTGGCCACGGTGATCGGGCCGTTGCCGGCCGCGGCGCCGCGCAGGGCGGCGATGTTGACGGCGCCGGCAACACCGTAGATGTAGCCCACGCCCATCACGAGCAGCGTCGACGCCGCCAGGTTCACCAGCACGAACGTGCGGGCAGACAGCAGGCGGTTGCGGGTGCCGGTCATGGCGATGAGGCCGTAGGACGGCAGCAGCATGACCTCGATCATGACGAAGAAGTTGAACAGGTCCGCGGTGAGCAGCGCGCCGGAGACACCGGTGATAAGCACCAGGGTTAGCGGCGTGAAGTAGCGCGCCTGGGTTTCACCGGCCACGCTGGCGAACCAGTTGGAGGTCAGCGCCACGATCATGGTGGTGATCAGCATGATGGCCGAGAACTGGTCGGCGGCGAAGGAGATGCCGACGCCGCCCTGGTACAGGCCGATGACGTGGGAGATGGTGCCGTGCTCGGCGGTGTAGCTGTACAGCCAAATGGCCAGGCCGAGGTTGATGGCGGGGATGATGAGGCCCAGGGCGTCGTTGCCGCGCTTCCAGGGACTGAGCGTCGTCACCGCCGCCATGATGAGTGGCAGCGCGACGAAGACTGGGAGGATTGCGTCCGCACTCATGCGCGTGGTGCTCCTTCCGTGTTGTTCATCTTTTTCGGGTTGAGGCGCGCGGTGCGGCCTGCGGTGGACAGCGCGGACGGGCTTAGGCGCATGAGGTCGTAAGTGCCTGCGATGCCGGTCGGGTTGTCCATGGTGTCGTCATCCTTGCCGAGGGAGGCCAGCATGAGCAGGATCGTGGTCGTCGCCATGGCGATAACGATGGCGGTGAGCACGAAGGCCTGCGGCAGCGGGTCGGATAGGTCGGCGAATTCGGTGCGGGAGGGGAATGCCTCGCCGCGCCAGGCGCCGACGCCGGTGGCAAGCAGCGTCAGGTTGGAGGCGTGGCCGAACAGGGACATGCCGAAGATGATGCGGACCATGCCGCGCTGCAGGATCATGTAGACGGACCCTGCAACCAGGACCGCGATGGTAAGTGCCATGACCATGTGGTTTACAGCTCCTTCGTGGTAACTGGGCGCGGGCTTTCCGCGGGGTTGAGTGGTGCTGGGTGGGCGTCGACAGGCTCGGCGGGCGCCTCTGGCTCTGGCACGTCCGGCAGCGGGTTCTCGCCGCCGCGGGTGTAGGTGAGGTCGGAGATGTCGGTGCCTGGGCGCAGGTAGCCGCCGAGCGCGTTGAGCGCCTGCGTGACCATCCCGAGCACGGCGAGGTAGATGCCGAAGTCGAAGATGAGGGACGTCGTCATGTGCTGTCCGGCGATCTCGCCGTGGATGGCGTACATGAAGCCGCCCTCGAGGAAGCCGAGGAAGCCGGAGCTGATCGCGATGATGATGCCCCAGCCCGTCAGCCGGATCGGGGTGAGTTGCTTCACGACGTACGCATCCGCGCCACGGGACAGGTAGTTGAGTCCGAACGCGGTGGCCAGCACGAGCGCTGCGACGAAGCCGCCGCCGGGGGCTGTGTGGCCACGGAAGAAGATGAGGACGGACAGCAGCGCGAGGATCGGC
Organism: Corynebacterium lipophilum; assembly: GCF_024102595.1. NCBI lineage: Bacteria > Bacillati > Actinomycetota > Actinomycetes > Mycobacteriales > Corynebacteriaceae > Corynebacterium > Corynebacterium lipophilum. The sequence continues at coordinate 23,782 of NZ_JAEUWV010000013.1, forward strand.
ACGACGAGCGCGGACGCCTTGCGCAGTGGCAGCGAGTTGAGCTGCGACTGGCCGAACGGGCGTGGGCGGGTGCCGGCCTCGAACATGTGACGCGGCATGGACTGGACGACGGCCGCGATGACCACCGCCGCCATGCCCAGCACGGAGAGCTCACCGAGGGTATCGAAGCCACGGAACTCAACGATGATGACGGCGACGATGTTGTCCGCGCCGGTCATCTTTCCTCCCTCAGTGAGGTACCACAGTGCGAGGTCGGAGCGGTCGTGGCGGCCCAGCAGGGCGTAGACGCCGAGGAAGGCGACGATACCTGCGATGACAGCGACGACGGCCGCGAACACCTTGCGTGACGTCGGGGTCTTCGGGAAGGTGCGTGGCTGGTAGCGCAGCACCACCATGATGACCACGACGGTGAGGGACTCGACGAGGAACTGGGTCAGTGCCACGTCGGGGGCGCCGAGCATCAGCATCTGCAGGCTCATACCCACGCCGGTGGTGCCGATGAGCACCGCCGCGGCGAGGCGGGAGCGGGTGCGCACCAGGCCGATGACGGACAGGGCGATGATGGCGAATGGGATGAGGTCCCACCACACGTCGATGCCCTCGGCGCGTGGGGCGAGCGGCATGCCGTCGACACTCTGGGTGAGCACGGCGGTGCTGACGCCCAGGACGAGGATGCACAGCACGAGTGGCAGCAGGTGGCGCGACGGGTTGAACGTGTCCGCCATCGCGCCGAGCCAGCGGCCCACCTTGGAAAGCCCGCGGACCATGGCGTTGAGTAGGTCATTGCCGCTGGTTGGCAGCAGCTGCTTGTTCTCGACGGCCGCGAAGAACGGCTTGCGCACGAAGAGGACGAAGCAAACACCCAGCACGAGCACGATGAGCGAGACGATGAATGGCGCGTTCAGGCCGTGCCACAGTGCCAGGTGCGAGTGGAACTCGGTGTCGCCAGTGATGGTGCGCACGCCCGCGTTGATCGGGTTGTCTACCCAGCCGAGCGTGAACGGCAGGACCAGGGAGGTCAGGCCGGGCAGCGCGGCTGGCAGCCAGAGCGCGACGGGCGCTTCGGTGACGTGCGGCATGGGCTTGGTGCCGTCGATAAATGCGCCGAAGACGATCTTCGCCGAGTAGATGAAGGTCAGCAGGGCGGCAAGACCCGCGACGGCGAGCAGCAGCGGGCCGAAGCTGGTGGCGTCGAACGCCGTGAGGATGGATTCCTTCGAAATGAAGCCGAACAGCGGCGGGATGGCGGCCATGGAGGCCGCGGCCACGCAGGTGGAGGCGAAGGTGAACGGCAGCTGCTTGTACAGCTGGCCGAGGCGGCGGATGTCGCGGGAGCCGGCCTGGTGGTCAATGACGCCGATGAGCATGAACAGGGAGGACTTGAAGAGCGCGTGGGCCAGCGTGTGCACCATCGCGGCGGCGAGCGCCGCCGGGGTGCCGATGCCGATCGCCGCGACGATCCAACCCAGGTGGGAAACCGTGGAGTAGGCCGTCAGGTGCTTCAGGTCCGTCTTCGTAATGGCGAAGGCTGCCGACATCAGCGCGGTAAACAGGCCAGTGACCAGCAGCAGCGTGTTCCACGCGGTGACGTCGTGGAAGATGGTGGAGAAGCGCAGCAGGACGTAGACGCCCGCCTTGACCACTGCCGCTGCGTGCAGGAACGCGGAGACTGGCGTGGCTGCCGCCATGGCTTCAGGCAGCCAGAAGTGGAAGGGGAACTGCGCGGCCTTGGTGAAGGCGGAGAAGCCGATGAGCAGTGCCACCGTGGTGGTCAGCCCCGGCGACTGCGCCCAGACCGGCGACGCGAGCACTGCGCTGAGCTGCGTCGTTCCCGCCGCGACGGAGACGACCGCCAGGCCCGCCAGCAGCGTCAGCCCGCCGAAGAAGGTCAGGATGAGCGTGCGGTAGGAGCCGGCCTCGCCGCCGGAGCCGGAGCGGGCGATGAGCATGAAGGACGCGATCGAGACGAGCTCCCAGCCGATGAAGAGGAGCACGGTGTCGTCCGCAAGCACGAGCAGCAGCACCGAGAGGGTAAACGCCGTCATGATGGTGTAGAAGCTGGTGTTGCCCTCGCGCTTCGGCAGGTATGCGGCCGAATATATAAGGACAATGCCGCCAATGACGAGCGCGAGCAACGCAAAGAAGATGCTCAGGCCGTCCGCGCGCAGTGAGAACGCGATTTCGGTGCCGGGCCCGAGGATGTCGTTGGCCCATGTAAGGGACCACGTTTCCACGTTGCCTTGGGAAATGTTAGGAAATTCGCGGCCCAGCGTGACCGCTGCGGCGAACAGCAGGAGCGCCAGCGGCCAGCCTGCTTTCCTGTCGAAAACTCGCACGAGCAGCGGCGATAGCGGAACTGTCGCGGCCACGAATGCGAGCACGAGAGGTAGTGCCATGGTGAACCCTCTCTGAGTTTGGGATTTGAAAACTGTCAGTTGCTTTAAAGGGTAGCAACAAGCTTGGACAAGGCCACAACATCTTTGGGAGCGTGCGGTGTGCCTTCCAGCATTCATGCAGTTGCAGGGGTTACATTGTGCACCATGAAGTGGCGCGTGTTGTGTGTGTTGTTGGTGTGTATTGTTGCGGCCTTCCTGCCGTTGAGCCCGGTGAGTACTTGGATGTCCACGCAGGGGGATGCCAGCGCGCCGCAGCTGCCGTCGGATCGCGGCAACCCGAACGAGGCGCGCCGCGCGGCGGGGGAGGCCAACACGCAGGCGGGCTTTCTCACGCAGGGCACCAAAGAGCTTGTCGACGGCACCTCCCAGCTCACCGGCGGCGCCGACGAACTCGTCGCCGCGATCTCCCAGGCGCAGACTGGTGCCCAGGAGTTGTCGGCCGGGATGGTGCAGCTGCAGGCGGCGACGGGCCAGCTCGGGGGTGGCGCGACGGAGGTCGCGGATGCGATCGGCCAGGTCGTCGAGCAGGCCACGGCATTCGATGCGGTGCGCGGCCAAGTCACCGCTGCCATCGACCGTGCCCTCGTATCGACGAAGGCCTCCAAGGATCCGGACGTCATCGCCGCGCGTGAGCAGCTCCAACAACTGAAGGTGCAGGCGGAAAACGCGCAGCTGCCGCCGGAGGTTGTCGCGCAGATGAACAAGCTGCGTGACGGCTCCCGCGAGGTGGCCAACCAGTTGGCAGTGCCGGGCTACGCCTACCACGACGGCGTGTACACCGCCACGGACGGCGCCCAGCAGCTGGCGAGTGGACTGACTCAGCTCAATAACGAGGCGCAGGGCGCGGTCGGCGGTATTGCACAGCTTGATGAGGGCGTCGCAAAGATTGACCACATGGCGAACCTGACCGCCGACCAGATCCGCGCGGTGCGTGGCGCGCTCCCGGCGCCGGCGGCGGCCCAGGCGGGTGCGGAGGCGCAGGAGCCGCAGGAGTCCTCGCTGGCGCCGGTCGCGGCGATGCTGGTCGCGGCGCTCGTGGGGCTGGGTGGCGTCGGCGTCGCTGCGGCGGCGTGGATGTCCCGCACGAGGCGCTGGCTGGCGCTGGCGCTAGGCGTCGTGCTCCTGGCGGTTGCTGGCTGGGTGCTGGTGTTCATCCTCGGCCACAACCTGAGCCCGGCCGCTCTGGGGATCGCGGCTCTCGCGCTGCTGTGCGGTGCGGCCGCCTCCGTTGGTGTGACGACGGCGCTCGCGGCGCTGTTTGGCCGCGGATGGGGGAGTCTGGTTGCCGCAATCCTGATAATTCTTCAGATGGGGGTAGTCGGGTGGGTTTGGAAAGCCGCCGCGGCTGCCCCTGTTAGTGGGGTCCTCGAGGCACTTTCTTCGGCGATGCCGATGCACTGGCTGGCCGCGTCGCTCTCGAGCGCGGGCAATAACGGCTCTGCGCAGGCACTATGGATTGGTATCGCTATGAGCGCGCTCGTCGCGGCGGTCGGGCTGCTGGGCGGAGTACCGCAGCGACGTGACGTTGCGGTTCACGTGGAGGAATAATCCGAGCACACGGACATGGTTCCTACTTTCGGATGGGTTTGTGTTAATCTAGCGGTGCTCATTTCAAGTAATAGGGGCTTGGATTGAGTGGTCTCCTTTCGCCCATTGTGGGCAAGAAAGGGGTTAGGGATGGGGAAGGCCCCGTCGGCTTCGGCTGGCGGGGCCTTCACTTATTGCCACTTATGCAACGTTAAGAGTGTACGAAGCGCACAGCCCGAATTACGCTGTTACTGACAAATCGTTGTGAAAAGTGAAGGGCAGCCACATGCAAGGCACATTTCCGGGCGCGGGGCGTCGGAAAGTACGTGTTGGAATTACCGTAACGTCTGCGATAGCGCTCGCGTTGGGGAGCGCGGCTGTGGTTGTACCTTCCCCTGCTGCATATGCGCAGGAGAACTTGGCGTACACCGGTGCGGTGATCGGCGCTGAGCAGCTGGCGAAGTCCGAAGGCTTGGGCGATGATGCCTGCCGAGTGGTGCTGGAGAAGGACGATGGCGGCAAGGACGTTGCGGGTTTCAGGTTTGACGCGCTCAACCCTGGTGAGCACTCCGAGAGCGCAACTGAGTTCGGCATTCAGCTGCACTTCAACGCGGACAAGCAGCGCACCTTCACGGATACAGGGTTTAGCGACAGCGGGCCTGTTCCAGTCGAAGCTGGCGAGCTAGGCGTTGTTCCCGCGGGCGAGAAGCTCGATGGCGGTAACCCGTTCACGGTAAACAACGCTGCTGAGCCGGCGGAGATTACCGCTTCCCGAGTTCAGCGCAACTTGAACGGCGCGTTCCCCTTCACGGAACAGTTCCAGCAACAAGCCGTGAGCCCGGAAGGGCTCACCTTTGCGTGGAAAGGGGCTTACACAAAGGAAGACTCTGACCACAGGTTTTTCGAAGGCCAAAACTTCCAAGCTGACGCGAACGCAAACCCTTGGCCGAGCGAGACCGACGATTGCGTCCCCCTCAAACTTGATTGGGAGCACATTTCGAAGGCCGTGATCAAGCCGGGGGAGAAGGTCAAGATCGCCTCCGCTGGCGGGATGTTCACGGAACGCGACCTGGATCGTCTGCGCATACAGGTCGCGGACGGCAGCGGCAAGGTGTTCGAGCACGTCACCATCACGCGCGATGGCTCCGACTTCTTCCTTACCTGGCCGAAGTTCGCCGACGACGCCGAGCTCGACGGCCTCCAGGGCCTCACGTTTACCGCGGTTGCGCTGCCGCGCAGCGTCGAAGAGCTCGAGGCTATCGCTCAGAACCACGCGTACGAAGATACAAGGGTTGGGGTGACGGCCAGCTCCATTGCGCTGCCACGCTACAACACCGCCAACGAGCTCAGCTCGCACGCGATCAGCGTCGACGACACGCTCTACCACGATCCGCAGTTCACCAGGTCTGAGGTCAACATCACCTCCGGGATCTCAAAGGACGCGATTGTCTTCGAGGAGCTCCCCGACGCAAACGGGCACACCCTCGCCGACCTGAAAGAGAAGTTCGACGCCACCATCACCCTCGACGAGAGCCTCGTCTACGACGGCTGGACCGCCAAGTTCACCGACGAGGAAAAGGGCGACTATAGGGTGATCATGACGGCGCCGGAGGGCGTCGATAAGCCGACCCCTGGGACGTTTGCGCAGCCTGTGGTGCATGTTCGCTACTCGAACGGCTCTCAGGACGCGATCCCGCTGCTCGTTGTCGTCGAGCCGAATCACACGCAGCAGACCAACCTCGAGTACCCCGCGGAGCCAGTGCAGGGCGCCCAAAACACAACACTTACCGCGAAGGCGAGCCTGACGCGGGTGCTGGGCAAGGGGGACGTCATCAAGCCGAAGAAATTCGAGCTTATCGACGCCCCCTCCGACAAAGACGGCTGGAACGTCACAGTCGATAAGGAAGGCGCCGTCACCGCGAAGGCGAAGGCAACCGTGCCGAACTTCACCACCATCAAACCCGTGGTGAAGGCGACCTACCCGGACGGCACGACCGACGAAGCTCCGGTGTCCTTCCAGGTGTTCTCGGACGTGAAGGTGCCGTCGTATGGCTCGATTTCGGGCAAGGCGACGGACAGCGTGACGCTCACGCCGACCGTGCCGAAGGTTGGCCTCGGCGGCAACGAAATCGACGAAACTCCGAACCGCTATACCTTCCCTAACGGCTCCCAGCAGTACAAAGTCGGCGACTGGAGCGTCACTCTCGACGCCACCACCGGCGAGCTGACCGTCACCATCCCGGACACCGCGCTGCCGGGCGCCTACATCACGGTGCCGGTGCGTACCCACTACGCCAGCGGCGCTGTGCCGCAGGAAACCACCGCCACCATCAACGTGATCGGCGACGGTACGGGCACCGACGTTGCGAACTACCCGCAGAGCTTCACCAAGCCCGGGCTGCCGGTCTCCTCGATGATCAGCACCCTGCTGGCGGACCCGATGAAGGCGAAGTACAGCCTGCCGGAGCAACTCCCGGACGGCTGGACGTTCGACGTGTCGAAGAAGGGCGTGGTCACGGCGACTCCGCCGAAGGATGCGCGGCCCGGTGACCAGGCGATCATCGACATCCACGTCCGCTACCCGGACGGCTCCGAGGCGGACGTCCCGGCGGCGTTCACCGTCGTCGGCGACGACAAAGGCATGAACAACCCGCGGTACCAGACCAAGTCGGGCAAGCCGGGCACCACGGTCACGAGCAAGCTGGACACTGGAAGCGTCCGGGACATCTCGGAGCCGAAGTTCGCCCTGATCACGGACCCGAAGGACAAGCACTACATCGCTCCGCCGCGCAACCTGCGGTGGGAGCAGGTCAAGATCGACCCGAAGACGGGTACCATCACCACCCCGGTCAGCGAGCGCGCCGTACCGGGCAGCTCCGCGGACATCCCGGTGCGCGTGACCTATAAGGACGGCACGACCGCCATCATCGTCGCCACCGTGGTCGTCCTCGGTGAGCAGCGCGCCGTCTACGAGCCGCGATACGAGCAGCAGGAGGCGAAGCCGGGCGTCGACAAGCGATCTGAGATCACCGAGCCCACCCGCATCCCTGCCCGCGACCTCGCGGAAAAGACGCCGTTCAGCGTGCCCGCGAGCCTCGACGGCTGGAAGCTCCGCGTCGACGACGCGGGCGTTGTCACCGCGACCCCGCCGAAGGACGCCGAGTCTGGCGACCACCTCAACGTCCCCGTCACCGTCACCTACCAGGACGGCTCGAAAGACGTGGTCACCGCCGCGTTCGTCGTGGTCAGGGAGCCCGCGCCTGACGTCTCCTTCGACATCAACACCGAGTACGAAGTCATCGTGCCGTTTGAGACGCAGATCGTCTTCGACCCCACACTCGACGTAGGCACGCAGGTCGTCGACGCCGAACACCCCGGCGTGCTCGGCACCGACAAAGTGAACACGACCAGGACCATCACGAACTCCGAGGTGGTCAGCACACGCATCGAGCAGACGCGCATCGCGGACCCGCAGGACCGCATCGTGCGCGTTGGCACCAAGGAAAGGCCGGGCGTCACGCCGGAAATCCACTGGTCTGAAGAGACGCCGTACCGCGTCATCATCCGGGAAGACCCGACGCTCGAGGCCGGCACCCACAAGGTCGCACAGCGCGGCAAGGTGGGCAGGATCTCCTACAAAATTATCGACGGCATCGCGCAGAAACCACAGGTCGTGGACGCCGAGGACCAGGTCATCTTGGTCGGCACCAAGAAGGAATCCAAGCAGACAGAGCTACGCGAGACCATCCACACCCCCGTGCCGTTCGAGACCGAAATCCGCCAGGTAGACAGCCTGCCCGCCGGCGTGGTCAAGACCATCCAGGAAGGCTCCTACGGCCAAACCATCACGGAGAAGACCTGGCAGCTTGTCGACGGCCACGTCGTCGGCAACCCCGTCGAACACACCACGACAACCAAGACCCCGGTCAAGCGCATCATCGAGGTCGGCGTCGGCCACATCGTGCCAACCTACGGCAAGGTCGTCCAGGAACCGGGCGCAACCGACGAGGTCCCTCTCCACGAGGGCTCCAAGGTTCCTTCCGACGCCACCTTCGAAATCGACCCCGAGTGGAAGCCAACCATCCCGGGCTGGACCGCCACCGTCGACGAGCACGGCCGCGTCTTCTCGACGCCACCAGCCGACGCCAAGCCCGGCGACTCCATCCTCATCCCCGTTCAGGTCACCTACACCGACGGAGCCATCCTGGTCGTTCCGGCATTCGCGGCCATCAAGGAAACCGACGAATCCCCGCACGTCAGCTACGCGTCCGCCTCCGTCCTTCCCGGCGAGACGAGTACTCAGCCTGCAACGAATGCCACCGACGGCAACCGCTACTCGGTACCCGACCGGGTCAATGGCTGGAAGGTGAGCGTCGACGAGCACGGCACCGTTACCGCGACCGCGCCGAAGTCCACCACCCCAGGCACCTGGATCCGCGTCCCCGTCACCGTCACCCCAGCCCACGGCGAGGCCTACACCACCCAGGCCGTCTTCACCGTGGCCAACGTGCCGACCGGGCCGGTTGAACCTACTTCTTCCGCGACTGCTGCGCCGGAGCCGTCCCCGACTGCCACTCCGACTGCTCCTTCTGTACCTATCGCGCCAGCACCGTCGTACCCGCCGGCCATCACCGCGCCGGGCGTGCCGACGGCCATCAAGATCAGCGGCCACACCGACGGCAACACCTACAAGCTCGGCGCCCTGCCGACCGGGTGGCGGGCCTCCGTGTCCGCCTCGGGAGATCTGCTGGTCACCCCACCCGCCTCCGCCGAAGTCGGTGAGAAGGTTGACATCCCAGTTACTGTCACCACCGCCACGGGCGCAACGTACGAGGTGAAGACCGTCGTGGGGGTCATCGCGAACGGCGGTGCAGCCCCGAGCCCGACCACGCCTGCGCCTTCTACGCCTACTCCCGCTCCCGCCGATTCATCTGCCGACGGCTCCTCTGCTGACGGCTTCAAGCGCTGCATGTCCAACATGTTCGCGCTCAACAGCCCGATCCTCTGGCTGCTGCCAATCGGGCTCGCCGCCGCAGTTGGCATTGGCGTTGCGAACACGATGCAGACCCAGATCAACGCCGCTCTTGGGCAGTTCAACGACTCCCTGCGCCACGTAGGCCGCGGGTTCGAGGGCCAGATTGCCGCCATTAACAGGCAGTTCGGCGTCGACGCCCGTCAGCTGCAGCCCGTTGCTATCGCGTTTGGAGCCATCGCAGTCGGCGGCCTGGCGATCTCCCTGATCGCCCAGGCATGCCAGCCCGAGTGCTTTGACCGTGGCATGACCGTCCTCGGTTCCTCCAAAGATGGTGAGCCAGTGCCAAAGGACGCATCTTCCAAAAAGTAGGCCTTTTTGGACCTGCAGGTTTATACGTCTAATCCAAATTGCGTTGCGTCCTTTGGCACTCGCCCCGGTTGGGGGGACACCAAATTCCCACCCTGCCCCTTGGCGACCTGGGGAAACGCCGACGGTGCTTCCCAAAAACAAGGAATGTGGTGCGCGGGTCCCAAGCCCACCTGAGCAACGCGAAACCCCGCCGCGAAAGCGGCGGGGTTTCTATTGGTCGGGATAACAGGATTTGAACCTGCGACCTCTTCGTCCCGAACGAAGCGCGCTACCAAGCTGCGCCATATCCCGTGGGCACCTGGTTACTTTACTCCTGTGCCCGCGAAAAACAAAAGCCGTGGTCAGGGCCGCTCCGTGATGTGGAGGAGTGCTGCGGATGGCGGGCAGAAGATCCGTACGGGGGCGTACTTGGAGGTGCCCAGCCCGTTGGAGACTTCCATCCACATGCGGCCGAAGCGGTGGAGGCCGGAGGCGCGCTCGCGGTCGATGTCGGCGTTGGTGACGATGGCGCGCTCGCCAGGTAGGCAGATCTGGCCGCCGTGGGTGTGGCCGGATAGCGCCAGTTGGTAGCCGTCGCGCTCGAAGGCGTCGAGGACTTCCCGGTAGGGGGCGTGGAGGAGCGCGATGGCGAGGTCGGCGTCGGGGTTGGGGGCGCCGGCGATGGTGGAGTAGTCGTGCAGGTTGTGGTGTGGGTCGTCGACGCCTGCGAGGGCGAGGCGGACGTCGTTAATTTTGAACTCGAGCCTGCGGTGTGTGGCGTCGTGCCAGCCGTGCTCCTGGAATGCGGCGCGCATGCCTTCCCAGGGGAGGTCGACGTAGGAGGGCTCGCGCTTCGTGCCAAGCAAGTACTTGAAGGGGTTGACGGGGCGGGGCGCCCAGTAGTCGTTGGTGCCGAAGACGAACGCACCCGGGATCTCGAGGAGCGGGCCGAGGGCCTGGAAGACCCAGGGCACGCCCTTGGGGTCGGAGAGGTTGTCGCCGGTGTTGATCACCAGGTCGGGTTGGAGTTCGGCGAGGCTGGAGACCCAGGCGACTTTGGCGCGTTGGCCTGGGATCATGTGGAGGTCGCTGACGTGGAGGATGTCGAAGGAGTCGCGTCCTTTGAGGGTGCCGGGCGGGAGGAGGGGGAGGGTGTATTCCTTCAGGCGGTAGTTGTTCAGCTGGCTCACGCCGTACGCGGCGGTGGCCATGCCGGTCGCAGCGATGACGCCGGCGGCACGCGTGAGGCGTTTGAGGGAAGTATTCACGCGTCCTAGCGTACAGATGGACTACGCTTTCCCACATGAGTGAATTGAAAGCACAGCTGCGCGCAGACCTGAAGACCGCGATGAAGGCGAAGGAGAAGGAACGCACCGGCACGATCCGTATGTTGCTGGCCGCCATCCAGACCGCTGAGACCGAGGGTTCGAAGCACGAGGTGGATGATGCGGAGATCTTGAAGATTATTGCTCGCGAGGTGAAGAAGCGCCGCGAGTCCGCGGAGATTTACGCCACGAACGGCCGCCAAGAGCTTGCCGACGCCGAACTCCACGAAGCCGAAATCCTCGAAGCGTACCAGCCTGCCCAGCTCACGGACGAGGAGGTTGACGCCCTGGTGGAGGAGGCCGTCGCCGAGGTCGGCGCCGAGTCCATGGCGCAGATGGGGCAGGTCATGAAGGCTGCGAACGCGAAAGCCGCCGGCCGTGTTGACGGCAAGCGGCTTTCCACGGCGGTCAAGGCCCGCCTGAGCTAGGGCTAGTTAGCCTTATTGGAAGACGTTCGTGAGCGCATCGCGGGCGTCGTTAAGTGATTGCTGGATGCCGTCGAAGTCGACGGCGGGGGCCTGCGTGCTGGTCGGCGGGGGTGTGGACGCCGACGGTGACGCGGTGGGGGCGGCGGCGCTGCCGTCGGACACGTTGAGGGTCACCATGGTGCCCTGCGTGAGCGCGGGGTTGGCGGGGATCGCTGCGATGACGTTGCCGGCGGGCGCCCCGTTGCCGAAGACGGTTTGGGTGGTCACGTTGAACCCTTGCGCCTGGAGCTGCTGCTTCGCGGTGGCGGCCGGGAGGCCGACGACGGCGTCGAGCGCCGACTGCTTCGTGCCGCGCGTGTAGGTCGCACTGGTCGGTGGCAGGCCCGCTGCCGCGGCGCCGGGCACGCCGTGGGCGGCCTGGAACCAGGTGCGCGCGGCCTCGTTGCCGCCGAACAGGTTGCCTACGGAGCACTGACGCACTGGGCCGGTGCACAGCGGGGTGGTTTGGGTGCCGTCGTTGAAAATGTACGGCGCGCCGGCCATCCCGCGGGTGAACCCGAGGAACGCGGAGGACTGGTGGGACTCCGTGGTGCCGGTCTTGGCAGCGACGGGTGCGGTCCACCGGGAGGCGGCGGCTGCGTCCTTGGCGGTGCCGTCGATAGTGTCGTGTGACATGCCGAGGGCGAGCGCGCCGGCGATGTCTGGGTCGATGACCTGCTCGCACGGCGGGCGCTGGATGAACACTTCCTGCCCGTGCTTATCCACGACGCTCTTGATCGGGTTCGGCTCGCACCAGCGGCCGCCGGCAGCGAGTGTGGCGCCCACGTTGGACAGCTCGAGCGGGTTCACGGCGGTTGGACCCAGCACGAAGGAGCCCATGTTCTCTTCCTTCGCGGCTTGGGCGACGGAGCGGCCGTTGCCAAACGTATTGGGTTCGGTGTAGGAGCGAAGGCCCAGGCGCACCGCCATATCCACTGTTGGGGTGACGCCGACGCTCTGGATGAGCTCGATGAACGAGGTGTTCGGGGACTGAGCTAAGGCGTCGCGTAGCGTCATCTGTGGCGGGTAGACGCCGGCGTTCTCCACGCAGTAGGCGCCCGGCGGGCAGCCGGCGGCACCGCCCTTGCCCATGCCGTAGACCACGGAGCGCGCCGGGGTGTTCAGCATGGAGTCGAGGCCGTAGCCCTGCTCGAGCGCTGCAGCCGCCGTGAAAATCTTGAACACGGAACCGGCGCCGTTGCCCACCATGGAGGTCGGCTGCGGCATGATCGTCTGGTGCTTCTCCAGCTCGAGGCCGTAGTAGCGCGAGGATGCCATCGCGAGGATGTCGCGGGAGTCCGTGCCGGGCCGGATCACGTTGAGGACCTCGGCCACGCCGTGGGTGGCTGGGTTGACGTTGTTGCGTACCGCCTGCACCGTCGAGGCCTGCACCGCCGGGTCGAGGGTGGTGGTGATGGTGTAGGAGCCGCGCTCGATCTCGTCGATGCTCAGGCCCTTGCTTTCCAAGTACTGCAGGGCGTAGTCGCACATAAAGCCTGCGTCACCGGCGGTGATGCAGCCGTCCGGCAGGCCTTTCGGCTTGTCCACCACACCCAGCGGGGACGCCGCGTAACGGTCCGCTTCCGCCTGTGTGAGGTGGCCTTCGTTCACCATGTTCTGTAGCACGGTGTTGCGGCGCTGCGTCGCGCCCTCCGGGTTCGTGTACGGGTTCAGGTACTCCACGGACTGCAGCAGCCCCACCAGCAGCGCCGCCTGTGGCGGGTTCAGTTCAGCGGCCGGGATGTCGAAGTAGATGCGGGCCGCGGCCTCGATGCCGTAGGCGTGGTTTCCGAAGGAAACAAGGTTGAGGTAGCGAGTGAGGATCTCGTCCTTCGTCAGCGTCTTGTCCAGATCGGAGGCCATGCGCATTTCGCGCAGCTTCCTCGGGATCGACTGCTCGGTCGCCGCCTGCGCCTCCTCATCATTGCCTGCCTCAACCAACCACAGGTAGTTCTTCACGTACTGCTGATTAATTGTCGACGCCCCCTGCTCGACCCCACCCGCCAGCACATTGGTCACCATGGCCCTCGCAAAGCCCTGCATATCAACGCCGTCGTGCATATAAAAGCGTCGATCCTCTGTGGAAACCAGCGCATGTTTTACATGCGCTGAAATTTTTTCGCTCGGAACCTCGTATCTACGCTGTTTGTATAACCACGCAATGGGGGTGCCGTTGACGTCCGTAACGGTCGTGACACCGGGGACATCGCCGTGTGTCAGGTCGAGCAGATTCGACTGCATTGTATTCGCGGTGCGCGCAATCGCGAGGCCCGTCAGGCCTGCGACCGGCGCCAAACACAGGGCAATCGCCAGAGCAACGGCGCAAAGGCCGAGCAGGAGGTTTCCAAAGGAACGAAGTGCAGTCACACCGTTACCTTAAATGAAACGCGGGGGAGAGTGAATAGGACGCCCCCACCTTTCATGTGATGCATTTTACAAGGTGCATACCCTGTGAATACACTTACAAGCGCTTAATGGGTCTAAGTATTATACTTTGCCTCCGCTTGAAAGGAGACCGATTCATGACTGCCACTCTTGGAACCGCGACGTACGAGGACACCCGCGCCATTCCGCGCCGTGTGAACTCTGCTGGGGATCTTGTGTTTGACCGTGGGGAGTGGATTACTCGTGCAATCTGTCGCACAGGTGACCCAGACGCTCTCTTCGTGCAAGGTGCCGAGCAGCGCAAGGCCGCAGAAATTTGTCGACGCTGCCCCGTCCAACTCGAGTGCCTCGCCGAGGCCCTCGAAAACCGGGTCGAGTTCGGCGTGTGGGGCGGCCTGACCGAGCGTCAGCGCCGCGCCGTCCTGCGCAAGAACCCACAGGTCAACGACTGGGGCGAGCACCTCGTCGCCGGCCGCGAGATTATCGGCCTCTAGAATTCGTCTAGGGTAGAGGCCATGACGAAATGGGAATACGCAACGGTTCCGTTGCTCACGCACGCCACGAAGCAAATCCTGGACACCTGGGGTGAAGACGGCTGGGAACTGGTCACCGTCACCCCAGGGCCGACGCCGGACAGCGTCGTCGCCTACATGAAGCGCCCGCTGGAGTAGGCCATGGCACACACCGATTGGGCCGCGCGCCTTACCGAACTCGGCATCACCCTGCCCGCCGTCGCCGCGCCCGTCGCGGCCTACGTTCCCGCGGTGCAGACCGGCAACCACGTGCACACCTCCGGGCAGCTCCCATTTATCGACGGCACCCTGCCCGCCACCGGCAAAGTCGGCGCGGACGTCTCTGCCGAGGACGCCTACGGCTACGCCCGGCAGGCCGCCCTCAACGCGTTAGCTGCCGTCGATAATTTGGTGGGCCTCGAGCGCATCAAGCGCGTGGTGAAAGTCGTGGGCTTCGTCGCCTCCGACCCGGCCTTCACCGGCCAGCCCGGCGTGATCAACGGCGCCTCCGACGTCATCGGCGACATTTTTGGCGACGCCGGCGCCCACGCCCGCTCCGCCGTCGGCGTTGCCGTGCTGCCGCTCGACAGCCCAGTCGAAGTGGAGCTCGTCGTCGAGCTGCAGTGATACCGCGCGGTGCCCCTAAGCGGGGGAATCGCGTTGTTTCGCAGCAAAATCCGCGTGCAAGGCGGTAGGGTGGGTGGCATGCAGCATCCCGCTTATAGTCAGTTGCGTCCTGTAACGGCATCCGTCGCGGTCGTTCTAGCGCCCAATCCAAGCTACGCGGCGCTCGAAGGCACAAACTCCTGGGTTGTGCGCGACCCCGAAGACGAGTACAGCATCGTCGTCGACCCGGGCCCAGAAGACGAAGGCCACCTCAACGTCCTGCAGTCTAAAGCGAACAAGGTTGCCCTCATCCTCCTGACTCACCGCCACCACGACCACGCCGACGGCGCCCGCCGCTTCTCGCAGCTCACCGGCGCCCCAATCCGTGCTCTTGACGCCCGCTACACCCACGGCGCCGAGCCACTCACCGATGGCGAAATCATCTCCATCGAAGGCGTCTCCCCCAAGATCCAGGTCGTTGCGACCCCGGGCCACACCGCGGACTCTACCTGCTTCTTCGTCTACACCCACGACGTCGAAGATGACCAGCTCGAAGGCATCATTACCGGCGATACCATCGCCGGCCGCCACACCACCATGATCTCCGAAACCGACGGCGACTTGGCCCAATACCTGGAAACGCTGTCCATGCTGGAGCGCCGCGGCAAGAACATCCCGCTGCTCCCAGGCCACGGCCCCGACGCCCCGGACCTCTCTGCTTTCGCCCGCAAGTACATCGACCGCCGCGAGCAGCGCCTCGACCAAATCCGTGAGGCTCTGAAGAAGTACGGCGAGGACGTAGACATCAACACCCTTGTCGACGCCATCTACGACGACGTCGACCCAGTCCTCCGCGGCGCCGCCGAACAGTCCACGCGCGTCGCCCTGCGTTACCTGAAGGAACACTAGTTCCTGGTGTTTTGAGTTCTAGAGCCCTAGTTGCCTGAGTCGTGGATGCTGGCAGCTAGGGCTTTTGTGTTGCCTTTTGCATGGCTGGCGCTGCACCAAATTCCAGGGTTTCGGGATCGAGTTTTGCGTTTCACCAGTTCGTAGGGTTTTAGCGTGGGAATTTGGTGCTTGGACCAATCTGCGTGGCACCAAATTCCCCCATTTCCAACAGGGGTGGTCTGGAAAAGCCCAGGTCGCAGATTGCCGACGATGGAATTTGGTGCGTCTCCTTGAGGCGTCAGTGACAAAAGGCGCACCGTTTTATATCTAACCCTTTTCGTACCTGCATGTTTATATGTGCAGTCCATTGGGCGATGTGTCCTATGTAGCTCGAGTCGGCCGGAGTGGCACCACATTCCTGCACGTGGCGCCAGCGACCTGGGGAAACGCTGGCAGCGTTCCCCAAAACCAGAAATTTGGTGTCCAGGAACCTGCGCGCAGCCAGACCTACCCCCAAGCAGGCAGAAGAAAACCCCCGGGGAAGGCCCGGGGGCTCACAAAACAGGCAAAAACTAGAACAGCAGCTTACCGCGCGCGGCGGGCGAGGTGCTCCGTGTTCACGATGACCACGGACTTGCCTTCGAGGCGGATCCAGTCGCGGTGGGCGAAGGTTGCCAGGGCTTTGTTGACGGTCTCGCGGGAGGCGCCGACAAGCTGGGCGATTTCCTCTTGGGTGAGGTCGTGGTTGACGCGGAGGACGCCGCCTTCCTGGGTGCCGAACCGGTTCGCCAGCTGGAGGAGGGTTTTGGCAACGCGGCCGGGGACGTCGGTGAAGATGAGGTCGGCGAGGGACGCGTTGGTGCGGCGGAGACGGCGGGCCAGGACGCGGAGGAGCTGCTGGGAGATTTCTGGGTGGTTGTCGATCCACTTCTTCAGCAGCGTGGAGTCCATGGTGGCCGCGGTGACTTCGGTGACGCACACTGCGGAGGAGGTGCGTGGTCCTGGGTCGAAGATGGACAGTTCGCCGAACATGTCGGAGGGGCCCATGACGGAGAGGAGGTTTTCGCGTCCGTCGGGGGCGTGGCGGGCGAGCTTCACTTTGCCGCTGATGATGATGTAGAGGCGGTTGCCGGGTTCACCTTCGTCGAAAATGGTGGTGCCGCGGTTGAATGTGACTGTTTCCATGTCTTGGATCAGTGCTGCGACGGCCGCGGGATCCACGCCTTGAAATATGCCCGCGCGGGCGAGAATTTCGTGTGCGCCTTCCATGAATCCTCCTTGTGGACGGGTGTGACAGTCCGTGTCGGTTGTCACGTTAGCTCTTGAAGTGTGCGTGAGTCACACCACATTGGGAACTGTACCACTAGTCGACGACTGCGGACTCTAGGTGTTCCATTCCTATGGTGAACAGCCCGAGAATGAGGGGAATCGCGACGACTAAGAGTACTGCCATGCGTCCATCGTATCGCTTACCCCGTTAAGGTGAGAAAGCATGTCTGGTTCGTTGACGCCGCAGCAGCGGCGGGTCCCTGGTAAGCATCCGGTGTTGAAGGGGGAGGAGTCGCCGTTGGCGCGGAAGCGTCGCGCGCGGAGGATTAATCGTACGCTGGCGAAAGCGTTCCCTGATGCCCATGCGGAGTTGGATTTTTCGAGCCCGCTGGAGTTGCTTGTGGCGACGGTGTTGTCGGCGCAGACGACGGATGTGCGGGTGAATCAGGTCACCCCCGCGCTGTTCCGGGCGTACCCGACGGCGGCGGATTATGCGGCGGCGTCGCAGGCGGAGGTGGAGGAGATCATTCGCCCGACGGGTTTCTTCCGTGCGAAGGCTGCGAACTTGATTGGGTTGGGGCAGAAGTTGGTGTCGGATTTTGGGGGTGAGGTGCCGGTCGCGTTGGAGGACTTGGTCAGCTTGCCGGGGGTGGGGCGCAAGACGGCGCACGTCGTGCGGGGGAATGCGTTTGGGAGGCCGGGGCTGACCGTCGATACGCATTTTCAGCGTTTGATGCACAGGCTGAAGCTTATCGACGCCTCCTTAGGCTCAAATGCGGTGAAGATCGAGCATGCTGTGGCTGAGTTGATTGAGCCTTCGGAGTGGACGATGTTTTCGCATCGGATCATTTTTGAGGGCCGGAGGGTCTGTCATGCCAAGTCGCCGGCGTGTGGTGTCTGCCCTATCGCGTACGATTGTCCCAGCTTTGGTCTGGAGGGTCCGACGGATCCTGCTGAGGCGGCGAAACGTGTCAAGGGCGAGATGGAGCAGGTGTGAGCGCGAGTAGGTCGGTGGTTGCGAGCGTCGCTGCGATTGTGGTGGTGTCGGCGCTGGTGGTTGGGGGTGCGTGGCAGTTGTTGCAACCTGGGGAACCGGCGCAGCCGGATAACCAGCCCGCCACGACGGCGCAGGTGGCGCAGCGCCCGGATTGCCCGGGCCCGACTGTGGCCGGCGTCGCGTTGCCGTGTTTGGGTGGGGAGTCGGGCCAGGAGTCGGAGTCGGGCTTGACGGTGGTGAACGTGTGGGCGTGGTGGTGCGAGCCGTGCCGCGCGGAGTTGCCGTTGTTTGACGCGCTGGCGAAGGCGCACCCGGACGTGCGTGTGGTGGGTGTGCACGCGGATGGCAACGCTGCGAATGGGGCGGCGTTGTTGGGGGATCTGGGTGTCGATGTGCCGAGTTACCAGGACAGTGAGAATGCATTCGCGGGCGCGTTGGGGCTGCCTGCGGTGGTGCCGTTGACGTTGGTGTTGCGCGATGGGCGGCAGGTTGGGTTGTTCCCGAAGGAGTTCGGCTCGCTGGAGGAGCTTGAGGAAGCGGTGGGGCTCTAGTGCTTATCGACGTCCTCATCCTCATCATCGTGCTCGCCGCCTGTGTGAGTGGTTGGCGGCGCGGTGCGTTTTCGGCGGTGCTGTCGGCCCTGGGGATCGTGGCTGGCCTGACGCTCGCGGTGGTGGGGGTGCCGCCGTTGATTCAGCGCGCGGAAGCGCAGTGGGTGCGCGTGGCGGTGCTTATTGTGGTGGTTGTCCTGGTGGTCTGCCTGGGGTCCTTCGCGGGATCGACGGTGGGTGACTGGGTGCATGACCGGTTCCGACGGAAGGCGGCGCAGCGTCTCGATTCGCTGTTCGGTGCCCTGTTCCAGGGGGCCGTAGCGGTGGCGTTGGTGTGGTGCGTGTGTATGCCGTTGGCGGCGTCGTTGCCGGGGGCATGGGCGAAGCACCTGCAGAGCTCGCGGGTGCTCACGCAGATTGATGCCGCGATGCCGGCGGCGGGCAAGCAGTTGCCGTCGCAGGTGGCGGCGGTGCTGGCGGATTCGGGCCTGCCGCCGCTGATTTCCCCGTTTGCCTCGGATGGGCACGCGGAGGTCGACGCCCCGGACCCGTCGGTTGCGCGCCCCGAGCTTGTCGACGCCGTCCGCGCCTCCGTGGTGCACGTGATGGGGGACGCGGAGTCCTGCAGTCGGCGGCTGATGGGCTCCGGATTCGTGATCGAGGACGGTTACGTGCTCACCAACGCGCACGTGGTGGCGGGTACGGAGACGGTGTCCCTGGACACGGTGCTTGGGGTGAAGAAGGCAAAAGTGGTCTTCTACGACTCGGAGGCGGACATCGCGGTGCTGCACGCGGAGGCGCTGGGGATCGCGCCGCTGCGCTGGGCGGAGGGCACGCTGCGCACCGGCGACAGCGCCCTGGTGATGGGTTTCCCGGAGTCCGGCCCGTTTGAGGCGATGCCGGTGCGGGTGCGCAACCAAGTCAGCCTGTCTGGCCCCGATATTTACGCGAAGCGGCACGTGCAACGCCAGGTGTACACGATCCGCGGCAATATCCGTCAGGGCAACTCGGGTGGGCCGATGCTGACCCCGTCCGGCGGTGTCGCGGGCATGGTGTTCGGTGCCTCTGTGGACGCCACGGAGACCGGTTACGTGCTCACCGCGCAGCAGATCCTGGAGCGTACGGGCGAGATCGCTGGGCTGCGTGAGCAGGTTGGTACGGGGGCGTGCGTCGGGCGCTAGCTACATGCGGGCTTCGATGCGCGCGAGCTCCAGAATGTAGGGCAGCGCGTTGGTGATGTGGGTGCCGTCCCGGCGCAGGCGCAGGTGGTCGGCGGTGGCGTCCTCGGGTTGGTTGCGTAGCAGGTCACGCAGCCACAGTTGGTCGAAGAGGGCCGGGAAGTGGCGGTAGAGGGGCGTCGGCACAAAGGCGGCTTTGCTGCCGGTCCATGGTGCTGAGGTGTGGCGCGTGACCAGGTGCGGGGACCGCTCCCGCAGCGTGTTCGTGATCACGGTGGAGGCGCCCGCGCTGATCACCTCCGCGGAGTCGTGGCCCAGCGTGTGGATCGCGCCCTTCAGGTCACCGGCGTGCAGCAGGAGGGCGTCGCCGCTGCGGCGCACCGGCTTGTCGGACAGACCGCAGCCACGCAGGTCGAGGGCTGCGACGTGATAGCCGGAATCGGCAAAGTCGGCGATGCGGTTGCGGTAGTCATACCAGCCGCCGAACGCGCTGTGCAGCAGCAACAGCAGGGGATTCGTAGGGTCGCCCGCGACGGCCGCATGCAGACGCAACCCACGAGTGTGCAACCACTCGTGGGTGAAGGGACCAGGTAGGTCGATGGCCGAAGGGGACGTCGAAAAGTCTGGCACGCCCTAGTTCGAGCCCGTGTAGAGCCCCGAGCTGTCCTTGGCAAGGTTCTTCTGCGCCTGGCCTGGGCGCAGGTTCTTCAGCTCGTTGACGGAATCGATGGTCTTCTTCGGCGCGCGGATCTTCTTCAGGCTCTTCACGCCGACCAGCGCCAGAATGCCCGCCAGGGCGATCATGATGGCGAAGACAATCAGGAACGCCCAACCCCGGTGCATCCAGGAGGACAGCATCTCGGCGAACGCGAAGAAGAGGAAGAAGGAGGAGTACAGGGCGATGACACCCGCGACGCCCAGGAGGCCGCCGCCGACGGCGCCCTTCTTGGCCTCGCCGATGACCTCGGCCTTGGCCAGCTCAATCTCGCCGCGAACAAGCGTGGAAACCTGCTCGGAGGCGTTCGAAATCAACGTACCGATGGAGTCCTTGCCCGGGTGGGTGACATCGGTGTCGTGCAAAGGAATCGAGTTAACCTTTGCGGACACTGCGGACGTTCCACTGGTGTACAGACCTTCGTTGCTCACTGTATGTTCAACCTTCCTGCGATTATTGAATGCACTCAACCCTAGCAACCATTGATGGGATTTGTCGCACACCCTCAGGGCTTAGGCAGACTTATCTTTCTTAATGGCCTTCGCCAGCAGCGTCCCTGCCACGGCTAACGCGGTCACGCCCGCGATGACGGACGCCCCGATACCGACTTCTTTCGCGTTCGGCATCTGGATCAGCGGCTCCGGGTTCTTGAACGTTTGCACGTCCCAGCCCTCCGCCTGCGCGTGCTTGCGCAGCGCCCGGTCCGGGTTGACTGCGACGGGGTTGCCCACCAGCTCCAGCATGGGGATGTCGGTGGCGGAGTCGGAGTAGGCGTAGCTGCGCTCCAGGTCGTAGCCGTGTTCGGCGACGAATTCGCGGATGGCTTCGGCTTTGGCGTCGCCTTTGAGGTAGCGGGTGATGCGGCCGGTGAGGGTGCCGTCGACAACCTCGACCTCGCTGGCGACAATCATGTCGATGCCCAGCTCCTTCGCAATCGGCGCGACCAGGATATTTGCCGACGCCGAAATAATAATGACGTCGTGGCCGAGCTCGCGGTGCGCCTCGATGAGCTCGCGGGCCTCCGAGTAGATCGCCGGGGTGATCACGTTGTGCATGGTCTCGGTGGTCACAGCGGTGACATCCTCGACGCTCCAGCCGGTGATCATGTTGGCCAGGTTGTCGCGGGTGGTGTCCATCTTTTCGCTGCTCTGCCCGATGAGCATGTAGGCGGCCTTGGTCAGGTACAAGTCCAGCGCTTCCTGGCGCGTGATCATGCCGTTGTTCAGGAACTCTTTGCCGAACGCGAACACGGACGAGGTGGCGATGATCGTCTTATCCAGATCAAAAAACGCCGCTACCGGTGCCGAGTTCGAAGCCATGAGGCACATTCTAACGCCACATACACGAACGCGTTTGGGTGTGCAGAATGTTATCCACAAATCAGGGTCGAGCGTTCAGGCAGCACGGGAGTTATCCACAGGCGCATTCCAAACCGTTGAGGGGCGGTTGTGGCGTGGGTGATGCTCGAAGCCATGAGCACGCACAACATCACCATCGCTGTCAGCGACGCGGCACTACACCCAGAGGCGATGCACCTCGCGGCGGCAACGGGGATGCCCGTCACCGACCTCAGTAGCGCCGAGCCGGCGGAGGTCGCCCGCCGCTGTGAGCAGGCCTTCGCCATACTTATCGACGCCCACTTCGCCACCCACCTGCCACCCGCGGTACTGCGCCGCCCGAACTGTTTTGAGCTCGGCCAGCAGCGCGGCGCCTACGACGTCCCGGATCAGTCCGGGCAGCTGCTGCGCGCGCTGGGTGCGCTGCGGACACCGAAGGACCACGAGAGGGGCCGGGTGATCGGTGTAGTCGGCGCGTCCGGCGGGGTGGGGGCCTCAACATTCGCGGCGGCGTGCGCCAGGGCCGCGGCGCCGTCGACCCTGGTGGATGGGCACGCCCACTCGGGCGGGCTGGACCTGCTGCTCGGCATTGAAGAGGAGATCGGTGCGCGCTGGGGCGAGATCGCCATCGGGGAGGGTGCGGTCGCCCGCGAGGACGTGCGCCGCGCGCTGCCCGCCACCCCGGACGGCGTGGCGGTGATGACGTGTAGCAGGGAGGTCTCCGGCGCTGGTTTCGGGGCTGATGTGGGAGATCTTGAGGCGCTGGTGGAGGTGCTCGGCACCGGCGGGGTGACCGTGGTGGACGCCCCGTGTTCGCAGCTGCCCGCGCGCTGCGACGTAGTGGCGATCCTGGTCGCCCCGCAGGTCAGGGCGGTGTCTGCGGCGGCGCAACTGGTCGCCCAGTGCGAGCGAGCCGGGCTGCGGCACGTGCTGGTGGTCAGGGACATCGGGTGGGCCGGCATCGGCGTGGACGAGATCGCCGCCATTGCGGGCTCGCGGGTGGTGGCCACCATCGGCCAGGTACGCGGGCTGACGAAGCGCGTCGAGCAGTGCGGCCTACCGTCGCGCTTGCCCGCGGGGCTTGCGAAGGCGGCGAAGGCTGTGCTCGAGGAGGTGGCCTCATGAGCCTCATCGACCGCGACTTGCTGCTGCGCGTGCAACGCCGCATGGCCGACGAGCCCGGGGAGGTCGACGCCACCCGGCTTGCAGCGCTGATCCGCGAAGAGGCCGTCGTCATCAGTGACGTGGACGTGCTGGCAGCGATGCGCCAACTTCGCGACGATACCTCCGGCGCTGGACCCCTGGAACCGCTGCTTGCCAGCGGGGACGTGACCGACATTTGCGTCAACGCCCCCGATCGCGTGTTCGTGGACCGCGGGCACGGGCTGGAGCGCAGCGAGATCCGCTTCGACTCCGAGGAGTCCGTGCGCCGCCTGGCCACGCGCCTGGCGCTGCGCTGCGGGCGCCGCCTTGACGACGCCCAACCCTACTGCGACGGCCATTTCCGCAGGCCGGACGGCTCGATTATCCGCTTCCACGCGGTGCTGGCACCCACGGCTGTGGCGGGCACGTGCCTGTCGCTGCGCGTGCTGCGCACCACCACCGCCACCCTCGACGAGCTGGTGGCCAGCGGCACGATGGACGAGGAACGCGCCGAGATGCTGCGTGAAATCGTGCGGGTCCGGCGCGCCTTCGTCATCGTGGGCGGGACCGGTTCGGGCAAGACGACGTTGCTCTCCGCGATGCTCGCAGAGGTGGCGCCGCACGAGCGGATCCTGGCGATCGAGGACACCCTGGAGCTGACCCCGAACCACCCGCACGTGCTGAACCTGAATACGCGGGCAGTGAACACGGAGGGCGCCGGCCAGGTCACGATTGCGGACCTGGTGCGGCAGTCGCTGCGGATGCGCCCGGACCGGATCGTGGTGGGGGAGATCCGTGGTGCGGAGGTGACGGACCTCCTCGCGGCGCTGAACACCGGTCACGAGGGCGGTGCTGGCACCTTGCACGCCAACGCGATCGAGGAGGTCCCGGCCCGGTTTGAGGCGCTCGCCGCGCTCGGCGGGATGGGGCGCGACGCCCTGCACGCGCAGCTCGCGCCAGCCCTGGACACGGTGATTGTGATGCAGCGCCGCCCCGACGGCCGCCGCGTCCTGCACCAGATCGGTGCCCTGGAGGGCAACCCGGTGACCACACGAGTGATCTGGCAGCGGCCATGACGTACCTGTTCGCATTCGCGGCCTGTGTGGCCTGGACGGGAGGGGTGCCAGCGCGTCGGATTCGCCCGCGCGCGGTGTCCTGGGGGTGGGTGCCGCCGGTGGCGCTCGCCGTGGCGCTGCTGGTCATCGTGACGGATCGCGCGGCGGTGGTTATCGCTGCCGCGCTCGCCGGGGCGACGGTGCTCTACGCCTACTCGCGGCGCCGCGCCGAGCAGGCGTTGGTGCGGCGCCAGGAGGCGGCCTCGCAGTTTCTCGGCCACATCAGCGCCAGCCTGCAGGCAGGTTCCTCGCTTCTCGACGCCACCCTTCGCGCCACCGACCAACTCCCCGACACCACCCCCACCGACCTACGTGCCGACGCCTCCCTGTTCTGCCACGTGCTACGCACCGGCGACGCCGCGGGGCTTCGCACCCCGGAGCTGTCCCGGGTGGAGGCGCTGTGGCGGGTCGGGGTGCAACGCGGCGTGCCGATCGCCTCCCTGGTCACCGCCGCACGCGAGGAGATCGACGCCGCGCTGCGCCACCGCGCCGCCACCGCCGCAGCGCTGGCCGGGCCGAAGACGAGCGCGGTGGTGCTCTCCCTGCTCCCGCTGGCCGGGATCGGTATGGGTGCTGCGATGGGGGCGCGCCCGCTGCACTTTTTGGCCGCCACCAACTTGGGCGGGGTGCTGCTCATTGTCGGCACTGCGCTGGTGGGGGCCGGTTTCTGTACGTCACAACGCATCATCGAAAGGGCAACCCAATGAGTTCGTTTGTTACCGCTTTGTGTATCGCTGGCGCGATGGCCGTCGCCGGGCACAGCCCGCGCGGCAGAGTGGGCCGCGATGTGCCGCGTGCGCCGAAAACCCCGCGGGACGGGCCGTCGCCAAGCCCCGGCAGGAGCGCAACCGACATCCGGCTCTTCGCGGCGTGCTGCCGCGCAGGCCTGCCCGTTGCAGCCGCCGCGGGCGCAGTGGCCGACACCCACGGCGAGGACCCAAGCCCATGGCACACCGTGGCAGCGCTCAGCGCGCTCGGGGCCGACCCGGCACGCGCCTGGGCGGAGCTACACGCGGTGCCGGGCGGGGAGGAGCTCGCGCACCTGGTGGCCTTATCTAACGCCACGGGTGCAACCCTCGCCGCGGGTTGCGAGCGCATCGCGGTCAGCCTGACCGCGGACGCCGCCGACCACGCCACCGCCCGCGCCGAGCGAGCCGGGGTGCTCATCGCACTCCCCCTGACCGCCTTCTTCCTGCCGGCGTTCTTCGTCCTCGGCCTGGCGCCCGTGGTGGTCAGCCTGGGCCAAACCCTGTTTTAAAACACCAACAACCAATAAGGAGATTTCAATGTCTATGAATCTTGTTCACGCTGCCGCTGCCCGAATTATCACGCGTATGCAGGCGAAACTATCCAACGACGACGGTTTGTCCACCATCGAATACGCCTTTGGTACTTTGGCTGCCGCGGCGCTTGCCGGGGTGCTCTACATGGTGGTCACCAGCAACGGCGTCTCGGACGCCATCGAAGGCGTGATCACCGACGCCCTGACCAACAAGCCGGGCTAGCCGATGAACACCATCGAGGCAGCGCTCTCCCTGAGTGCTTTGGTGGTCGTCGCCGGTGCGATCGTCGCGGCGCTGGCCACGATGGGCGCCTACATCTCCGCGGTGGACATCGCCGGGGCGGCAGCCCGCGCGCACGCCATCGGCCTGGACTACGACCCGCCCGTCGGGCGCGTGAGCACCCAGGAACGCGGCGGCATGGTCACCGTGACCGCCCGAGTACGCGGCATGGAGGCCACCGCCGTCTTCCCAACCGAGTTCGGAGGCTAGCCATGCTTGGTCAACTCCGAAGCGACGAAGGCTCCGCATCTGTCACCACGGCGGGCATCATCGCCGCGGTGACCGCGCTGGCTCTTGCGGTTGCGGCGGTGGTTGCCGGGGTGGCGAACACCCATCGGGCGCGCGTCGCCGCCGACCTTTCGGCCGTCGCCGCGGCCACCGCCCTCTACCAAGGTATCGACGCCTGCTCTACCGCCAACGACACCGCCCAAGCCAACGGTGGAAGCGTCGACACGTGCGAAGTCGACGAGTCGGACGTGCAGGTCAGCGTGCGCGTCGGCCGGGCCGTGCAG
This sequence comes from Corynebacterium lipophilum, assembly GCF_024102595.1. Taxonomy (NCBI): domain Bacteria; kingdom Bacillati; phylum Actinomycetota; class Actinomycetes; order Mycobacteriales; family Corynebacteriaceae; genus Corynebacterium; species Corynebacterium lipophilum. The sequence continues at coordinate 49,590 of NZ_JAEUWV010000013.1, forward strand.
AAGGCGCGCGCCGGGCCGGTCTAGCAGGTGAGTGGCGTCTCGTCGTGAGCATCTCAGTGCGCGTGTGGTCTGTGCGCCAGTTAGACGGACGCGAGTTTTTGATTGACTAGTGCGTTGAGAGAAATTCCCTCTGTTTTAGCGGCGATAACCAACCGCCGATGCAGCGACGGAGACGTGCGCACATTGAACTTCCCCGAATAGTTACGACTGCCCAATGGCACGGGAACCGCCTCGCCGGAGGCCTCCATGTCTTCGACAACCTCAGTCACAAGATCAATCAAACCGCGCTCGGCCTGGTGCCGATCTGCATCCAGCCAAGACAATGAGGGGAACTCAGCCACGGTCGCCACGTACTCCTGATCTTCTTCCGACCAGGAGACTTGATAGGTGTACTTATTGATGTCCATGCTGGCTACTCCGATTCACTCTTCTGCGTGCCTAGTTTCTCAATTGCTTCGAGAACCTGGTTCACTTGATATGGCTTGGCCTTGCCCTTCGCATTTTGAATATTGACACGAGGGTCACCCGGCCACGGGGTCTTGTAGGTTTGAACATCGATTATTTTATGAGGAAAAGCATATATCGGCGCGGGTAAGAAGCCCTTGAACTTATTTAGGTTTTGGTTCGCAATATTTGTCCCAGACGGCGCGATCCACAATTCTTCATTATTCCCGACATTCCTTGATGGACACGTACCCTTCCCGTTCGTCCCCGGGAAGGCATAGTGGCTGCTTTCCGAAATTCTCTCTTCGCTCATTGATGGAAAAAACAAATTGCGAAAACCGGGGAATGATCTGCGTCGATGGGAATGAATCTCTCAAGGCGTACGTGATATCCCAGCCCGCGTCATACCATTGAAATCTATCGAATTGGTCTTTCCAGCGCGGGCGCTGATGAAAGCTATCGGGTTTCTCGAGAAAATTATCCTGAAATTCCCTCGTCCACTCAAGGATTTCGTTTCCTAAAGCTGGCTTAATCCCTATCTCCTCAGGAAGATAGAACCCTAGGTTTTTAGGCTCAGAGACTACTAGTTCTTTAGACGGCCATAAAGAGCTTGGATGGCTATACTCTGGACGAAGCAGAATTTTTCGAGAGGACATAAACTACAGTATCCCAGCTTTACCGCCAGAGAAGCGGAAGATCTGTGATACACCCTGCTCAATCTGGTCAGGCGCCGCTCTATCCGGTGAGCAGCACCCCAAGTGCCGCGAGCGCCGCCAGGATGCACGGCACAACCTCCGCCTTGCCGATGTCCTTGACAGTCCACCGCTTTCCGCGACGCGCGCTCAGCGGGAAGTACAGTGCGCGGGCCAGTGCCAACACCAGTACCGCGACCATCCACCAACCGAACCCAACAAGGGCGGCATATACGACCATCACCACGATTGCCACCACGTGGTAGCCGATACTGAACGCCAGCATGGCGCTGCTGCCGCGGTCACGCACCATTGTCTTGACCAGCGGCACCGTCCCGGTGAAGTAGAGCGCCAAAAACGTCGTCGCGACGATCGCCGGGCTGGACCAATCAGTCGGCAACCCGGCTAGGTGCGCGATCACCGCGACCAGTAGTGCGGAGGCGACCGTCGTCGCTGCGCCACTGGCCAGCGAGCGCGGTCTGCGTTGCAGTGTTTCCCACACAGCGATGCCGACCAGTGGGGCGTAGCACCACGCCCACCTGAGCACCGACGGATCCTGCATGACCACGATCGCTACCGCGACCAGGGAGATCGCTCCGTAGGTGAGTACTGGTGGCATGTACTGGCGGCGCCGCTCCACAGTGCGTGCCCGGGCCGCCTGGCCGAACGTGAAGAACGCGCAGTATCCGATAAACCACGCAATCAACAACCACACGATCGCGGCCGGGAAGCGCTCGGTGCCGAACGCGACGCCGAGGGTCCCCACAATGGCGGGGGTGAGCGCCATTGCCCACGCGCCGTGCTGGTTTGGGATCCACATGCGGAGTGTGCGTTTATCCATGCCCCGCAGTGTATCAATCAAAAGGACTATGATTAAGCTGAAAACCAGTAACCCCGGCGATTTACTCCTACTTTCGTAGTGCAGGGATCGTTCCGGGGCTTTCGAGGTAAAGGATAGCATTTCCGCTCGCTAGGGGCTGTGATGGATTTTGGTGCGTGCTGCGCCAAGGTGTGCACCAAAATCCCGCTTTTCGGGATGGCGCCGTGGCGTTTCCCCAGGTCGCGACCCCTGCGCAAAGGGATTTGGTGTCACCCCAGCAGAACCGAGTGACAAAGGACGCAACCCACTTTTTGCGACCTGGGCTTTTGCCGGATTCGGCCGACCGGATTGCGTCCTTTGTCACTCGCTCCCCGATCTATGCACCAAATTCCCGGTTTTCTGCGTCCACGGATGACGCCTTGCTCAGGAGCCCCAACACCTTCAGCGCCGCCTGCTTATCCAGCGGCTGATTCCCGTTGCCGCACTTTGGAGACTGGATGCAGGACGGGCAGCCGTGCTCGCACGGGCAGGACTCCACTGCGCCGTAGGTGGCGGTGATCCACGTGTGGAAGCGGGCGAAGCCTTCGTCGCTCATGCCGGCGCCGCCGGGGTGGCCGTCGTAGACGAATACTGTGGGCAGCAGCGTGTCTTGGTGGAGGGCCGTCGATACGCCGCCGATGTCCCAGCGGTCGCACGTGGCGATGAGGGGCAGCAGTCCGATCGCCGCGTGCTCCGCCGCGTGCAGCGCGCCGGGCACCTCGCCCGCGCTGATGCCCAGCGAGTCCAGCACAAGCGGGTCGATCGTGTAGGCGACCGCACGGGTCTCCAGGTGCTGCGCGGGCAGGTCCAGTGGGATGTGCTCGCTGACTGAGCCGTCCGCCAGGCGGACAACGTAGCCGGTGACGCGGTCGGTGACCTCGACGTCCACGCTGGCCACCCACACGCCCTTCGCCAGCTGGTGGGTCTCGTGGGCCTCGCCCAGGATGCGGATGTCCGTCGTGGAGCGGGCGCGGGTGGTGTAGTCGGGCTGCGCGGGCTCCACGAGCGCAACGTAGTCGTCCAGGTTGAGTTCCTGCACCACGAAGTGCTCACCCTGGTGCACATACACGGCGCCCTCGTGGACCTGGGTGAGGGCGCGGGCGGCATCGATGGTGCCCAAAAGGCGACCGTCGCTGACGTCCACGATCATCACCTCGGCGCCAGCACCGCCGCGGATAGAGACGGTCACCTCCGCGTCAGATGCGGGGAACCAGCCGCGAGGGCGCTTGCGCAGCAGGCCCTCCTCGCACATTTGCTCCACCACGTCGTGGGCGCCGAAGTCGTCGACGTCCTTCGAGGTCAGCGGGCGCTCGTGTGCTGCGTGGTAGAGGTGGCCGCGCAGGATGTACGGGTTCGACGGGTTGAACACGCTGCGCTCCACCGGGCGTCCCAGCAGCGCCGCGGGGTGGTGCACCAGGAAGGCATCCATCGGCTCGTCGCGGGCAACGAGCACCACCAGTGAGCCCTGCCCGCGGCGTCCCGCCCGGCCCGCCTGCTGCCGAAACGACGCCACCGTACCCGGATAGCCCGCCATCACCACGGCGTCGAGCCCGCCGACGTCGATTCCCAGCTCGAGCGCGTTCGTCGTGGCCATGCCCAGGATGTCGCCCTCGTCCAGGGCGCGCTCCAGCGCACGACGGTCCTCCGCCAGATAGCCCGCCCGATACGCCGCGATCCGCCGCGCGAAATCCGGCCGCCCCGCAGCACTCAAGTCCTCCTGCGCGCGCATCGCCACAATCTCCGCCGCCGGCCGCGAGCGCACAAACGTCAAGGTCCGCGCCCCCTCACGCACCAACCAGCCCATTATCGACGCCGCCTCCGTCGTCGCCGCGTACCTCACCGGGGCGCCGTGCTCACCCTCCGCGCCCTCGATGAACCCCGGCTCCCACAACACCACCGTGCGCTCACCCGTCGGTGCCGTATCCACATCCACCGCCCGCACCGGCCTGCCACACAACAGCTCCGCGTGCTCCGCCGGGGCCGCCGACGTCGCCGACGCAAACACCAACGTCGGCTCCGAACCGTACGCGCGGGCGAGGCGAAGCAGGCGTCGAAAAACGAGGGACACATTGGCGCCAAACACCCCCCGATAAGTGTGCGACTCATCCACAACAACGAAACGCAGGTGGCGCAACAGGCGCGCCCATCGCTCGTGCGAACCCAGGATGCTCGCGTGCAACATATCCGGATTCGTGAACACGAACCGCGACTGATCCCGGATCGCGCGCCGCGCATCAACCGGCGTATCCCCGTCATACGGCGCCGGCGTAATCCCAGGCAGATCCTTCGTCAGCGCCAACGTCGCCTGCAACTGATCCGACCCCAACGCCTTCGTCGGCGTGATATACAGCGCGCACGCCCGCTCATCCGCCGCCAACGCCGAAAGCACCGGCAGCTGATACCCCAACGACTTACCTGACGACGTCCCCGTCGCCACCACAACGTCCTCACCCCGCCAGGCGGCCTCGGCACACAACTGTTGGTGGCGAAACAGCCGCTGCACACCGCGCTCCTCCAGCGCGTGACGTAGCGCCGGGTGCACCCACTCGGGCCACTCGCCGTACTCCGCCGGGCGCGCCGGAATCTCCTCCACGTGCGTGATCGTGGAGTGGGGGAACTGCTCGCGAAGCCCGCGAACGAGCTCGCCCCCAAAAGAACCAAAATCCTGCTTCATGACACAGCAAAGTATGCCAGTTTGTGGCACACTGGTTGGCAGTAACAAATTTTGTGCGCGCCTTCAACGGTGCTCGCGAGGGATTGTTTACGCGGGCGCCAGGACATCAGCCCTGGTGGACGGCTTCATTTATCCATCTTTTGAAAGGGAACACACCAATGGCTACAGGCATCGTGAAGTGGTTTAACGCAGAAAAGGGCTTCGGCTTCATCGCTCCAGACGACGGCTCCGCCGACGTCTTCGTCCACTACTCCGAGATCCAGGGCAGCGGCTTCCGCACCCTCGAGGAGAACCAGAAGGTCGAGTTCGAAATCGGCGAGGGCGCCAAGGGCCCACAGGCCCAGCAGGTCACCGCTCTCTAATCTATATAGGTGCACACCCCGGCTCCGGCCGGGGTTTTTGCTTTTGAGTTCCATTCACGTGCCAGTGCCAATAGACGCAATTCCTTCCGGGGGATTCGAGAAAAGCCCAGGTCGTGAAAAGCGGGGTGCGTCCTTTGGCACTGGCTCCTGTTTACTAGCACCAAATTCCCTCGCCGAAATTAGCCACCTGGGAAGCACGCGCGCAGCACTCAAGACCTACACGGCGGAGACGCCGCGCCGGACGTCGAAAAGTTCGAAGATGTAGGACTGAATGCGCTGCATGAACCAGCCAACGAGGGCGCCGAGGGCGATGCCGACGATCATGCCGAGGAGGGGGAAGTCGGAAAGGAGGGAGCCGCCGGCGTAGCCGAGGCCGACGGAGAGGCAAGCCCAGATGATGACGCCGATGGTGTCGTAGAGGAAGAAGGCGAACCAGTTGTAGCGCACGCTGCCCAGCACGATCGTGGCAACCCAGCGTGCCCAGGGTAGGAACCTGGCGACGAGGACGGTGATGCCGGCGCCGCGGTTCATGTTGCGGCGCACCCAGTCGATGGCTTGGCCGGCTTTGGAGTTGGGGTCGAGGCGGTCGACGACGTGGATGAGGCGTCCGCCGAGGAGGAAGCAGATGTTGTCGCCGATGATGCCGCCGATGATGGCGGCGGCGATGATGCCCCACGCGTTGGGGACGCCTTGGGATGCGGAGAAGGCGCCGGAGAGGTTGAGGACGGTTTCGGAGGGGATGAGGGGGATCAGCGCGTCGCCGAGGATGAGGAGTACGACGAGTGGGTAGAAGAGGGGTGTGCCCATCAGGGTGTGGAGGAAGCCGATGAGGGAGTCGATCATCTGGGGTTTTACCTCCTTGGGTGCCCGATGGTGCTCATGGGGGTTCAGTGTAGTTGGTGGGGGTGAAAACGAGGAGTTGTAGGGTTGCTATTTAATTGTCTGATACAACTTATGTGAGTTAACGAACATAGTTCTTGAAGTGAGGTGTCACGAAGCGTGGCTGAAGACGGCAAGACCCTCGTCATCGTGGAGTCCGCGACGAAGGCGAAGAAGATCCAGAAGTATCTGGGAAGTGACTACATTGTGGAAGCTTCCGTGGGGCACATTCGTGATCTTCCGGGCCGTGCTGCTGACATCCCTGCGAAGTACAAGAAGGAACCGTGGGCGAAGTTGGGTGTGAATCCGGAGTCTGGGTTTGCACCTATATATGTTGTCAGTCCTGACAAGAAGAAGAAGGTCACCGACCTGAAGGCGAAGTTGAAGCAGGCGGACAGGCTGCTGCTGGCGACAGACCCGGACCGTGAGGGTGAGGCGATCGCGTGGCACTTGCTTGAGACGTTGAAGCCGAAGGTGCCGGTGGAGCGCATGGTGTTCAACGAGATTACGGAGTCGGCGATTCGGGAGGCTGCGGAGAATACCCGTGAGCTGGACATGGATCTTGTCGACGCCCAGGAGACCCGCCGCATTCTGGACCGGTTGTATGGCTACGAGGTCTCTCCGGTGTTGTGGAAGAAGGTCATGCCGAGGCTGTCGGCGGGTCGTGTGCAGTCGGTAGCGACGCGCGTGATCGTGGAACGTGAGCGCGAGCGCATGGCGTTTATCCCGGCGGAGTACTGGGATGTGACCGCGACGTACGGTGGGGGCACCGCATTTGATGCGAAGCTTGTTGCGATTAACGGTTCGCGGATTGCGCAGGGGAAGGACTTTGATGATCGCGGTCGGCTGAAGGAGTCGGCTGAGGGGGTTGTGGTCGTCGATAAGCAGGTGGCGGAGGAGCTTGCTGGGGCGCTGAAGGACACCTCGATGACGGTGAGCGGCGTGGAGGAGAAGCCGTACAGCCGCAAGCCGTACGCACCCTTTATGACGTCCACTCTGCAGCAGGAGGCGGGGCGGAAGCTGCGCTTTACGTCGGCGCGTACGATGCGTATTGCGCAGCGCCTGTACGAGAACGGTCACATTACATATATGCGTACGGATTCGACGTCGCTGTCGCAACAGGGTCTGTCGGCGGCGCGGGCTGCGGCGACGGAGCTCTACGGCGCGGAGTACGTGGCGGACAAGCCGCGTATCTATGACCGGAAGGTGAAGAACTCGCAGGAGGCGCACGAGGCGATCCGCCCTGCTGGTGAGCGGTTTGCTACGCCGGGGCAGTTGTCGAAGGTGCTGGACGCGGAGGAGTTCAAGCTTTACGAGCTGATTTGGCAGCGCACGGTGGCGTCCCAGATGGAGAACGCCCGCGGAAACTCCACGAAGGTGACCGTTGCGGGTGACTTCGATACCGAGTTTGCTGCGACCGGACGCACGATTACGTTCCCGGGCTGGCTGCGTGCCTACTCGGATACGCGTGATAGCGAGACGCACCTGCCGCAGCTCACCGCGGGCGACGAGCTGCCGACCACCGCGATTTCGGCGGATGGGCACTCCACGAACCCGCCGGCGCGCTACACGGAGGCGAGCCTGGTGAAGAAGATGGAGGACCTTGGGATTGGGCGTCCGTCGACGTATGCGTCGATTATTAAGACGATCCAGGACCGCGGTTACGTGTTCTCCCGTGGCAACGCGCTGGTGCCCAGCTGGGTGGCGTTTTCCGTGGTGGGGCTGTTGGAGAACAACTTCGACGCCCTGGTGGATTACGACTTCACGTCCTCGATGGAGGACGAGCTCGACGAGATCGCGCACGGCAACGAGGACCGCACCCGCTGGTTGACTAGCTTCTACTTCGGCGACGCCGACGCCAGCGACAACACCGCCGAGGCGATCGCGCGCCGCGGTGGGCTCAAGCACATCATCGAGGACAACCTCGAGCGTATCGACGCCCGCCAGGTCAACTCCCTGAAACTCTTCGACGACGCGGAAGGCCGCGCCGTCAACGTGCGCGTGGGCCGCTACGGGCCGTACATGGAACGCCAGGTGGGTGTCACCGCCGACGGTGAGCCGGAGTACCAGCGCGCCAACATCCCTGAGGCGACCACACCTGACGAGGTCACCCTGGAACTGGCGGAGAAGCTGTTCGCCACCCCGCAGTCCGGCCGCGAGCTGGGCGTGAACCCAGCCAACGGGCGCATGGTAGTGGCCAAGGAGGGCCGCTTCGGCCCCTACGTCACCGAGAAACTCGGCGACGACGAGCTGGAGAAGGCGCAAGCCCACGCCGAGGAAGTCATCGCCGAGGAGCGCGCCGCCGAGGACAAGCAGCGCGCCGAAGAGGGCAAGCGGAAGAAGAACTGGGACACCAAGACGGCCGCGAAGCAGAAAGAAAAACGCATGACCGAGCTCGTCGAGGAGCAGCTCAAGCCCGCGACGGCGTCCCTGTTCCAGTCGATGGACCCGGCCTCGGTCACGCTTGAGCAGGCGCTGCAGCTGCTGAGCCTGCCGCGCGAGGTGGGCGTCGACGATGGGGAAGTGATCACGGCGCAGAACGGACGCTACGGCCCGTACCTGAAGAAGGGCTCCGACTCGCGCTCCCTGGCCAGCGAGGAGCAGATCTTCAGCATCACGCTGGAGGAGGCGCGCCGCATCTACTCGGAGCCGAAGCGCCGTGGTCGCGGGGCTGCGAAGGCGCCGTTGAAGTTGCTCGGGGACAACGACGTCTCCGGCAAGCCGATGTCCATTAAGGACGGCCGCTTCGGCCCGTACGTCACCGACGGCACCACGAACGCGTCTCTCCAGCGCGGCGATACCCCGGAGACCATGACGGACGAGCGCGCGAACGAGCTGCTGTCCGCGCGCCGGGCCCGCGAGGCAGAGAACCCGAAGCCAGCCAAGAAGGCCGCGCGCAAGACCACGCGGAAGAAGGCAACGAAGAAGACGACGCGCAAGAAGGCGACGAAGAAGGCCGCGAAGCGCTCGTAAGCGGGGCGGCTAGTAGCGGTCCGCCAGAGTGGAGCGCACCGGGCGGGCCAGCTGCGTCATGCGGTTGCGCCCGCGCAGCTCCACGGACTTCATGAGCGTCCAGCGCTGCTGCTCGACCTCGTTGGCGGCGCGCAGGGTTGCGGCGTTGGTGAGCACGCAGCCCGGGGTGTCCTTGGCCAGCTCGGTGAGGCGGGCGGCGGCGTTGACGGCGTCGCCGATCACGGTGTATTCGAAGCGGTCGGAGCCGCCGATGTGGCCGGCGACCACGTGCCCGGAGGCCACCCCGATGCCTGCCTGCAGTTCCAGGCCCGCCAGTTCGCGGCGGAGTTCGCGGGCGGCCTGGAGGGCGTGGGAGGCGGCGTCGTGGATGGAGACGGGCGCACCGAACACGGCCAGCGCGGCGTCGCCCTGGAACTTGTTGATCACGCCCTTGTTGCGGTGCACCACCTCAACGACGATCTCGAAGAAGTTGTTCAGCGCGGCCACGACCTGCTCCGGGGTGTGGTTGACGGCGAAGGTGGTGGAGCCGATCACGTCGATGAATACGACGGCCACGCGGCGGTCCTCCCCGCCGAGCTCCGGCTTCTCCTCGAGCGCCTTCTGGGCGACCTCGGTGCCGACGTAGCGGCCGAAGATGTCTCGGACGCGCTGGCGCTCGTTGAGGCCGCGCATCATCTCGTTGAACCCGGCTTGTAGTACGCCGATTTCGGAGCCGTCGTAAATGTCGACCTGGGTGTTACGCTCCCCGCGGCGCACCTTATTGATGGCTTCCTGCAGCTCCTTGATGGGGTCCACCACGCTCATGATGGCGAACGCAGTGCCGATGAAGCCGGTGGCCAGTGCGGTGAGCGTCAGCGCGAGCACGGCAGGCATGAGCTCGCCGGGGCGGTTGTAGAAGAAGCCGTGGCGCTGCGCGAAGAACAGGGCGAGCACTCCGAACATTGGCACGGCGGAGGTGGTGAACCACGTCAGGTATAGGCGGTGCTTGATCGGCGGCTCCAGGGTGGAGTCCTCGAAGCGCCGCGCGAGTGCCGACGCCGCCACCGGCCGCACCAGGCGCTCTGCCTGCAGATATGTCATCACGGCAGTGACGAAGCACGCCAGCGACGTAGACCCTAAGGTCACGATTGCCAGCTGGTGGTCGATGCGCCAGGCGGCCACAGTGATGATCATGATGCCGATGGCCCACACCCCGACCACGATCACGGTCTGCAGCACCGGGATGCGCATGACCAGGTTGCGCACCATGTTTGGGTCGTGGTCATCGGGACTGAGCTGCCACTCCAGCACCGGCCGGAACAGGAAGAAGGTGACCACGATGCCCACGAAGATGGCAAAGCAGAAGTAGGCCGCGCCGAGGAAGCCGAGGCTTTCGTCGTGAATGTTGAGTTGCTGCACCTCCCGCATGGGGATGAGGAAGCGCACGAACAGCATGATCAGCACGGCGCCGAGCACGTTGGTTCCGAGCACAGTTGCGGCGTAGAGGGGCCACGAGGTGCCCCACAGCCATTTGAAACTGCGCCAGAATCGTTCCATGCTGTAACACTTTAGCGGGTTTTCGCCCTGCTGTACGCTTGGGGCTTGTGCCTACCGTGAGTCAATTACTTGCCGACGCCCCCTCCGTCCAGCAGGTCATCATGAACGCTGCCGCGGCCGCCCGGGGGATCGGCGATGCCCGCGCGATGACGCACTCCTGGCTGTTCACGGGGCCTCCCGGTTCGGGGCGTTCCAACGCGGCGCTCGCGTTCGCGGCTGCGCTGGTGTGCACGGACCCTGACGAGATCGGCTGCGGGCGCTGCAAAGGCTGCCGCGACGCGCTGTCCTCCCAGCACACCGACGTCATGCACGTGGTGCCCAAGGAACTCACGATTAAGGTGAAGGAGACCCGCGAGTACATCGCGCAGGCCGCCCGCATGCCGACGGTCGCCCCCTGGCGCGTCCTCATCATCGAGAACGCCGACCGCCTCGGCCAGGACGCCTCCGACGCGCTGCTGAAAACGGTGGAGGAGCCCCCAGCCCACACCGTGATTATCCTGTGCGCGCCGTCGACGGACCCGGAGGACTTCTCCCAGACGCTGCGCTCCCGCTGCCGGCACCTCTATATCCCCGCGCCCTCCGAGGACGAGGTGGTGCGCATCCTCATGCAGGAGGAAGGCGCCACGGAGTCTGACGCCCGCCTCGCCGCCGCCACCACCCTGCGACACGTGGGCCGGGCGCGACGAATGGTCAACGACAAGTCCGTGCAGATCCGCCGCGCCCAGGCGATCAACCTTGCCGAGCTGGTCTTCCACGGCGCCCAGGCCTTTCAGGCCGTGGCCTCCCTGGTAAAGGCCACGGAGAAAACTGCCGTCGAGGACTACGCCGAGGAGGACGCCGAGGAGCGCGCCAAACTCGAGCAGGCCCTCGGTGTCGGCGCGAAGGGCAGGGGAGCGGCGAAGGCGCTGCGCGGGGCGTCCGCCTCCGTCAAAGCGCTCGAGGCGAGCCAGAAAGCGCGCGGCACCCGCCGCAAGCGCGATGTCTTCGACCTCATCCTCGTGGACCTCGCCGGCATCTACCGTGATGCCCTCGCCGTCCAATCCGACGCTAAGGTCTCGCTGACCCACCCCGATTTCCAGCCACTCGCCGCCGAACTCGCCGAGAAGGTCCGCCCCGAAGGACTCGTGGCGTGCCTCGACGCCATCGCCCAGTGCCGACTGCGCCTCCAACAGCAAGTGAGCCCCGTCGTGGCGTTCAACGGGATGCTCGGCCACATCCGCCTCGCCTGCGAAGCCCGCTGACCTGGTAGTTTCGTGGATTCTTGGCGGTGCTGTAATATTGTGCAGCGTTGCCACCTTAGCTCAGTCGGCAGAGCGTCTCACTCGTAATGAGAAGGTCGCGAGTTCGATTCTCGCAGGTGGCTCAGGGAAAACCCCAGCTAGAACACGGTTTTAGCTGGGGTTTTGTTATGCGCGGGTGTCAAAGCCCATCGTCGACTTAAGTGACAAAATGTGTGCTTTTCTCGGCGTGTCGACTTAAGTGACAAAATGTGTGCTTTTTCAGGGGTTGGGATGGGTGGGTTGTGGGGTGTTGTGCTGGGGTTATGAGCGTCCTGCCCAGCCGTGTCGGATGGCCCAGGAGGGGTTGAAGTCGGTGTCGATGCCGGTGTCGTAGACTTTCGGCCGGCCGTCGGGTGAGTTGGCTTGGTCGCGTTCACGCATGTGTGCCT
>NZ_JAEUWV010000014.1:0-58902 GCF_024102595.1 Corynebacterium lipophilum
GTTATACGACCATCGCTGAGCATAGACAGGCACTGAGTGCATAACTACGAGACAAAGTCCCTCGTGATGCACTCCAACAAAACATCCGCAGCCCCGATTGTTCAACACATCTAGCCCCACAACCTGCACACATAGCTTAAAAAACACTCAGAAACCATCGCAGCAAACCCAACATGTTCAACAAACCCACCGACACCTGTCGACGGGTGTTCAACAATCAACCCACCCGTATATTATGCGCTCTAGTGCAACAGTAGGTAAGAGAATACTAAGCAAATCGGGATTACCAGGCACGACATGTGTCATTCGACACGTGTCGCCGACACTATTAATGCACAATCTTTTTATACCAAAAACCTTTCATGGTCTGGTGTAGCCAAACTTAGGCCCTATGGATGCGTTAGGCAGACCTTTTCGTGATCGTTGAACAGTTGGTACCCCCGTGTTTTACCCCCGTTGGGTTGGGTCGAAAGTATGAAAGGCCCGAACCAGCATGATGCTTGTACTGGTTCGGGCCCGGCAAACAACGCCAACACATCGACGTTAACTCGCCCACTATCGCGTGAGATCTACATGTTCCCCGCCGCTCGCGCCTTCGCAACTACATCAGCGATGTTCTGGACAAAGTAGTCGACGTCCTCACGTGTGTTCGTTCGCCCCAGCGAAATTCGTAGCGCGCCCAAGCCGAGCGCTTCCTCCACGCCCATCGCCTCAAGCACATGACTCATTCGGGTCACACCACTTGCGCATGTAGACCCAGTTGATACAGCGATGCCCAACGAGTCGAGCAGCATCAGCATCGCGTCCCCGTGGGCACCGCGGAACATGAAGTGGGCATGCCCCTCCACAGCTGGCTCCTGGGTTGTTACCACCACGTCCGGGACCTCACGCTGTACACCTGCCACGAGTGCATCGCGAAGTTCCTTCACGCGTTCGCGTTCACGATCCATCTCAGAGCATGCTTCCGCCAGTGCTACAGCTGTTGCAGCGGCAGAGGCCACGTCTACCGTCCCTGGTCGCAGTCCACGTTCCTGGCCGCCACCGTGAATCGATGCGGTCGGCGCCGGCGAGCGTTTCGCTAGCAGTAGGCCGGTTCCGCGTGGCCCACCAAACTTATGTGCGCTCGCTGCCAATGTGGTAGCACCGAGGTCGTGGAAGTGAACGGGGACCTTTCCAACGGCCTGCACAGCATCCACATGAACAGGAGTGTTCTGAAGCGCAGCTCTGCGAACAACCTCCTTCACTGGCTGGAGTGCGCCAGTCTCATTGTTTGCCCACATCACTGCGGCCACAGCTGCCGGAGTGTCAAGCGCCTCGAGGTCCGACAGGTGGCCGTCGTCGCCTACCGGGAGCCAATCCACGTGCTGTGCTCCTAGTGCCTTGACAGTCTCGAGCACTGCCGAGTGCTCAACCGGTGAACACACCACCCGGTCCCCTTGCTTGCCACGCATGGCTTCGTAGAGACCGCGGACCGCGATGTTGTCTGCCTCGGTGCCCGAGCCTGTGAAAATCACTTCAACCGGGTCCGCGCCAAGCAACTCCGCGACTTGTTCTCTTGCATCGGCAAGCACCGCGTTGGCTTGGCGTCCCGCTGCGTGTTGCGCACCGGGATTCAACGCACCTGCGTGTTCAACCCAGGCATCGATTGCTACCTGACGCATCGGAGTAGTTGCAGCGTGATCGAGATACTTCATGCGCACTACCCTACGCGCTGATGCTCCCTTGCCTCGCAAATGTATGCAGTCGGGCTGTTGCCTGTTCGCGCAATAAGTACCGCCATCTGTCGGTGCCCTTTCAGCTTCATCTTCTTCCGAAGCTGGTCCGGGTTGACGTCTACCCCGCGTACGAGGATCTCAAGCGCCCCCGCTTGGTAGTTGGCCAGTGCTGCCTTAAGACGCTTGAACGGCACAGCCTCTAAGAAACGGAAGCCACTCGTTGCTGCGGGAAGCTCATCACCCGTAAGAAATGCAATGTGCGGGTCCACCATCCACAAGCTGTGCCGGTGCGCCCAGTGGCGAACTAGCCCGGCGCGGATGATCGCTCCGTCGGGCTCGATCATCCAAGTACCTGGTTCGGCGACAGTGGTGTCGTCAGGCTCGTCCGACCTCACTATCTCTCGCGAACCGTCCGCGCGCAGCACCACCGCTTCGCGAATGCCGGATCCGAAACCTTCTGTGTACAGGCAGGTTTCTTTGACGCCGCCATCGAGAGAGACGACGCTGACGAGCCCGCTCCACTCGCTGTAGTCGATTCCGGGTGCACACTTTACTGCGAGTTCTCTGCCACGATGTGCTTCCACGAGGTCTGGCAGGGGTGGTAGGAGTTTTGCTGGGTCGGTGATTCGTCGGCCGTTGGCGCGTCGTGCTGGGTCAGCCACGATGACATCGGCGCGGCTAATGGGTTGCAGTGCATCGGCTTGGCAGAGGAGCACGTTGGCGTCGGCAAGGTTTGCTTGAGCCATCGCAAGCCGTACGCGATCGAGATCGGAGCCTATCCAAGAGAGCTGTTGTTTTCTTATCGACGCCCCTTCGCTTCCCACTGAACAGGTCACGTCGTGGACCGTGGCTGCTCCGAAATCCTTGATCAGCTGCGCTCTGTATTCGGCAACGAACTGTGGCGTTGCTTGTTGCGCGGCGTCGCTATCGGTAAGCCAATGTTCGGGCATCTTCCCACGGGCGCTGCGCTGCGCAGCGAGTAACTCCGAAACGACACGGGCATGATCGCCGAATTCCTTTTCCAGTACGGCTCTGTCGCGAATTAGCGTACTTGGAATGAGTTCGAGGTCCGGTCCAAGCGCCAGAATCTTTTGCAGGTTGTCCCGTAGGAACCCAACCTCGTCCAAAGTAAAACTCATTTGGGCGTCCCGATCCTATCTGTCGGGTGCTGGTGGAAAAACTCGTGGTAGCGCGGATCATCGGCGGGGTCTCCGATGATCGGGCGCATGTCGGCGTTGCGTGCAAGTTTGACCGCATCCTCGAAGGTGTCGCAGGAGCACAGCTGTTGGAGTTGCCCCCATGTTGATGGCACGAAGCGAACGAGCCCGGCGCGCCATCCTTCCATGAGTAGCTTCGGGGAGAACCAGTTTGCGTCGTCTGCCTCGCCGGTTTCCGCGTCTGGTTCTTGTCCGATGGGTGCTTTTGCGAGGAAGCTGAAGGTGTCGAACCAGTTACCTCGGTGCGAGCAACCTACCCAGCGTGCAAATGGGATGAGGAGGTCGCTGCAGACGTTGAGTTCATTGGCCTGCAGCATGTCCGTAAGCGAGATCTCGTGCGAGACGAGTTTGAGCCGTTGGTCGTGGAAAGGACGTGCGTCGCCGAGTAGGGTTCCTTCGTCGTCAACGGCGAGCAGTGTTCCGGTTTCTTCGAACAATTCGCGAACAGCAGCAAACAGCAGGGCATGTGCCTTGTATTTGGTGACGCCGAGCCTTCGTGCAACAGAGACTGCCGACTTGCCAATCCACAGGTCTCCGTCATTCCAGGCGCGGGGTGGGAAGTCGCGACTATCGACGCCACCTCCGGGAAAAACTGTCATGCCTGGGTAGTTTTTCATGCTCATGACTCGTTCTTGCATCCACACCTTGATTCCGTCGGGAGTGTCGCGGATAAGGATGACGGTGGCAGACAGGCGTGACCCGTTGAACCCACTGGTTTCTGTTGCGTCGACGGCGTCTGTTGCGTCGACAGAAAATGCGCCGGTTTTGCGGTACACGGTGCTCCACCTCCTCGCGTGGTGTTATGCGCGGTGCGCACCACTTCGTGCGCTTCGTGCACGGCGTGCATAGAACCGGCCGTCGTCGTGCTGCACTTCGATTGGCTGGTGATACGCCTTAGAGACGTTTTCACTGGTCAATACGTCTTCGATAAGACCTTGGGCGATCACTGTTCCTTCGTCGAGCAGCAAGGCATGTGTAAAACCATATGGGATTTCTTCCAGATGGTGGGTGATCATCACCATAGCTGGCGCATCGGGGTCGAGTGCGAGGTCGCCGAGGTATGCGATGAGGTCCTCGCGTCCGCCGAGATCCATACCTGCCGCCGGTTCGTCCATGATGAGCAGTTCTGGGTCGATCATGACCGCGCGGGCGATGAGGACGCGCTTCTTTTCTCCATCTGAGAGCGTTCCCCACGTGCGGTCGATAAGGTGCATAGCCCCGACCTGTTCCAGGACTTCGAGTGCTTGCTCGTAGTCGACGTCCTCGTACTGCTCGCGCCAACGCCCGACGACCGCGTAGCCTGCGGAGACGACGACGTCACCTACTTTTTCACTTGGCGGAATCATCGAAGCAATCGCTGAGGACGTCAATCCGATTGCCGCGCGAAGGTCACGCATATCTGTTTTACCGATGCGCTCTCCGAGTACGAATGCGACGCCGCGCGATGGGAACTCTTGGGCAGCCGCCATTCGAATCAGTGTGGTTTTGCCGGCGCCATTTGGGCCGACGATGACCCAACGTTCGTCGAGCTCCACCTGCCAGTCGATAGGGCCAACAAGCGTGTTGCCTCCGCGAATAAACTCGACTCCTCGGAAGTCGATAAGCAGATCTGGATCAGTGGTTGGTTCGTTCACGGCTACCATTCTGGCTTCTTTCTACTTCGGCGTCTTGGTGGATAGAAAAACAAGCGACTGAGTTCTCAGTGTAACCATATCGTTGTATGAGAATCGCCACGGATGAAAGCGAACCCTTATGTCGATATTTAACGCGAGAGTTAGCTAGTCTGAGAGAAGAAAGAGCACACCTATAGGTGTGTCCGACTTCCATCGGCCACATGTGAGGACAAAAACGACATGGTTGCACGCTTTGGTATCGACGACGTACGCCCTCAAGTTTCCGGGCGAACTCTTCCGGCAAAGGCGGTGGTAGGTGAGGTTGTGCCAGTCTCTGCCCTGGTGTGGAGAGAAGGCCACGACGCTATCGCTGCAAGCTTGGTTATTACGGATCCGAATGGAGAACAGTACTCCATTCACATGCAGCAAGAACCGTACCGCCCGGACTACACCCACGCGGTGTTTGTCCCCGATGCTCAGGGTCTGTGGCGCTACCGCGTCGATGCCTGGAGTGACGTCATGGCGACGTGGCGCAACGCCGTCACAAAGAAGCTGGAGGCCGGGCAGACTACCGAAGAAATGGCGAACGACATCGCCCACGGCATCCACCTTTTTGAAGCCGCAATTGCGCAGACTCCGGCCCCAGACCGCGAGGTGCTCGAGCGGGCCGCTGCGGCGCTTGATAATCCCGCGCTGCCACTGGCTGAACGAATTCTCGCCGGCATTTCTGACGAAGTACTCGAAGTTCTCAATGCTTTTCCGCTTCGGGAGCTCGTCACCCATGGGCCTATTTGCGATATCTACGTAGAACGACGCGATGCGCTGGTGAACTCGTGGTACGAGCTCTTCCCGCGTTCCACCGGCGGTTGGGACGATGAAGGCAACCCGGTTCACGGTACCTGGGCTACCACTGCGAAGGCGCTCGATCGCGTTGCTGCAATGGGCTTTGACACGGTCTACTTCCCTCCTATCCACCCAATCGGTGAGATCAACCGGAAGGGCAAAGACAACACACTTGTCGCCGAGGAGGGTGATGTCGGCTCCCCGTGGGCGATCGGTTCACGAGACGGTGGGCACGATGCCTTCCACCCGCAGCTCGGTGGTGAGAAAGAGTTTTGCGCGATGCTTGACCATGCGCACGAACTCGGATTGGAGGTAGCGCTGGATTTGGCCTTGCAGGCTGCGCCGGATCACCCTTGGGCGAGCGAGCACCCCGACTTCTTCACCATCTTGGAAGACGGCACGATTGCTTACGCCGAGAACCCGCCGAAAAAGTACCAGGATATCTACCCGATCAACTTCGATAACAACCCGGAGAAGGTCTACGAGGAGATTTACCGGGTTGTCATGTACTGGGTAGACCTGGGCATCCGAACGTTCCGTGTGGACAATCCGCACACGAAGCCGGTGAACTTCTGGCACTGGTTGATCACCCGCGTCCACGAGACGCACCCCGACGTCATCTTCTTGGCCGAAGCGTTTACCCGCCCACCAGTGATGTACGGGCTGTCGAAGGCAGGGTTCTCCCAGTCCTACACTCACTTCACCTGGAAAGTATCTAAGAGTGACCTCATCGACTTCGCTGAGCACATGGTCGACGTCGCGGATGTCTCGCGCCCGAACCTCTTCGTGAACACGCCTGACATCTTGCACGCCTCGCTGCAGTACGGAGGTCCAGCCGCGTTCGCAATTCGCGCCACGCTTGCCGCCACAATGAGCCCATTGTGGGGCGTATATTCCGGCTTTGAGCTCTTCGAAGGCGAAGCCGTCGCAGAAGGTAGCGAAGAGTACAACCACTCCGAGAAGTACGAACTGCGCCCACGCGACTTCCAGACAGCCCTCGATAACGGGCAGTCTCTAGAGCCTTACATCACTTCGCTGAACCGCTTCCGCAAGGCGCAGTCTGCGCTGCAGCAGCTACGTCAAATTCGCTTCCATCACGTGGACAACGACCAGATCCTCGCATACTCGAAGGTTGATGCGATCTCTGGCAACGCGGTCCTCGTCGTCGTTAATCTTGACCCATGGAACGCGCAGGAAGGCACGCTGTACCTCGACGCGCCGGCAGTTGGTCTCGAATATGGTGCGCAGTTTGCCGTCCATGACTTGGTAACTGACGCGTATTACGACTGGGGATCAGAAAACTACGTGCGCCTCGCACCGGAAGTCAACGTCGCTCACATTCTGAAGCTGCCTGATGTTGCGCCGCAGAAGCGAGAAGCGCTCGCATTCCGACAAATTTCAGATCACGACTACCGCCCATAACAACCGCGACCAAACAGACGCTAGAAAGATCATTATGTCTGCAAATTCAGTCAACCCAGCACTGCTGATCCCGGCACACGATCGGCACCGCCTCCTCGAATGCAAGCACCACGCACCGCACGACTTCTACGGATGGCACGCAGCACCCGAGGGCTCCCTCATTCGCACCCGATTCCTGGGCGCAACGAACGTCGAGTTACTCATCCACGATGAGATCCGGCAAATGCAGTCCCTTGGCGACGATATTTGGGCGATCGGCTTGACCGACACCACTGCGCCCGACTATCGCTTCAAGGTGCACTACCCCGAGGGCGACCCGGTGACCGTCGCCGACGCATATCACTTCCTGCCTACACTCGGCACGCTCGACCTGCACCTGATTAGCGAAGGCCGCCACGAGCGTCTCTGGGAGGTGCTCGGCGCCAACGTCCGTACCTACGAGACGACGCTCGGCACCGTCACTGGTACCTCGTTCGCTGTATGGGCCCCGAACGCACAGGGCGTAGCCGTCGTCGGTGACTTCTGTGCGTGGAACCCAAACCAGTACCCGATGCGCGTCCTCGGTTCGACTGGAGTGTGGGAGATCTTCATCCCGGGCATTGAGGCAGGCACCACGTACAAATTTGCAGTACAGACGTCCGACGGCCGTCGCATCGACAAGGCCGACCCTCTGGCGAAGCAAACGCTGACGCCTCCAGAGACCGTCTCCGTGGTTGCCGCCCCTTCCGAGTTCGAGTGGACAGATGAGGATTGGGCGCAAAAGCGCAGCGAAGCAGACCCGACCAACTCCCCAATGAGCGTCTACGAGTGCCACGTCGGCTCATGGAAGAAGGGCGCAACCTTCCAGACGATGCGCAACGAGCTCGTACCGTACCTCGTGGAAAACGGCTTCACCCATGTCGAGTTCCTCCCGGTGGCCGAGCATCCATTCGGTGGCTCTTGGGGCTACCAGGTCACGGGATACTACGCCCCAACCGCCCGTTGGGGAACTCCAGATGATTTCCGCGCACTCATCAACGACCTACACGCTGCAGGCATCGGGGTCATCGTCGACTGGGTCCCCGCACACTTCCCAAAGGATGACTGGTCGCTCGCCCGCTTCGACGGCACCGCGTTGTACGAGCACCCCGACTGGCGCCGTGGCGAGCAAAAAGACTGGGGCACCTACGTCTTTGACTTCGGACGCAACGAAGTTCGCAACTTCTTGGTCGCAAACGCTCTGTACTGGTGCGAAGAGTTCCACATTGATGGCCTCCGCGTCGACGCCGTCGCGTCAATGCTCTACCTTGACTACTCCCGCCAACCCGGCGAATGGCTTCCAAATCAGTTCGGTGGGCGCGAGAACTGGGACGCTGTCCAGTTCCTGCAAGAGATGAACGCTACGGTTCACCGCAACCATCCAGGCATCGTGACCATCGCGGAGGAGTCCACCGCCTGGCCAGGCGTGACCGCTATGACGGAACACGACGGCCTCGGTTTCTCCCTGAAGTGGAACATGGGCTGGATGAATGACACACTCGAGTACTTCTCCCTCGACCCGATTCACCGCTCATACCACCACAACGAAATCACGTTCTCCCTCGTGTACGCGTTTTCCGAGCAATATGTCCTGCCGTTTAGCCACGACGAAGTAGTCCACGGCAAGGGCTCGCTTTGGCAGCGCATGCCAGGCGACGACTGGAACAAGGCCGCAGGCCTTCGCACGCTCTTCGGCTATATGTTCTCCCACCCAGGCAAGCAGCTCCTCTTCATGGGCTGTGACTGGGGCCAGACCACCGAGTGGGACGAAGCGAACTCAATCAACTGGGATAATATTTCTGACGGCTGGGGCCACGAGTACCACCGCGGTATCCAGCAACTAGTTCGCGACCTCAACCGAGTGTACGTCGACACCCCTGCGTTGTACGCGCAGGACAACGTGCCTGCCGGATTCCAGTGGGTCAAGGGCGACGACTCACAGCACAACATCCTCGCCTACCTCCGGTGGGATACCGAGGGCAACCCTGTGCTGGCCGTCATCAACATGTCCGGAGCTTCCCAGCCAAATTACCGGATCGGCCTGCCGGTCGCCGGTGAGTGGGAGCTACTCATCAACACGGACGCAGGCGTCTACGGCGGTGCCAACAACGACCTGCCACACACTGTGCACAGCGACGATGTTCAGTGGGATCACTTCCCTCACTCGATCGAGCTGCACGTACCAGCAATGAGCGCACAGCTGTACAAGCTAAGCCGCTAGAACGCTAGAGCCCGGGCCTCAGGAGTTCCTGCAGGCCCGGGCTTTTGCATGTCACGCTAGAACAGCGCACTCGCAAGCTTCGTACGAGCGGCGAGCACACGCGGGTCGCCGGCGTCGAAAAGCCCGAAGAGCTCGAGCAGTCGCTCCTTCGCCTCTGGAGACTGCTTGATCAAGCCCAACAGACGGTCGAATGCTTTCTCAGGCGCACCGGACACGAGCTCAGCATCAGCAGCCACCAGCTGTTTCGCGACATCGTCAGGGTGCTCCGCAGCATCAGCAATAGGATCAACCGACAAGTTCGCAGGGTCAAGCCGCTTGACGACGGCCACCGTCGCCTTCGCCTGCGCAACCTCCTTGTTACCAGGCTCCTCGCTCAGCATCGCATCGTAGATAGCCGTAGCCTGATCAAAATCACCTGCCTGCATCGCACGAGCTGCCTCTTCCAAACGCGGGTCCTCTGCTGGGGCAGCATCCTCAACGGGCTCCTCGTCTAGGCCCTGCAACTGCCTGCCAACGTTGCTCACCAATGCCTCGAGCCAAGGCTTCAATTCTTCCTCCGACTGATCCCCCTCGAAGCTCGTCAGTGGGCGCCCAGCAGCAAGCGCGAGCGTAGTCGGAACAATCCGTACACCAAGCGCCTGCGCGATCTGCGGAGTGGCATCAGCATCAACGTATGCGTACGCGAATCCTCGCTGACCGGTAGCCAACTTGGTCAACGTCGCCCGTAGCGACTCCGAATCAGCTGAACGCGCACTACCGACATGAACGACAACCGGAATCTGCATTGAGCGCTGCAGTACCTTGGATTCCAAATCTGCCTCAGTAATCGTAAATACTGGGACAAACCCCTCGCGCTGCATTTCCTCGCGGGCCTCCGCTTGCTTCGCTACCTGAGCTAAATCAACGGCCCCTGCCGTAAATTGTGGTCCTGTCACGTCCTAGTTCTCCTCAAGATGCTTGTTCAAAGACTCCATCTTCTGGTGGAGCATATCTGTAAACCCACGGCGGATATCCGCCTTAATCACCAGCGAAACACGTGGAGACACTTCCTCCACCGCTTGCGTCGCACGCTTAATAACGTCCATGACTTCGTCCCATTCACCCTCAACCGTGGTGAACATGGCTGTCGTCTCATTCGGCAGCCCCGATTCACGAACTACTTTCACGGCGCGTGCCACGGCCTGCGACATCTCCGCGTTCGGCGTGTCAGTGACGGCTGGTGCTACTGAAAATGCTGCAATCATGCCTCATACCCTACCGCCTCGACCAACAATGTCTATGCCAGTGTCGGCGATCATCCGCCCCGCGCCCCACTTCCTTCGGCCACGCAACGACATGGGCTACTCCCGGAGGAATGTTCTGATTACACCCCGGGCACACGTAGAACTTCCGCGCTGCGGAAGAACCAATCTGACGCACTTTGTAGATCTCACCATGCGTCCACCGCGGCCCTTCCATTTCCTGGGTGCCGATAAAGGTGGACCCATCCCGCGGGAGTATATAGCTCGGCTGGATGTTTTGACGCCGATTTCTTCGCGGCACTGCTACATCGCTCCTCTAAAACAGGCGCAGCTCGTCTGATTCGATTCCACGCAGGTCGTCATAGTCCAGCACAATACAGCGAAAACCACGATCTTCCGCGAGCGTGCGGGCCTGAGGCTTAATCTCCTGCGCAGCGAATACACCCTGTACTGGACGAAGTACGCTATCGCGGTTAAGCAGTTCAACATACCTGCTGAGCTGCTCGACGCCGTCGATCCCTCCCCGGCGTTTCACCTCAACGGCAACTGTCTTGCCGTCTGCGTCCTTGGCGAGCAAGTCGACTGGGCCAATCGCCGTCGGATACTCACGGCGGACGAGCGTAAACCCATCGCCGAGCGTAGAAATATGCTCAGCCAACAGCTCCTGTAGGTGCGCTTCCACCCCGTCCTTCACAAGACCTGGGTCTTCACCGAGCTCCACGTTGGTATCAGACACGATCTCCTCGACCGTTATGCGAAGCTGTTCGCCTTTTGGGTTCTCCACGATCCACAACTCGTCCCCCGTGTCTTCCCCATCAATATCCACGACGGCTTGTTCACGTATCGTGCACGGCGGTGTCATCCAGTTCAGTGGTTTATAAGCACGGTCGTCTGCGTGGATCGACACAGACCCGTCAGCTTTCATCAAAATAAGGCGAAGCGCAGACGGCAAATGCGCATCGAGACGACCAACATAATCTACTGAACAGCGAGCAATGACAAGACGCATGGATACTAGGCTACCGGTCGTGTCATTCTGCACGGAATTATCCCGCTAGTAGCGCTGATCGCGGCCGCGGTCACGCAGCGCACGCCGACGCAGCGCCTCGTAATCAACCTTTTCCTGCCGCTCATCAGGTGCAGACTCAATCCATGAAATCAACGCCATCTGCGCGCGCTTCTGGCCCGCGAATTCAATATCGCCATCGGCACCGTGCAGCAGTACGGCTTCCTTAATCCCTGGCATGAACGACTGCTCTTCTAGACTCAGCGCTCGCATTCCCTCGAAGCTGGTCTGGGTGCGCTCAATGCACATGTCGTACTGGAATGACAAGGACCGCAGTTTATAAAAACGGAGCTCCTCCGCGTGATAGATCAGCACACCGTGGCGCCAACCGTGGACCCCGGTGGCCGGGAGTTGTCGGAACAGGCCTATCGCGCCGGAGTTGCGGAACATTAAAAAGCGCCACACACACACAGTGATAACAAAGAACACAAAGAACAATGCCACGTACAGTAAAACGATCACATTGCACCTCTGCTTCGTTCAAACCGACCTTGATGAAAGTATGCGCTTCATTTTAGCGACCTTCGCTGCCAGTGCAAGCAACGAAGAAACGGAAAGCCCCGCTGCTAAAACAGCGGGGCTTTACAAGGTTGAGCGTGGCGCTCTACCTTCCTCCTACGCGGTGACCGCGTTAGCGAGATTCACTGCGACGGACGGCAGCAAGCTCGGCCTCTGCACGAGACTTCGCGAGTGCGTCATCAATGTTCTGAAGCTCTGCCTGAGCTTCATCACGATTCACTTCGTGGGCGAAGATGGCGTAATCCGCAAGAATGGTCACTTTGTCACCTTGCACGGAAAGGAACCCACCCTGGACGGCGGCGACGATGCGCTCGCCGTCGATTGGGCGGATGGTCACGACACCATTGTCCTTGAGCTGACCAAGGATGGGTTCGTGGCCAGGCAGAATGCCGATCTCACCTTCGGTAGTCTGAGCAGTCACGATGCTTGCTGGACCCTTCCAGAGCAAACGGTCTACCGAGACTAATTGAGCGGTAAGTTCAGCCATTATTGCCTCCTAGCCCTGCAGCTTCTTGTAGGCAGCCTCAACGTCATCCAAGCCACCCAGGCCGTTGAATGCCTGCTCTGGGTATGTATCGAATTCACCGTTGCACAGCTTCTCGAAGGCGTCGATGGTCTCCTCGAGAGGTACGTAGGAGCCCTCGTCGCCGGTGAACTTTTTAGCGACGAAGAAGTTCTGGCCCAGGAAGCGCTCGATCTTACGAGCACGCATAACCGTGACCTTATCCTCTTCGGAAAGCTCGTCCATACCGAGAATTGCGATGATGTCCTGCAGTTCCTTGTTCTTCTGCAGAATACCGATAACTCGCTGTGCAACCTCGTAGTGACGCTCGCCAACGATACCTGGCTCAAGGATGCGCGAGGTCGAGGTCAGCGGATCCACTGCTGGGTAAATACCCTTGGAAGCAATGGAACGCGAAAGCTCGGTGGTTGCGTCCAGGTGAGCGAAGGTCGTCGCTGGAGCCGGGTCGGTGTAGTCGTCAGCCGGAACATAAACTGCCTGCAACGACGTAATCGAACGGCCCTTGGTCGAGGTAATGCGTTCCTGGAGAACACCCATCTCGTCTGCCAGCGTTGGCTGGTAACCCACGGCCGATGGCATACGACCCAGCAGGGTCGAAACCTCAGAACCAGCCTGGGTGAAACGGAAGATGTTATCGATGAACAGGAGCACGTCCTGGTTCTGAACATCGCGGAAGTACTCCGCCATGGTCAGGCCGGACAGCGCGACACGCATACGAACCCCTGGCGGCTCATCCATCTGGCCGAAAACAAGGGCCGTATCTGGAAGAACGCCCATGTCCTCCATCTCGAGGAAGAGGTCCGTACCCTCACGGGTACGTTCGCCGACGCCGGCGAACACGGAGGTACCGGAGAACTCGCGTGCAATACGCGTAATCATCTCCTGGATGAGAACTGTCTTACCGACACCAGCACCACCGAAGAGGCCAATCTTGCCACCCTTCACGTAAGGGGTAAGCAGGTCGATGACCTTAATGCCGGTCTCAAGGATCTCGGTCTTGCCTTCCAAGTCCTTGAACGCTGGTGGCTCGCGGTGGATGCCCCATCGCTCACCACCGACGCCGACCGATGGGTCGTCCAAGCACTGACCAAGCGCGTTAAACACGTGGCCCTTGACCTGGTCGCCAACCGGAACGGAGATCGGATTGCCGGAGTCACGTACCTGTGCGCCACGAACCAGACCGTCGGTTGGTGCCATGGCGATCGTGCGGACGAGGCTGTCGCCCAAGAACTGGGCTACCTCAAGCACGATGGTGCGGGACATTTCGCCGAGGTCGATGTCAACCTCAAGCGCGTTGTACAAAGCGGGCAGCTCGCCACGCGGGAACTCCACGTCGACGACTGCGCCGATGACGCGCACGACGCGGCCATTCTCAGACCCTGCCGGGTTCTGAGCGAAATCGGACTCATTCTGAGCCTGACCCGTTGGCTCCTCGCCGAGCTCGTCGTAAGAGTGAGCAGTAGTCATGATTTAGTCACTTTCTCCACTACCAGACAGCGCGCCAGCGCCGCCGATAATCTCGGTGATTTCCTGGGTAATTTTTGCCTGACGGGCTTGGTTAGCCTCACGGGACAAGTTGTTCGCCAATTCGGTCGCATTGTCCGTAGCGTTCTTCATCGCCGTACGACGTGAAGCGGACTCCGCTGCAGATGCCTCCAAGAAAATCGAGTACAGCGAGCGAGAAACATACGCCGGAAGCAGTTCGTCCATCAGCGTATCCGCATCAGGTTCGAAATCCATGTCCGGTTGCACATCCCCACTTGTGGTGAGCATGTCTTCCTGCTCGTACTCGTAATCCTCAAGCACCGGCTCAATCGGCAGCAACTGGTGCACCCTGGCTTCTTGTGTCAACATCGACACAAATTCTGTGTACACCACGTGAACCTGGTCGAAGCCACGAACCTCCTGACCCTCAGGGCCATGCAGGCCCTCGCGCCACTTAGCGGTCCCTTCAGAGCTCGCCATGAAGCCGTCGATCAGGTGGCGACGAACGTCGTGGGTCGCTTCCCACGAAGGCTTCTGGGACCAACCGGTCCAAGAGCCTTCGACCTCCATATCGCGGAAACGGTAGTGGGTTACGCCCTTACCGCCCGTGATGTAGCGGACGACTTCGTAGCCAGCTTCCTCAAGCATGCGCTCGAGCTCTGCTGCCTTCTTCAACACGTTGTGGTTATACCCGCCGGCCATACCGCGGTCTGATGTGACCACGAGGACTGCTGCGACTCGACCATTCTCACGCTCACGGAGCATGGGGTGATCGAGGGAGCTCGCAGCTGCGAGGCGTTCCATGACGTCTTTCAGCTCGTCGGCATACGGCTTTGCCGCTTCGACGCGCTGCTGTGCCTTGGTGATCTGCGAAGTCGCGATCAGCTCCTGGGCTTTAGTGATTTTCTTCGTGGAGTTTACAGACCTAATACGGTCACGTAGTTCGCGAAGTGTTGCCATGGTTTACTCTCCTCCCTTCCTATATGTAGACGTTTACGTCTTGTTCCAAGAACTACTTCTTGGAACGGCCGACGTTAAGGGTATTTTTCTTGACCTCACGCTTGTCCAGCGGATCCGCCTCTGGCTCGCGCACGATGTGCTCACCGGTGGAGGACTGGAACGAGCGAGCGAAGTCATCATTGACGCGCAGCAGCGTCTGCTTGCTCGTATCGTCGAGCGCAGCGCCACCGGAGATCTGTTCGTAGACTTCCGGAGCGACGGAGCGAATGTGCTCCTGCAGCTCGAACTCGTAGCGACGCACGTCTTCGACGGGAACGACGTCAAAGGCGCCTTCGTTTGCAAGCCAGATAGATACGATCTGGAACTCAACAGGCTGCGGAGCGTTCTCCGACTGCTTGAGGAGCTCTACGAGACGCTGACCGCGCTCGAGCTGGCGCTTCGAAGCTGCATCGAGGTCGGACGCGAACGCAGCGAACGCTTCCAGGTCACGGTATGCAGCAAGGTCGAGACGCAGGTTACCTGCAACCTTCTTCATACCCTTAGTCTGCGCAGCGCCACCGACACGGGACACGGAGATACCCACGTCAATAGCTGGGCGAACACCCTGGTTGAAGAGGTCGGACTGGAGGAAGACCTGGCCGTCTGTAATCGAGATGACGTTGGTAGGAATGAACGCACCCACGTCGTTAGCCTTCGTCTCGATGATCGGCAGTGCGGTCAACGAGCCTGCACCCAGCTCATCGTTCAGCTTCGCAGCACGCTCCAGCAGACGAGAGTGCAGGTAGAATACGTCACCTGGGTATGCCTCGCGGCCTGGTGGGCGACGCAGCAACAGCGAGATGGCGCGGTATGCCTCTGCCTGCTTGGTCAGGTCATCGTAAATCACCAGCACGTGCTTGCCCTGGTACATCCAGTGCTGGCCCAGTGCTGCACCGGAGAACGGTGCGAGCCACTTGAAACCTGCGGAGTCGGATGCAGGAGCAGCCACGATCGTGGTGTACTCAAGCGCACCATGCTGCTCAAGGGTTGCACGAACACCGGCAATCGTGGAGCCCTTCTGGCCCACTGCGACGTAAATACAACGAACCTGCTTCGACGGGTCACCGGTTTCCCAGAAGTGCTTCTGGTTCAGGATGGTGTCGATGCAGACTGCAGTCTTACCAGTCTTACGGTCACCAATGACGAGCTGACGCTGACCACGACCGATTGGGGTCATGGCGTCAATAGCCTTGATACCGGTCTGCATTGGTTCCTCAACCGGCTGGCGGTCGAGAACGCCTGCAGCCTGCAGCTCAAGCGCGCGCTCTTCGTTGGATTCAATTGGACCAAGGCCGTCAATTGGCTGGCCCAGTGGGTTAATAACGCGGCCGAGGAATTCCTCCCCAACCGGGATGGACAGAACTTCGCCTGTCCGCTTTACTTGGTCGCCCTCGGTGAGGGTCTCGAAATTACCCAGAACCACGACACCGATCGAATCGGTCTCAAGGTTCTGTGCGACGCCAATGACGCCGTTCGGAAACTCGAGCAGCTCATTCGTCATGCATCCTGGCAGCCCGGAAACCTGGGCAATACCATCTGCAGCCGAAGTCACCACGCCGACCTCCTCACGGGAGGCCTCCGCGGAGTAGCTCGAGGTGTAGTTCGCTATCGCGCTACGGATCTCATCGGAGGAGATCGTCAGCTCCGCCATGTTCTTCCTGCTCTCGGTAGTTTGTTCCAGCATTATCTCTTACTAAAGGGTCGCGTTGGCGAGAAGGTCGGTGCGCATGCGGTTCAACTTACCGCGCGTCGACCCGTCAATTAGTTCATCGCCGACTCGGATGGTCAGTCCACCGAGGAGGCTGGGGTCAACCTCAGAATGGATCGCCATCTCACGACCGTAAATGTTCTCAAGTTTCTGTGCCAGTGCATCGCGCTGCGCATCAGAGAGCGCCTGTGCGGTGACCACACGTGCCACGGCCTTCCCACGCAACGCGGCGACGTCAGCTGCCAGAGCTGCGAGATCGTCTACCGGGTGGTGTTCTGGACGGCCAATGACCTGCAAAGCTAGCGCTTCAGTAACCGTGGTGACCTTGCCGTAAATGACATTCGCAAGCAGACCGCGCTTCTGTGCGGCTGTAGCGGTTCGGTCGGAGAGAAGCTGAGTAAGCTTCCGCTCCTTCTCAAGCAAGGTGGAGAGTTGGTACAGCTCGTTTTCGACCTGCTCCAACTGCCCTTGAGCCTCCGCGCCCTTCATCAGCGCGCGTCGACCTAGGTTGATCAGGCCTGCGCGGAATTCGCGCGGGTTTGACCACTCCTCGGAAGCTGCTGCAGCAAGGATCTGTGCCGTAGGCTCTGCCACCTTGGCACCGAAAACATCGTTGATGATCCCGCGACGCTGCGCGGCATCAAGCGAGCTATCAGCGACAGCGATGCGCAGTGCACGCTCGGCGTCCAGCTGATCCACGGTCAGGAACAATTCCGTACCGAGCTGCAATGCAACAGCAACGGTGTCCCCTGCCCCTTGAATCAACTGATCAAGCTGCTCAGAAACTTTTGTTTGTGCTTCGCGACTAGCTGCCTTCATTTCGCCTACTTCCTCGTAGAAACGTTGTCGAGTTCGGCGAGGAAAGCATCAATCGTGTTCGAGCGGCGGGTATCATCCGAAAGCTCGGTACCCAGCAGACGCTCTGCCAGACTGATGGAGTTCTGACCCATCTCGTTGCGCAGTTCAGCGACGACCTGCTCGCGGGAAGCCAGAAGCTGCTTTTCGCCTGCTTCAACAATTCGACGAGACTCTTCCTCAGCGCGCTCACGAAGTTCTGCCTGAATCTCCTTGCCCTTTGCTCGGGCAGCTTCACGGATCTCAGCAGCTTCGGCACGTGCCTCAGCGAGTTCAGCGTTGTTCTTTTCTAGAGCAGCCTTAGCCTCGGCCTGGGCAACCTGAGCACGCTCAATGCCGCCCTTGATTCGGTCTTCGCGCTCCGCCAGTACTTCCTGGAACTTCGGAAGGACAAACTTCCAGAAGAGCAAGAACACGATGACGAAGACAACGGTCGACCAAACCACGTCGTACATGGCAGGCAGGAGAATGGACGGCTCCGTCTCGAGCGGAAGCTTCTCTCCCTCTGCCAACACGAAAATATCGTTGACGTTAGTCATTGGTTGCTCCTGATCTAAAAAGTGTACGTGGAATTCGTGAGTTCTTTTTAGAACAGGAAGCCTGCAACGAGGCCAATCAGGGCAAGTGCCTCAACGAAGGCGATACCCAGGAACATGGTGGTACGCAGCTGGCCGGCCATCTCTGGCTGACGTGCCATACCCTCAACGGTCTTACCGACCAGCATGCCGATGCCGATGCCAGGGCCGATGGTTGCGAGGCCGTAGCCGATGGTGCCGAGGCCACCGTAGTTGGTGACGGTCTCTGCTGCCTGAGCAAGAATGATGTCGTTCATGTGAAAGTCGTTCCCTTTCTTGGTGTTTGCCTGCAACGCTTCCTGCAAACAAACGAGTGACAATTTGTATGGGGTTTATTCAGTTTGACCAGTAGGTTGCGCTTTGTTAATGCGCGTCTGCATGCAGCGACAGTTCGATGTACACCGCAGTCAACAGAGCGAAGATGTACGCCTGCAGGAAGATAATGATCAACTCATACAGGGTGAACAGCAACGCCGCGATCAGGGTCAGCCCTGACACACTCGTCCAGGCCGAGATCTGCCAGAAGAAGAAGTTCGTAGCAGAGTACAGCAGAACGAGAATGATGTGGCCAGCCAGGAAGTTCGCCATAAGACGAAGTGCCAGCGTGACCGGACGCAGAATGAACGTCGAGAAGAACTCGATCGGCACAACAAGGAAGTGCAGAGCGAACGGCAACCCAGGAATCACGGTCGAGTGCTTGAAGAAGGCAACGCCGTAGCGCTGCACGCCCGCGTAGATCATCGCGATGTAGGCGACAACGGCCAGCACAATCGGCATACCGATACGTGCGTTTGGCGAGATGTTGAGGCCAGGGATGATCGTGGCGACATTCATGAACAGGATCGTGAAGAAGATTGTCGCGATTACCGGCAAGAAACGCCGGCCCTCTTTCTTCCCCAGCGTGTCTTCGGCGATGTGGATGCGGACGAAATCCACGCCCAATTCACCGATATTCTGCAGACCCTTAGGAACCAGTTTTGGCTTCCTAAAAGCAATAACAAAGAGGACCACCAGTACTGCCGCCATGAACAGGCGAACCAGCATGATGCGGTCCAGCGCGAACCAGCCATTGGCGAAATCTTCACCAATAAACTGGTCGAACGTGTGCCCCGGGAAAAATTCTGGACCCAATTGGGGTGCGTGGAATGTACCCTTCATGGCCAAAGTTGTAACGCTCAGCGTTCTCTCCCGTTCTCGGGCCGCACTTAACGTGCGGTGCGATGGACGTCTCCAACAAGCTGTCTCCGTGGCGGACTCCGTCGCACATCTTCTACCACGGGACAGGGGATGTATTTTCGTGCTTCTTCCAGCGAAAAATAAGGAAGCAGCAGACCTTAACTAACCCGCCCGATACTTTAACAGGTCACAGCGTATTTTCACGCTTTAGGGGGTCTTCCAAAGCTTCTTCTGAGCATTTTTCGGTTACACGCCATTAAATATGGCTGGTACTGGCGTTTTCACCTAAAATGTTACTTCCCCCACACCCGTTCCAAAAAGGGGTAGACACCCACAAATTCGGTAGGAATTCCCCTACATTCCGACATAGAAAAGCGTTGCCACCCCAAGGCGAGGGGGTAGCAACGCAAATGTCTGTATGTCTTAAGGCTTCTGAATATATGCCGTTCGTACGCTCAGTACCCCCATAGCTTCGGCGCCTAACGCAACAACAAGTGCCGCGATCGTAGTTACACCGAATGCTGTCGAGTCGTAAAACGTTGCGTTCCGAAGCCCGAGCAAGATAAGCACGATGACGACCATCTTGATGAGCCAACCTCCGAGGACGACAGCCATCGTGGTTGTAGGGGTGGAATTAGACGTCGCAAGAACACTGATAGCGGTCAACAGCACAAAGCCACCACCAATACCGATCCCCATCAATACAGCCCAAAGACCTGGCGCGCCGCTCACGGCTCCCCATGCCATCAGCGAGATGATAAGCAGCGCCAGCAATGCCAACGTTCCAAAGCGCAGTGCACGCAGCAGCGGTCGCCGTTGGTTCTCATACTGCTCAGTGTCTGACACTTCCAGGTTCGGCGTCACAGGGTTCTTTGGAGTATCCACGATTGGACATCCTACACAGATACTGGGCCAATCTTGCCTTTCAGCCATGGAATGAGCGTCGCAACAAAGGCCACCACCAACGAAAGGACGGTAAAAGCTACAGCAAATCGGGTGGGGACGATCGAAAAGCTCACCGCACCGAGGGCTACTGCAGAAATCCACATATAGAGGACCAAAACAGTGCGTCTGTGTGTATGCCCGAGGCGAAGCAGTCGGTGGTGAATATGTCCGGCGTCTGCCTCCCACGGTCGCTGTCCACGAATCACCCGTCGAATAACCGCCCAAATCAGGTCAAGCAACGGCAAGGCAATTGCAGCAAGCACAACGATGATTGGGCTCACTAATGCCACCATGTCCGCAGCCCCATAGAGTGACATGTTGATCTTGCCCGACGCTGACGTCGACGCGGCTGCCAGCAGCAATCCAATAAGCATCGCGCCTGAGTCTCCCATGAAAATTCGGGCAGGCTCGAAATTATGCGGCAAGAACCCGGCACAAATTCCGACGAGAATCGAGCAAATGATCGCCGGCGGGTAGGCCGAAACAGCACCACCCTGGTCGTGGAGCACAGTGAGGGAGAAGAGAAGGATAGCTCCCCCGGCGATCATCCCCAGGCCAGCAGCGAGTCCGTCAATGCCATCAACAAAGTTCACAGCGTTGATAATCAACACAGTGAAGAACGCGGACAACAACATACCCTGCACTTGATCGAGGATTAGCGTGGTCCCCTCCCCAAACGGGACGTAAAAGACGGTAAAGACCAGTCCAAGAAAGCTCATGAGGCCAGCTACCAAGAGTTGTCCGCACAGCTTTACGACGGCCCCAAGCTCGTAGAGGTCGTCGATAATTCCAAGAATCACGATGCCGCTCGCACCAGCGAAGACTGCCGTCATCTCGGGCGTCACCGGTGCGAACCCACGTGTGAGCGCCGGGAGCTGCTGCGCAAGAAAAAGGGCGCACACGAGCCCTGTAAACATGGCAAGGCCACCGACAGAAGGCGTCGGCTGGGTATGCACATCGCGTTTGCGGATCTCTGCCACCCTGCCCGTCCGAACG
Organism: Corynebacterium lipophilum; assembly: GCF_024102595.1. Taxonomy (NCBI): domain Bacteria; kingdom Bacillati; phylum Actinomycetota; class Actinomycetes; order Mycobacteriales; family Corynebacteriaceae; genus Corynebacterium; species Corynebacterium lipophilum. The sequence goes on from NZ_JAEUWV010000014.1 coordinate 21,138, forward strand.
AGCGCTGTGCGCACCACGCCTGTGAGCAGGTAGGTGATCGCTGCGGCAACAAGCAGAACCAAGCCCAATTCACGCAGCGGGACTCCGGCGCCGCCCATCTACTTCCTCCGCAACTGCTCTGGGTCAAGTTTTAGGACTTGAGCAATGCGTTCCGTGCTGATAGCTCCCTCTCGCAGGATGACTGGGCTAGGGCCAGAAATATCGATAATCGTTGACGGGGTGCCAACTTCGGCGGGCCCACCCTCGAGATACACGCCGACTGCCTCCCCGAACTGCTGGCGTGCAGCGGCCGCGTTGAGCGCTGGTGGATTGCCCGTCAGGTTCGCCGACGAGACTGCCATCGGGCCAGTTCGCTGCAGAAGTTCAAGCGCCAGGGGTTGATTCGGCATCCGCAACAACACGGTGCCACGAGTGTCGCCGAGATTCCAGGGAAGGCTCGGGGCTTCCGGAACGACGATCGAAAGCCCTCCCGGCCAAAATGCTTCAACGAGAGTTTTAGCGGTGTCCGTGAACTCCCGCACGAGCCCCTGGATAGTAGTCCAAGACCCTACCAACACTGGCACCGGCATATCGGGGCCCCGCCGCTTCGTTGCCAGCAGTGTCGCCACCGCCTGGTTATTAAATGCGTCGGCGCCGATGCCGTAGACGGTGTCAGTAGGAAGGACGATGCAACGCCCCTCTTTCACTGCGGCTTCTGCTGCCTGCAGTCCTTGTTCGCGTTCTTCTGGTTCGAGGCACTGGAAAACCCTACTCGCCATAATGCTCCTCGTCTCCTTTGTTCAGTACCGGACTAGCTTACTCGCTCCGCTTCCGGGCACAGACAAAGCGGTGCTTTCCGGTGAGGTCCGCTAACCGCTCCACTCTTTCGAACGTGCCGGATGCTGTAACGGCGTCGACAGTCAGGTCAGAAGTTGCGTCATCATGCTCAACTGCAAATACTCCGCCCGGTTTCAATAGCGTCGCAGCCACCGGCACCAGGCCACGTATCGCGTCCATACCGTCGTCTCCGGAAAAGACTGCCTCCGGTGGGTCTACGTAGACCTCTGGGTCCAGACCGTCGGTATTGGGGACGTACGGCGGGTTGCTTACCACCATGTCTACGGTGCCATGCAGCGTAGACAACAAGTTGTGATCAGTCATGTCCCCTTCGACGATCCGGACGTTCAAGCCGAGTTCATCGCGATTTCGTTGGGCATACTCGCGAGCAGCTTCGGACCGCTCCACCGCGATCACCTCGGCGCACGGTACCGCATTCGCGATGTAGAGCGCGAGCGCGCCCGAACCAGTGCCCAGATCCACGACAGTGGGCGCCTGCGAGGTAGCGGACTGCTGCAATGTCTTCACTGCCCAATCGGCTAGGACCTCGGTCTCCGGCCGCGGGATAAACACACCCGGTCCGACACGCAGCGTCAGAGGCCCAAACGGCGCGGCCCCAACGATGTGCTGGAGTGGTTCGCGCGATGCCCGGCGTTGAATCGCTGCTTCAAACGCTGTTTCAAACTCCTGGTCAACGTCGAGGAACAGTACGTTCATCGGGGTGTCGTCGAGAAGCCAGGCAGCGATCAACCTCGCGTCGACTGCTGGCGTGGCAACGCCCGCGGCCGCAAGCTGCTGCGCGCCACGGGCGATGACCTGTTGAGCGGGGAGTTTACTCGGCTTCAAGTCGTTCCTGCCGCTCGTGCGCCTGAAGCGCTGTAATCAGATCGTCCATGTTTCCGTCAAGCACGGTGTCAAGGTTGTTCGCCTTGTAGTTGATGCGGTGATCCGAAATACGGTTTTCGGGCCAGTTGTAGGTCCTGATGCGCTCAGAGCGGTCCATCGTCCGCACCTGGGAAGCGCGCCCCTCGGCGGCTTCGGCCTCGGCCTTTTCGCGCTCGAGTTGGTCAAGGCGAGCTTGCAGCACCTGCATCGCGCGAGCTCGGTTTTGGATCTGCGAGCGCTCGTTCTGACAGGTCACCACGATATTCGTCGGCAGGTGGGTAATACGCACGGCGGAGTCAGTGGTGTTCACACCCTGGCCGCCCTTGCCGGAGGATCGGTAGACATCAACGCGAATGTCTTTCTCATCAATATTTACCGACGCCACTTCGTCCGGCTCCGGGAACACATATACACCCGCGGCCGACGTCTGAATGCGGCCCTGCGACTCAGTGACTGGCACACGTTGCACGCGGTGCACGCCACCCTCAAATTTCAGCTTGGACCATGCACCGTCACGTGATGGCGTCTTCGCCTTCACCGCGACGGTCATATCCTTTACGCCGCCAAGGTCCGACTCGGACAAGTCGAGCACTTCCCAGGTCAAGCCGTGCTTCTCGCAATACTTTTGGTACATGCGGGCGAGGTCACCAGCAAAGAGGGCCGCCTCTTCACCGCCAGCACCGGCCTTGAGCTCCATGATGATGTCATCACCATCGTGCTCGTCGCGAGGTGCGAGCAGGTCCGCGAGTTCCTCCTCAAGCGCGACGATCTCTTTCGCAAGGCGTTCAGCTTCTTCGGCGAACTCTTTGTCTTCGTACGCCATCTCAGCCGCAGCTTCGTGATCTTCCCTCGCCTGGTTCAGCGCGTCGTTGACCTTGATGATCGGCTGCAGTTCGGCGTAGCGCTTTGAAAGCTTCCGGAATTTATCCTGGTCGCCCGCAATATCTGGGTCGCCCATCTGGGCCTGAATGCCCTCGTATTCGGCGACGTAGTCGTCGACAAGCGAAACTTCGCCAGCCATTAGATGTACTCCTCTGCGTCTTGATCAGCCACCATTGGTGCCGAGTTGGCGACGCCCATCAGGAACTCGCCGTTGCTCTTCGTCTTCTTCAACTGCTTGATCAGCATGTCGATGGACTGCTGCGGGTCAAGTGCCGACAGGATTCGACGCAACTTGTGCATCACGCGCGCTTCATCCGGCCCCATGAGCAGGTCATCCTTGCGGGTACCGGACGGGTTGACGTCGACAGCTGGGAAGACCCGGCGTTCCGCGATCTTACGATCAAGCTTCAGCTCGGCGTTACCGGTGCCCTTGAACTCCTCAAAGATGACGGTGTCACCAGCGGAGCCCGTCTCCACCATCGCCGTAGCGATGATCGTAAGCGAGCCACCCTCCTCGATGTTGCGCGCAGCACCCAGGAAGCGCTTCGGCGGGTACAGCGCGTTGGAATCAACACCACCGGACAGGATACGGCCCGATGCCGGCGACGAATTGTTGTACGCGCGACCCAGGCGCGTGATCGAGTCGAGGAGGACTACAACGTCTTGCCCCATCTCCACGAGGCGCTTTGCACGTTCAATTGCGAGCTCCGCGACGGCGGTGTGCTCTGACGGCGGGCGGTCGAAGGTGGAGGCGATAACCTCACCCTTCACACTGCGTTGCATGTCCGTGACTTCCTCAGGGCGCTCGTCAACGAGGACGACCATCAGGTAGCACTCTGGGTTGTTCTTCGCGATTGCGTTCGCGATGTTCTGCAGAATTGTCGTCTTACCAGCCTTTGGAGGGGAGACGATCAGTGCACGCTGACCCTTACCAATCGGCATGACCAGGTCGATCACTCGCGTGGTCAGGATGTTTGGCTCTGTCTCCAGGCGCAGACGCTTATTCGGATACAGCGGGGTCAGCTTGTGGAACTGCTTGCGCTGCTTAGCGTCCTCCGGCGTCATACCGTTCACGGAATCAACACGGACCAACTGGTTGTAGCGCTGGCGGTTGCGGCCAGAGCCATGCTGGTGACCCTGCCCGTTCGCGCGCACCTGACCGATGACCGCATCGCCGGAGCGCAACCCATTCGCCCGAACGAGGCGGTTGTTCACGTACACGTCTGCGCTGCTCTGACGGTAACCAGTGGTGCGGATGAACGCAGCGTTGTTGTCAATGACGTCGACGATGCCGGCTACTTCCTGCAGCTCTTCTGGTGGGATGTTCTGGTTATCCTGCTGGTCACGGTTGTTGTCACGGCCGCGGCGTCCACGACGGCCTCCCCCGTCTTCGTCATGGTCGCGGTTGTTACGACCGCCGCGGTCATTACGTTGGTTGCGGCCACGACCGCCGTTGCCGTCGTTGCTATTTTCAGGCTTCTCGTCGGCCGAGCCGTTATCGTGCTTTTCGGGCTTATCGTTCTTCTCGTCGTTCGAGTGCTTCTGTTCTGCGTCGGCATCGTGGGACTCATGATTGTGTCGCGCACGGTTTCGGCGAGCACGGCGTGCCGCAGATCGGGACTCATAGCGCCCCTCGTGCTGCCCGGACTGCTGCTCTTTGCCCTTTTCCTCTTTGCCCGTCTTGTCGCCTTGTTCCTCACTATTTTCAGCGGGATCTGCGGCCTTGCGGGTGGCGCGGCGACGGTTGTCGCTGTGAGTTTCCTCTTCTACTGCCTTCGCAGGTTCTACCGCCTTCGCAGGAGCCTTTCCAGGCACGGTGCCAGTAGTAATTGCTTGGATAAGCTCGCCCTTCCGCAGACCGGAGACACCTTTGAGGCCTTTTTCTGCAGCAAGTTTGCGCAGTTCAGGAATCTTCAGCGCTTGAAGGTCAGTTCCTGCTGCGTTTCCCGTATCTGTCACGGATGTCCTTTCGTCACTTCGCCAGCAAAGAGAGTGAACACTGATTCGAAGCTTTCGTGTGCATTGTGTCGTTTCGTTCACTGTGCGCTGCAACTTCGTTAACAGTAACTGAATTGCCTGCGCGCTCCCCCATGGTCAGTGAAAACCATGTAATAAAACTACGCCACTGCACGTAGATTGCAAAAAGGGGAAGCGGATCGATGAGGTTGGCTGCGCAGCAAAGTTCGTGCGATGCGCATGATCCGCCTCGTATTGTATCGCATGATTGAATTGCGCGTGCTTCATTCGCGCTAAAGTGGTGCCCATGCTTTCAACGATGCAGGAAGTGCCGTTTTCCGTCGGTCGCATTTTGGAGTATGGGCGCACCGCTCACGCCTCGACGAAGTGTACGACGTGGGGGCCCACGGGCGCCGAAGAGTGCACGTTTGCGGACATTGGCGCGCGGGCCAGCGCTTTTGCCAACGCTGCGGAAAACTTGCTGGGCATTGACGGGGACCAGCGCGTGGCTACGTTCATGTTTAACTGCTCCGAGCATATTGAGGTGATGTTTGGTACCGCCGCGAAAGGCGCCGTCTTCACCCCACTGAATATTCAGTTGATGCCGGATCAGATTGCCTATGTGGTGAACCATTCAGAGGCGAAGGTCATTGTGGCTGATCCGCGGCTGGCTGAAAAGCTTGGCCGAGTGATGGAGATGTGCCCGCTGGTTGAGCACATTGTCTTTATTGGCGCTCTGCTCAGCGACGACGTCCTTGGGTTGTCGTTCGGAGCTGCCAAGGTGCATAGCTACGAGCAGCTTCTCGACGGCCAAGCAACACGGTACTCGTGGCCGGAACTGCCAGAAAACACTGCAGCCGCACTGGTGTATTCGACAGCAACGACTGGCGCGCCAAAAGGCGTGGCGTATTCGCACCGCTCTCTTTGGCTCGAGGCGATGACGCTTCGCTCAACGGATTCACTAGCGATTACGCACGGCGAGTCTTTCCTGTGCTGCATCCCCATCTATCACGTGTTGAGCTGGGGCGTACCGTTCGCAGCGTACGTCACCGGCGCACCGATGGTGCTACCAGGTGCCGACGTTTCCGCACCGACGCTGGCAACGATTATTGCCTCGACGCACCCACGCGTAGCGCACGGCGTACCGACGCTGTGGATCCAGCTAATGGTGCACTATCTGCATACGCCGCCTGAGCGCATGAGCTTGCAGGAGATCTTCGTCGGAGGCTCTCCTGCCCCGCCTGCACTGATCAAGGTGTGGGAGGAACGTTACGGTGTCGACGTCGTCCACGTGTGGGGCATGACGGAAACGTCTACTGTCGGCACGGTGGCACGCCCACCATCAGGCGCTTCAGGCGAAGCTCGCCAAGCGTATCGCGTGTCCCAGGGACGGTTTGTGCCATGGCTGGAATACCGCGTGGTCAACGATGGAGAGGTGATGGCATCAACAGACCTTTCACAAGGCGAGATGCAGGTACGAGGAAATTTGGTTGCCAACGGCTACTACCACTCGCCAACCCAAGAAAAGGGCGAGTTGGCCTCGACGTTCCGCGGCAAAGAGATTAATGACGCCCGCCACCACTTCACTGAAGACGGGTGGCTGCGCACTGGTGACGTCGGAACAGTCACCGCCGATGGCTACATGACGTTGTACGACCGTGCACGCGACGTTATCCGATCTGGCGGCGAATGGATCTATTCCGCGCAGGTGGAAAACCTCATCATGGAAGCCGAAGATGTCATCGAGTGCGCTGTGATTGGCTTCCCCGACCGCCAGTGGGGCGAGCGCCCACTGGCTATTACCGTGCTTTTGGACGATATCCCGCGCACCGCTGAAACAGCGGAGCGGCTGCGAAAGAATCTCGCCGATGTGTTACCAACATGGATGGCACCTGAGTATTGGACGTTCGTCGACGTGATCGACAAGACTTCGGTGGGCAAGTTTGACAAGAAGGACCTAAGGAAACACCTCGCCAAGGGCGACTATGAGATTATCGCGCTGCCTGGCCCGGGTAACCGCGGAAGGAAGGCACAAACACCCGAGCAATAAATACGGGTTTTTCACTGCTAATTCTTGACCTGGCGTATTTCGTACTTATTATTGACAGCACTATGCCCATTCACCTTCCTCTTGCATCGCCGTTAGCGTCCCGCGCAGCTTCCGACGGTCCACTCGCACCAAACGCCAGCTTGGACCCAGGTGAGCAGCCCGCCCCGCGCACGCTCGACGATCGTTTTGGGCGTACGGCACGAGACCTCCGGGTCAGCCTTACCGACCGCTGCAACCTGCGCTGCACGTACTGCATGCCTGCAGAGGGCCTTGAATGGATGCCAACTGAAGAGGCACTCACCGACGAGGAGACGATCCGGCTGATCCGCCTGGCTGTGGAGCACCTCGGCATCCGCCAGGTGCGTTTCACAGGGGGCGAGCCACTCCTGCGGCGCTCGTTGGAACGCATCATCAGTGAGACGAAGACCATGCGCACCGACGAGGGCGTCGCACCCTCAACTGCGGTCACCACGAATGCCCTGGGCCTTGCGCGCCGGGCGCAGGGGCTTGCCGACGCCGGCCTCGACAGAGTGAATGTGTCGCTCGATACCACGGATCGGGGGCTCTACGCACAGCTCACCCGCAGAGACCGCATTGACGACGTGTTTGCGGGCATCGACGCCGCAGTGGAAGCAGGCCTTCAGCCGGTGAAGGTCAACGCGGTAGTGATGCCGGGCATCAACGAAGACGGTGTCACAGACCTCGTGCGCTTTGCGCTGGAACGCGGGCTGCAGCTGCGCTTTATCGAACAAATGCCGCTGGGCCCACGCGAGCAGTGGAAGCGCACCGACATGGTGACGGCGCATGACTTGGTTGAGCGTCTCCGCCACGATTTCACGCTTGCACCTGCCGTCGAGCCGCGGGGTTCTGCACCCGCTGCCCTATGGGATGTCACAGACGGTACTCGCAGCGGCAAGCTCGGGATTATCGCGTCTGTGACACACCCTTTCTGTGGCGCCTGCGACCGAACCCGCCTCACGACTGACGGCTCCATCCGGTCCTGCCTGTTCTCGAAAGCGGCCGACGAGGTCTCGCTCCGCGACGTCATGCGTGGGGGTGCCTCCGACGCTGAGCTCGCGGACCTCTGGTCGAAAGCCATGTGGCTGAAGAAGCCCGGACACGGCATTGATGACGAGGGCTTCCTGCAGCCGGAGCGCCTCATGAGCGAAATCGGTGGTTAAGAACTAATGAACACTCTTCCTTCTGTCAACGAACATTTGGCCCGTGTCCTGGCTGCGGCGCGGCCCCGCGTTAAGCGCGACGTCCCATTAGGTGACTGCGTAGGCCAGGTACTCGCAGCCGACGTCGTGGCACGGTTCCCAGTGCCACCTTTTTCAAACTCGGCGGTCGACGGCTTCATAGCCCACGAGTCGGATCTATTCGGTGACGGGCCGTGGGTACTGCCTGTAGCTGGTGAGATCCCGGCCGGACATGACGCAATCGATTGTCCGGCTGGCCATGCAGTCCGAATCATGACTGGCGCACCGATGCCGCAACAGGACGGTCTTCATGTCGTCCCCGTCGAGCAGACGAATATCCCTCGAGGCCCTTATCCTCTCCCTGACGAGGTCCAGATTGCTTCTGTTGACCTTGGCCGTTCCCACACCCGACATGCTGGTGAGAATGTCGGCGTCGGTGAAGTCGTTGCGCGAGAGGGAACACGGATTGATGCTGGCACACTCGCCGCACTTGTCGCCACTGGTGTCCGCACTGTGGACGTTTTCGAACGCCCAACCGTCGCAGTCGTCTCTACTGGCGACGAGCTCGTTGCCTGGCCCGGCGACATTCGCGGCGCGCAAATTCCCGATTCAAACCTGCCAATGGTAGCGACGCTTCTGCGCGAAAGCGGCTACGCCAAGGTATTCACGATGCACGCTGATGACGATACGCAATCGACCGAGGTCTTACTCCAGCAAGCCGCGCAGCAGGCAGACATCGTGGTCACCACCGGCGGAGTCAGCGCTGGAGCGTACGACGTAGTCCGCACTGTCACAGCCTCCTCACCAGATATGTGGTTCGGCCATGTCGCCCAGCGCCCGGGAAGTCCGCAGGGCGTTGGACGATGGTCCGAAGCTGCTTTTATATGCCTGCCCGGAAATCCAGTTGCGGCGTTCGTCTCGTGCGCGCTGTACGCGATCCCGTTACTGCGCGCGAGTGCCGGGGACCGCACGCGTTGCAGCATGGACGAGCGAACAATGGTGGAAGCGGACGTCGATACGCACTTCCCCGCCCCGCGTGCTGATCGTCATGTATTCGTACCTGTGCGCCTGCACACCGAACACGGGGCTGTCCGCGCTGAAGCCTTTGCCGGCGGACATGGCGGCTCCGGATTCGTGGCTTCCCTACCTGCAGTGGACGGAATCGCGGTCCTTGCCCCTGGAACCGACGCCCCCACTCGCATCCCAGTGATGCTGTTTTAAAGAAAGAAAGACTCAACATGAAATTTACCCATCTCAATGCTGCTGGCCAGGCCTACATGGTTGACGTTACGGAGAAGCAGCCAACCGTTCGGAATGCAACCGCGCAAGGTGAAGTCGCTTGCTCGCCTGAGGTGATGAAGGCACTTCGTGAAGGCACCGTGCCGAAAGGCGACGTGTTAGCCGTTGCACGCGTCGCAGGCATTTCGGCTGCGAAGCGTGTGCCGGACTTGCTGCCTCTCGCCCACACGATTGGCGTACACGGCTGCGCGGTAGACGTGGAGTTGCGCGAAGACCACGTTTTCATCGAGGCCACCGTTCGCACGGCGGACCGCACCGGTGTCGAGATGGAGGCGCTGACCGCTGTCAGCGTTGCGGCACTTGCCATCGTGGACATGGTCAAGGGTGTCGACCGCTCGGCATTTGTGCGCCGGATGGGAATCGTGGCCAAGTCTGGTGGTCGATCTGGCGACTGGTCGCGCGAGCTTCCCGAGGCATAGCATGCGAGGTGTGCGAGACGTGCAACACGAGTGGAAGGATGTCGGCGTCGTTGTGCTCGCTGGGGGACGCTCGACCCGAATGGGCGCTGACAAGGCACAAGTGAAAGTAAACGGCATCCGACTCGTTGATGCGGTGTGCGCCCGCATTCCTGATGGTGTGCCGCGCATCGTCGTCAGTCCGCAACCGCTGGGAGTGCCTACGGTGAGTGAGGATCCGCCGTTCGGGGGTCCCGTCGCGGGGATTGCTGCAGGGCTCTCGCGTATCAACGCCCCCTTCGTCGCCGTCGTCTCCGTCGACGCACCACAATCCCCTGAACTGATCCCGGCACTCTCCCGAGCCGCTCGCGACGGTGCGGACGTTGCGGTCATAGAGGCCGCGGACGGGTATCTGCAACCGTTATGTGCGGTGTGGAACCGGGCCTCCTTAGTAGCTGCACTCGACACTGCGGGCTCACGCGACATTCCCGCGAAGCGCCTCTTCGACGCGGTTGAGCACATAGTACGTGTTCAGGGCACTGGCGCTGAGCGTGACTACGATACCCGGTTGGAACTCGACGAGCTTGGGGACGTCGAGTTTCCCGCTACCGAATAGCGTCTGGTTAGCGAACCCACTCTGTCAGACTCGGCCACAGCGCAAGGATGACACCGAGGGTGTCTCGCACGCCGCCGTGTGAACTCGGAGCGTTGACGATGAGGCTTGCACCAGGCTCCCGGGAAGTGAGACCAATGAGGCCTCGGCAAAGTCCGGCGCGCGGTGAATGCTCCAGCCCGTCGATCAGTACTTGGGTTTCGATGCCGTGGAGCCGTGTGGAGATGAACTCTTCGCTTACTTCAGGGGTGAGGTTTCGGGGCCCCAGTCCGGTACCACCACAGGTGAGGATGAGCGAGTTCCCGCCCTTCACCGCCTGTGCCATTGCGCCCCGGAGCGCTTCGTCACCCTCTGGAATGACTACGGGAGGTGCGACCTGAAATCCAGCCTCGGTGAGCAGCTGGGTAGCGGCGGGGGAAGCTTTATCCTTTCGCTCGCCGCCGAAAACTCGGTCCGAAACGACGATTATTACCGCTGTAGGGTCCGTTGTTTTTTCCATGAAGTGTTCCTTCCCTGGGCAAATACCAGCATCTGTACAAATCACCGAATTAAGACACACATATGTTGCGTAATTATACACGACTTTTTTCGTGGATAAGTTGATAGTAGCAGCTCACTGCTACTATTCTTAATATTAGTTGCGGGTTTTTCTGACATTTTTATTCACCCGGAGCATGTAGACCTTTATTGTATTTCTGAAGAGGATTTCACTCCATGTCCAAGCTTGACACTTCCCAACGGGTACTCACCGGTTGGGACGCTGAAGATCCAGAAAAGTGGGACGCTGGCATTGCATGGCGCACACTTTGGATCACGACGATTTCGATGTTCTTCGGGTTCGTCACCTGGTACATCGTGGCGGCGATTGCGCCGCGGCTCAATGAGATCGGGTTCGACCTCACTGCTGCACAGCTTTACTGGCTTACTGCAGTCCCAGGACTGGCAGCTGGTATCTTCCGCCTGATTTGGATGTTCTTGCCACCAGTTCTTGGTACCCGAAAGCTCATTACGCTTTCGACAGCACTCTTCCTCATCCCACTGGTCGGCTGGTATTTTGCGGTCCAGAGCCCCGAGACTTCATACGCAACCCTGTTGATCCTGTCCTTCATGACAGGTATCGGCGGCGGCATCTTCTCTGGCTTCATGCCGTCGACGGGGTACTTCTTCCCGAAGGCAAAGTCCGGTACAGCGCTCGGCCTCCAAGCCGGCCTGGGCAACCTCGGCATGTCGTTCGTGCTGTTGCTGGCACCTTGGCTCATCGGCATCACGATGATCGGATCCATCGAGGCATCGGACGGCTCCGGAACTGCAATCAACGTGCACAATGTCCCAGCGTTCTTCGTCCCTTGGGTCATCATCATGGTGATCGTGTCCTGGCTGATGCTGAAGGACGTTCCGGTCAAAGCAAACTTCCGCCAGCAGATCGATATTTTCGGAAACAAGAACACCTGGATCCTCACCATCATTTATGTAATGACGTTCGGTGCACTTGCCGGGTTCGGCGCGCAGCTTGCTCTGTTGATGAAGAACTCCTTCGGTGAGAACGCGACGAAGCTGCTCGGATGGGCGTTCATGTACGCCCTGCTTGGTGCGCTGATCCGCGCACTGTGGGGCCCACTGTGCGACAAGTACGGCGGTGCAATCTGGACGTTCGTCGCCGGTGTCGGCATGACCGTCACCACTGCAATTGCCGCAATTTTCCTTGCCCGCGGTGGCGACGCCGCAGCACCGTTCTTCTACACGATGCTTGCCATGTCTGTCTTCGCTGGTATCGGCAACGCCGGCACGTTCAAGCAGATGCCGATGATCCTGCCGAAGCGACAGGCAGGCGGTGTCATCGGCTTCACCGGCGCAATCGCCGCGTTCGGCCCGTTCATCGTCGGCGTGCTGCTCACGCTGATGAGCGCACCAACGTTCTTCTGGGGCTGCGTGGTCTACTTCATCTTCGCTACGGCACTCACATGGATCTACTACGCCCGTCCGAACGCTCCGTTCCCTGGTTAACATCCATTTCATTCACGACCCCGTTTTCTCACTTTCATCCAAGGAGATTGTGAACCATGACTGATGCGACACAGTCCAACCCGCTGTTTAAACTTGGTGGGTTCGTTCGCAAAGGCGACGTCACGCCTTCCGGCCAGCAAATTTTCCTCGAAGGCGGCCGACAAGCCGACGTGTTCTACCGCAACCGTTGGTCCTTCGACAAGATGGTGCGCTCCACACACGGTGTGAACTGCACCGGTTCCTGTTCCTGGAAGGTTTACGTCAAGGATGGCGTCATCACCTGGGAATCCCAGGCGGTTGACTACCCGACTACCGGCCCTGACTTCCCAGAGTACGAACCTCGAGGGTGCCCGCGTGGCGCATCCTTTTCCTGGTACACCTACTCGCCTACGCGCATCCGCTACCCGTACGTGCGTAGCGCGCTGCTGGAGATGTACCGCCACGAAAAGAAGCAACACGACGGCGACCCTGTCCTCGCCTGGCGTGCGATCCAGGAAGACCCAGTCAAGCGTCGCGCCTACGTCGGTGCCCGCGGCAAGGGCGGCCTGGTGCGCGTTGCCTACGAAGAGGCCGTCGAGATCGCTGCAGCAGCACACGTGTACACCATCAAGCAGTGGGGCCCGGACCGCATCGCTGGCTTCACAGTGATTCCTGCGATGAGCCAGGTCTCCTACGCCGCCGGTACCCGTTTCTTGGGGCTGATCGGTGGCGCGATGCTGTCCTTCTACGACTGGTATGCAGACCTGCCCCCTGCCTCCCCGCAGACGTTCGGCGATCAGACGGATGTGCCTGAGTCGGGCGACTGGTTCAACTCTTCCTACCTGATGATGTGGGGCTCGAACATCCCGGTGACCCGTACGCCGGACTCACACTTCATGACCGAGGTGCGTTACAAGGGCACCAAGATCGTCGTGGTTTCCCCGGACTACAACGATGCGGCGAAGTTCGCCGACGAGTGGATGCGCATGTCGCCGGGCACCGACGGCGCGCTCGCCTTCGCGATGGGCCACGTTATCTTGAGCAAGTTCCATGTAGCGCAGCAACCGCAGTACTTCATGGATTACATGCTCAAGTACACGGATGCGCCGTTCCTGGTAGAGCTTGATCAGCTCGAGGACGGCACCTTGGCTCCAGGCAAGTTCCTCACCGCAGACAAGCTTGACGACGCCTCCCTGGCCAGCAGCGATAACGCACAGTACCGTCTGCTCAACATTGAAGCGGACGGTACCGTTGTCGACCCAGGTGGCACTATCGCGGACCACTACAAGACCGATCCGGGCAAATGGAATCTCCGCCACGATAACGCGAACCCGGTGATGTCCATGGCGGATACCAACTCCTACGGCACAGCCGAGGTGTGCTTCCCACGCTTCGACATGGATGCCTCGCGCGAGGCTTTGGACTCGGACGGTCCTATCGGCGCTGGCGTCTACCGCCGCGGTGTTCCGGTCCGCGAGGTCGCAGGCCGCACCGTCACCACCGTGTACGACCTCATGCTGGCGCACTACGGTGTGAACCGTCCGTCGCTGCAGCTGCCTGGCTCTTGGCCGGCTGACTTTAACGACGCCTCTGAGGTCGGCACGCCCGCATGGGCAGAAGAGCTGTCGAGTGTTCCGGTTGCGCAGATCGAGCGCATCGCTACAGAGTTCGCGCAGAACGCGCTGGACTCGAAGGGCCGCTCCCAGATCATCATGGGCGCGGGCGCGAACCACTACGTCCACGCGGACTCGATCTACCGCACTTTCCTTGCGCTGACTTCTATGTGTGGCACCCAAGGTGTCAACGGCGGCGGTTGGGCGCACTACGTGGGTCAGGAGAAGCTGCGCCCTCAGTCGGGCTGGAGCCAGTACGCGTTCGCGAATGACTGGAACCGTCCGCCGCGCCACATGATCGCCACCGGTTTCTACTACCTGACCACGTCCCAGTGGCGGTACGATAACTCGAAGGCTTCCAGGATGGCCTCGCCGCTGGCTCGTAAGGGCGCGTCGGAAGATAAGTTCCTGTCGGAGACGCTGGTCGAGGCCATGAAGCGTGGCTGGATGCCGTCGTATCCGCAGTTCAACCGCAACCCACTGCTGCTTGCTGAGCAAGCGAAGGAAGCGGGCATGGATGTGAAGGACTACGTCGTCGACCAGTTGGAGTCTGGCCAGATGGAGTTCGCTGCTGAGGATCCGGATGCTCCGGAGAACTGGCCTCGCATCCTGCTGAACTGGCGCACGAACCTGATGGGTTCTTCGGCAAAGGGTACCGAGTACTTCCTGCGCCACATGTTGGGGGTTGATTCGGATGTCTCCGCGGAAGAGCTGGCCGAGGATGAGCGCCCGAAGTCGATTCGCTGGCGCGAAGAGGCACCGATGGGCAAGCTCGACCTGATGATGACTACGGACTTCCGTAACACCTCGACCACCCTGGTGTCAGACATCGTTTTCCCTGCGGCCACCTGGTACGAGAAGAACGACTTGTCCACGACGGATATGCACCCGTTCATCCACACTTTTAACGCTGCGATCAACCCGCCGTGGGAGGCCCGCAGTGACTGGGAGATCTTCCGCGATATGTCCGACGCTGTTTCCCGCATGGCCGGCAAGTGGCTGGGAGTACAGACGGACATCGTCACCGCGCCTATCTCCCACGACGCACCGGACGAGATCAACCCGAACATGGCGAACGGCGTGGTGCCCGATGTCAAGGAAGTCGGCATGATTCCGGGCCGAACGATGGCAAAGCTGGTCCCGGTTGAACGCGACTACACCAAGGTGTTCGAGAAGTGGATGTCTTTCGGCCCACTGACCGAGAAGGCTGGTACGAACGTACACGGCACGCCGTTTAACGTTGAAAAGCAGGTTGGTGAGCTCTTCGGTATGAACGGCGTCGCTGAGACTGCTTCAGCAGGCGACCGCCCAGCATTGAACTCTGCGGTGAAGGCCGCACAAGCGATCCTGCACCTGTCCGGTGTGTCCAACGGCGAAGTCGCACGCAACGGTTTCGAAAACCTGGGCAAGATGCTCGGTTCGGACACTAGCGAGTTCTGGGAAGGCACCGAGGACGCCCAGATCGTGTGGGACAAGGTCAAGGAACGCCCGCAAGAGGTCATCACCTCGCCGGAGTGGTCTGGGGACAAGCGCGATGGGCGTCGCTACACCGCGTTCTCACTGAACCTCGCGATGGACAAGCCCTGGAACACGCTTTCCGGTCGCATGCACTACTTCATCGATCACGACTGGTTCATTGACTACGGCGAGCAACTCCCCGTGTTTAAGCCACCGCTTGACCGCATGCGTCTTAATGGTGAGACCCGTCCGGGCGAGATTCTCAAGGGCGAGGACGGCAATCCAGAGATCACGGTGCGCTACCTCACCCCGCACAATAAGTGGTCGATTCACTCGCAATACTTCGACAACCTTCATGTTTTGTCCATCTCCCGCGGTGGCCAGGTCGTCTGGATGTCGGATGCGGATGCTCAGAAGATCGGTGTCAAGGACAACGAGTGGGTTGAGCTCTACAACCGCAACGGTGTTGTCTCAGCGCGTGCTGTGGTCACCCACCGCATTCCGGAAGGAACGGTCATCATGAACCACGCGCAGGAACGCACAGTGGGCACACCACTGAACGAGCGTTCCGGCCGACGTGGCGGCACGCACAACTCGCTGACCCGCATCACCATCAAGCCACTGCATGTGGCTGGTGGCTACGGCCACTTGACCTACGGATTCAACTACATCGGCCCAAC
This sequence comes from Corynebacterium lipophilum, assembly GCF_024102595.1. NCBI lineage: Bacteria > Bacillati > Actinomycetota > Actinomycetes > Mycobacteriales > Corynebacteriaceae > Corynebacterium > Corynebacterium lipophilum. The sequence goes on from NZ_JAEUWV010000014.1 coordinate 36,967, forward strand.
CGGCAACAACCGCGACGAGGTTACCCGCATCCGTCGTCGCTCCCAGGAGGTGCAGTACTAATGCGAGTTATGGCGCAAATTGCCATGGTCATGAACCTGGACAAGTGCATCGGATGCCATACGTGTTCGGTGACGTGTAAGCAGGCATGGACCAACCGTGAAGGCACGGAGTACATCTGGTTCAACAACGTTGAAACCCGTCCCGGTGTGGGCTACCCACGCTCGTGGGAGGACCAGGAGAAGTGGAAGGGCGGCTGGAAGCTTGACGGCAGCGGCAAGCTCAAGCCACGCCAGGGTGGACGTATCAAGCGTCTGGCCACTATTTTCCACAACCCGAACATGCCGACGATCGAGGATTACTACGAGCCGTGGACCTATGAGTACGAGAAGCTCATCAGCGCCCCAGCTGGCCAGAAGACGCAGCCGACGGCTCGGCCGAAGTCGCAGATCACTGGCAAACCGATCGACACGATCTCCTGGTCTTCGAACTGGGACGACAATCTTGGTGGTTCGACGGCAACCATGGACGATGACCAAGTCCTGGAGAAGATGAACCTGGAGGTGAAGAAGGAAATTGAAGAGTCCTTCATGTTCTACCTCCCGCGCATCTGTGAACACTGCCTGAACCCAACGTGTGTGTCTTCCTGCCCGTCAGGCGCGATGTACAAGCGCACTGAGGACGGCATCGTCCTGGTTGACCAGGACAGCTGCCGCGGCTGGCGCATGTGCGTCTCTGGCTGCCCGTACAAGAAGGTGTACTTCAACCACAAGACGGGCAAGGCCGAAAAATGTACGCTGTGCTACCCGCGCATTGAGGTCGGCCAGCCGACCGTGTGCTCGGAGACATGTGTGGGGCGTCTGCGTTACCTTGGCGTACTGCTCTACGACGCGGACCGTGTTGCAGAGGCGGCGTCGACACCCGATGAGAAGGACCTGTTTGAGGCGCAGAAGTCGCTCTTCCTCGATCCCCGTGACCCTGAGGTCGTCCGCGCGGCAACCGAAGAGGGTATTCCTCACTCCTGGATCGAGGCTGCGCAGAACTCCCCAATCTATGACCTGATCTTCACCTATGGTGTGGCGCTGCCACTGCACCCAGAGTTCCGCACGCTGCCGATGGTGTGGTACATCCCGTCGCTGTCGCCGATCGTTGATCAGGTGACGAAGACTGGCGCCGACGGCGAAGACCACAAGGTGTTGCTCAGCGCAATTTCAAATATGCGCATCCCGCTGGAGTACCAGGCTGGTCTGTTCACCGCTGGCGATACCGTCCCGGTGGAGCTTTCCCTCCGCCGCCTCGCCGCGATGCGTTCCTACATGCGCGACATCAACCTGGGCCAGCCTACGAATGAGGCGATTGCAAGTGCCGTCGGCATGACGGGCAAGGACCTGGAGGCGATGTACCGCCTGCTGGCGATTGCCAAGTATGACGACCGCTACGTCATCCCGACCACCTCACCGGAGACCCCGCGTGGTGTGTCCTCGCTGGATCCGTTTGGTGGCGTCGATCCAGCCAGTGGCGATCTCATGGCCAACCTCGGTATGGGCGCGCCGAGTGCCTGCCACGAAGAGGCCGACAACGCTCAGCCTGGCAAGGTGTCCCTGATGTCGTGGACCGGCGACCGTCCTGACGCGATGTTCCCCACCGCGTTGAAGACTCGCGAGCCGAAGACCGCAAGCGAGAACTACCGCCCTGCTGCACCAGAGGCCTCCACTCCGGCGCCGAACCCGGTTGAGGAAGGCCCGAGTGCTGACGGCAACATCGCGCGACGCGAGGGTGAGCAGTAATGAGCACCCGGACCCAAATCGGGGTTGTGCCCGAGGAGCTCGTGACACCGGTAGCGTGCGATACGCAGCAGCGCCAGGTCGCAGCGATGGCGCTCAGCCTCATGTTGCGTTACCCGGAGGAGGAGTTCTTCTCCACGGCGGAGACCGTCGAAGAGCAGCTCGGGCTGCTTCCAGCCCCTGTTGCTGCGGAAATCACGGAGTTCATTGGCAGGGCACGGGGCCTCGGCTTGTTGCCGCTCCAGGAGCATTACGTTGAAACCTTTGATCAGCGTCGTCGCTGCGCGCTGCACCTCTCCTACTACTCAGTGGGCGATACCCGCCAGCGCGGTGCCGCCATCTTGGCATTTCGCCAACAGTTAGCTGGCCTGGGAATGGAGGAGATCTCCGAGGAACTCCCCGACCACCTTTGCGTGGTCCTGGAGGCGCTTGCGCTCGCTGACGCGGACTCTCAGCAGCACGCGTTGGAGATGATTGCCTCGCACCGCGACGGACTTGAGGTGCTGCGTCATGCTCTGGTCGGACTGGGTAGCCCGTACGCTCACTTGCTCACAGCAGTGTGCATGCTGCTCCCAACCATCAGCGAGGAAACAATTGCTCGCTACATCAACCTGATTCGCCAGGGCCCTCCTGCGGAGATGGTCGGTATTGAAACTACTCCCCTGCCGTTTCCAACGGCTTCTCCCAACCACAATTAAAGGACTGAACTCACTATGACTGGTATTGAAGAATTCCTGTGGGTGGCCTTTCCCTGGTTGGCCATCGCCGCGTTTGTCATCGGCATTATTTGGCGCTGGCGCTATGACCAAATGGGCTGGACTACCCACTCGTCACAAATCTACGAGTCGAAGTTATTGCGGCTCTCCTCGCCACTATTCCACTGGGGCATGGTCTTCGTGGTCATTGGCCACTTGATGGGCCTGGCGATTCCGAAGTCGTGGACCCGCGGCATGGGCATCAGCGATCACGCCTACCATCTCATCGCAACGATTCCAGGCACCATCGCTGGCATCGCCGTGGTGTTGGGGCTGCTTGGTTTGCTCTACCGTCGTGTGGTCAACCGTTCGGTGTTCTTATCGACGGCCACCTCCGACAAGTTCATGTATGTGTTCCTCACAATCGCAATCTGCTCTGGCTTTATCGCGACTGTCTCGACGCAGGTGTTCGGGGTGCCCGGCGGCTATGACTACCGTGAAACGATCTCGCCGTGGCTACGCCAACTGTTGATCTTTAACCCGATGCCCGACTTGATGGTCCAGGCACCGTGGCAGTTTAAGGTCCACGTACTGGCTGGCTTCACGTTGATCGCCTGCTGGCCTTTCACACGCCTTGTCCACGCGTTCTCGGCCCCGGTGGGCTACTCCACCAGGCCGTACGTGGTCTACCGCTCGCGTGGCCAAGAGGTCCAGGGCCGCCGCTCTGAAGCGCAGTGGGAACCGATTCGCTCGAACGGACGCCAGCTGAAGCACTAGCGTTTCCACCCGCTCGCCAGTGCTGCCCCCGGAGCTCTTCTTCCGGGGGCATTCTTCGTATCTACCCCTTTTTTAAGATAATTTATATTCATATTCAAACCACTACTCGAAGGAGTTCTCATGCGCTCTACTCGCCTTGCCGCATTGTGCGTCGCTGCCCTGGCCGCGACGGGTCTGACCGCCTGTACCGGTGGCACCGATTCCGAAAGCACCGCCTCAAAAGCACCGACTGCTGAGGCACCCAGCGACCTCATCGTTATGGGCGCAGCCTCCACGCGCGTGCTCAACGAGGACCTTTCGGAGATGTCGGAGAGCAACCTCGAGTTCGTCAACGCCGGTTCCTCTGACCTGGTGCAGCAGCTGAAGGAGGGCGCACCTGGTGACGTGTTGATCACGGCTGACCAGAAGAATATGGACAAGGCTGTCGAGGCGGGCGTCGCAAAGGATCCTAAAGTCGTAGCGACGAACTCGATGGTGCTCGTGGTGCCGAAAGGTAACCCTGCAGGTGTCAAGAGCGTCGAGGATGTACAAAAAGAGGGCGTGAACCTGGTTGTGTGTGATGCACAGGTCCCATGTGGCTCGGTGACCAACGAGCTTGTCGCGGCGAACAATCTCACCATCAACCCTGTGTCTCTGGAGCATAGCGTCTCCGACACCCTAGGCAAGGTTGTCACCGGAGAGGCCGACGCTGGTTTCGTGTACCGCACCGACGCTGCTGCGGCTGGCGATGCCGTTGAGGTTCTCAACATCCCTCACGCTGATGAGAAGCCGAACTCCCTCGTCGCCGCTGTGACCACCAACACCACCGACGAGGCTGCCGCACAGAAACTCTTCGAACTGCTTGCAAGCCCAGAGATGGCCGTCGTGTGGGAGAAGTACGGCTTCACCCCTGCTGCGCAACAGTAACCACCGGGTAGAGTCCGTATTCATGCAGCAATCAACGCTTCGCCAGGCCCCACGCCAGACACCAATGTTGGTGTGGGGCCTGGCGCTTCTTGCACTCGCCGCCATTGTGCTGCCGATCCTGGCGCTTGGTGCACGTGTGCCATGGGACCAGCTCGGTGAGATCCTTGCCTCCGCATCGACACAGCAGTTGCTCCGCGTCACGCTGCGCTCCGCTGTCCTGGCGTGCGTCATCACACTCCTGCTGGGCACACCGCTTGCGCTATGGATGCAACACTTGCGACGAGGTGCAGGCCTTGCGCGAGTACTCGTGCTACTTCCGCTAGCGATGCCGCCGGTCGTCGGTGGTTTAGCGCTCAGCGCGTTTCTCGGACGCCGAGGCTTGGCTGCGCCGCTGTTGGACGCGCTGCATATTCAGTTCGCGTTCGCGTTTCCGGGTATCGTCGCTGCACATGTGTTCGTTGCGCTGCCGTTCGTTGTCATCACACTTGACGCGGCGCTGCGGCAACTCGATCCGGAGATTACATACTCGGCCGCAGGCGTGGGGTTGAGCCCCTCGACGATTACTCGCAAGATAATCCTGCCTGCAATCGCGCCCTCACTCGTCTCTGCGGCCGGGCTGGCGTTTGCGCGCTCGCTCGGCGAGTTCGGCACCACGTTGACCTTCGCCGGCTCGATGCCTGGCACCACGCGCACCATGCCGTTGGGCATCTATATTGCCCGCGAGGTAGACCAAGATGTGGCGTACGGTCTTTCGGCCCTTTTGATTGCGCTGGCTGTCCTGACACTCGCTGCATCAACGCTGCCAACCGTCTTCCTGTCCCGCTCACGCTCCCGCGAAGTCTCGCGCGCTACACGCGACGTAGACACGCAGCGTCTCCGGGCGCTCACTAGCCCGGAAGACGGCGGTGTACCAGTCACTATCGGGGATACAACGTTTCCTGCCAACGCCACCACGGCGCTCATCGGGATGAACGGATCAGGCAAGACCACACTGGCTGGTAGGATCGCCGGGCGCCTCGGAGGACTGCGAACCACCATTGGTAATCGCGCGGTTGACGAGGGTACGGCGTCGAGCAAACTCGTACCTGCGCATAAGCGCGGCGTTGTCCTGCTGACCCAGAACCCTGGGTTGCCCCCGACCTCGACCCCACTCAAGGCGGTCGCGATGGTCACGGGCAGCAAACAGCGTGCGCTTGAACTGCTGACATCAGCTGGACTACGCGACCTTGCAGACGTCCCCGTACGCGCCTTATCCGGCGGCCAGGCCTCACAAGTCTCACTTGTGCGCGCGCTCGCCCCGCGTCCCCGTGTGCTGATCCTTGACGAGCCGCTCGCTGCCATCGACGTGAATTCGGCACATCACTGGCGTCAGGTGCTGCGGGCCACCGCGCACGACCGCACCACAATCGTGATTACGCACAACCCGTTGGATGTCGCTAACCTCGCGGAATACGTCGCAGTAATGGACCGCGGCAACGTGATCAGCCTGCGTTCAACAGTTGAAGAGCTCAAGGTCCCGGCTACGCAGTTCTCTGCCCGCCTCGCCGGCGTGAACTGGCTACCCGCGAGCGTGAACTGGATCCCTGCGCATATGGTGGGCGCCGCTCACCAAGGTTCCGCTGCGCTCGTGGCGACAACCATTGGTGAGCTCACGGGCATAGCCTCAGAGCAGTGCGAGCAGCGCGACGACGCCGTTGTGGTCTTTGCACCACAAGCCGTCTCACTGCACGTGCCTCCAGCAGCTGTACCCGAGGAATACAACGCGCTGCGTGCCACCGTGGCCACGGTCGATGTCAGTACCGCAGGCGGACTGACCGTGGAGCTTGATGTCCACGGTGCGGTAGTTGCACTTCCAGTCGAGAGACAAGAGGCGCTCGATGCAGGCATTGAGCCCGGAGCGTCTGTGACGTGCTACGTCAAAACGCAAGACATCGCGATCCACCCGAAACCGACGGACTAGCCCCCGGCGAATGGTGGCAGCACATCGACGCGCTCAGCGGACTCGAGTGAGTCAGTCTGCTGGGCGCGTTTTCCGTCGATCAGGAAGCTGCAGCGCGTCAGGATGTCTGCGAGGGTTTGACCGGCGTCGGTGGTGCCGTGGTGGCGCGAAGCGGCGTCGTCAAGAAGTTCCTGGAGCGTGGCAAAGTTCCCAACTTCTTCCTGTGCGACGCCTGTGGCCGCTCGTGCTGCGGCAAAGTAGTGAATTTGCATGTTGCCCATGCTAGCGAACTGCGCGTGGCGCGTAGAGTAAGCGGCATGACACGAAGTACTGAGGAACACCTTCGCGAGGTACAGCGAACGATTGGGCATCGTCCGTCGGAGCGCATCAACATCGTTGAGGCTGGCAAACAGCAGCACGTGCTCGGCGCGGACGTTGTTGCTGTCCGCGAGCAGCCGTCCTTTGATAATTCGCAGATGGACGGCTACGCCCTGCCCAAAACTGAGGCGCATACGGCGCTGATCGGGCCCACGATCGCCGCCGGCGCAGATCCCGACGAGCTGTATCCGAAGGGACTTCAAGATGTCGTGGCGCCGATCATGACCGGCGCTAAGCTGCCACGTGGCACAGCAGCGGTTGTCCCAGTGGAGCGCTGTACCCCGCCGACGTTTGGTGCCACAGGCGAGATGGTGCGAGTACCCGCAACCGAGCGTGGTCAGTTCATGCGTCTGGCAGGCAGCGATGTGCAGCCCGGGGCTTGTATTGCGCGCCGGGGCGACATCGTGACGCCTGCGCTCGTTGGCGCTGCGATCGGCCAGGGAATCGATACCGTTGAGGTAGAACGCACTGCCCGTATCCTGGTAATAACTGGTGGCGCAGAGGTGACCCCACATGCCCAGGGGGCAGGCCCCGCAACGATCCCAGATTCAAACGGGCCGATGCTTGAGGTGCTCGCGGCTCGCCACGGCATCGACGTGGCAGCACGTCTATTGACCAATGATGACCCGAAACGGCTCGAGCAGGAGGTTGCAGCGGCGATCGAGGCGCACCAGCCCGATGCGATTGTGACTTCGGGTGGGATTAGCCACGGCAAGTTTGAGGTCATCCGGCAGGTGTTTACCGATGGCTGGTACGGCCACGTGGCTCAACAGCCCGGCGGGCCGCAGGGGATTTCGACGTTCCAAGGTGTCCCGGTGCTGAGTCTGCCAGGCAACCCGATTTCCACCATCGTTTCTTTCGTCCTGTATGTCGCACCGGTGTTGGGCCGCTCGGAGCCGCCGCTGCGGATAGCCGTCGACACGGAGGTTACTGGTATCCCCGACAAGGATCAGTACCTGCGCGGAGAGATACGCAATGGCCGTGCTCATCCGTTCCGCGGAACGGGTTCGCACCTACTGACGCAGGGGGCCACCGCAACATGCCTGATCCGTGTTCCCGCGTCAGCAACCATACCTGCAGGAACACCGGTCACTGTGTATCCGATGTAGGTTGAGTGACTATGGATATGAATCATCGCAGTGCGCGGGTCATCGTGGCTTCTACGCGTGCAGCCGCCGGTGTCTACGAGGACAAGTCCGGGCCGATCGCCGTCTCGTTCCTACGAGAGGCAGGCTTTGATACCCCCGACGCGACCGTCGTCGCCGACGCAGATCTTGCAGACGCAGTGCACGAGGCACTCGCAGCGTCCCCATCGGTGTTGCTGACCTCAGGAGGCACCGGTATTACGCCGGATGATCAAACGGTTGATATCGTGGAACCTCTGTTAGATCGGCAGCTGCCGGGCATCGTGCACGCATTCTGGACGTACGGCCAGCAACAGGTCGCAACCGCAGTGTTATCGCGGGCTGTTGCCGGCGTGGCGGGACGCACGTTCGTCATGACGCTTCCGGGTTCACGCGGCGGGGTGAAAGACGGGTGCGCCGTACTCGCCCCCCTGCTGGGTCACATCACCGCACTCATAGAAGGATCACATGAGCACTAATTCGCAACCAACACCGACTCCGGACCCTCAGTTCGTGGCGGAGCAGGTCAACACAGTTATCGACGCCCTCATCACTGAGACCCCCCTCGAGCGCTTCGCGGCGGACGCTTCCACTGACACGATGACGCGCTCTATGGGTGCACTCGTCCGCTTCGAAGGCGTTGTACGCGATCACGACGGCGGCCAGGCCGTGCGCTCGCTGACGTACGAATCCCACCCCAGCGCCCAAGATGAGCTTCGCGCCATTGTGGAAGACATCGCGCAGCACCATCCGGTGAGGATCTGGGCTGCGCACCGGGTAGGCCCCGTCCCGATCGGTGAGATGGCGTTTCTGGTGCTCGTCGCCGGGGCTCACCGTTCCGAGGCGTTCGCTGCCTGCGAGGAGGTCACCGATAGGGTGAAGGCTGAGGTCCCAATCTGGAAAGAGCAGTCCATGACGGATGGCGCAACACAGTGGGTGGGGATCGATGACGCTCGATGAGCGCTACCTGCGTCAAACAACACTCATTGGTGATAAGAAGCAGCAGAAGCTTTTCGACGCCCACGTCGTCGTCCTCGGCGCAGGTGGCCTAGGCTCGCCCACCTTGTTGTACCTAGCCGGGGCGGGCGTTGGCACGATCACCATCATCGACGATGACCGAGTGGACCTGTCCAACCTGCACCGCCAGGTCATCCACACCACCGACGCCATCGGCACCGCAAAAACGGATTCGGCGAAAGTGCAAATGCAGGCGCTCAACCCAACGGTCACCGTGCGCACCGTAACGGAACGCCTTACGTGGGACAACGCTCTAGAGATCCTCAGCGGGGCCAACGTCATCGTCGACGGAACCGACAACTTCCAGACGCGCCACATCGCATCGCACGCCGCCGCCCGCCTGGGTGTGCCGCACGTGTGGGCTTCCATCCTGGGATTCGAAGCACAGCTCACAGTATTTTGGGCAGGTCACGGACCCGTCTACGAAGACATCTTCCCCGCCCCGCCAGCGCCCGGAAGCGTGCCGTCGTGCTCCCAGGCAGGAGTGGTTGGCCCGCTCGTAGGCGTCGTAGGGTCAGCGATGGCGATGGAGACCATCAAGCTCATCACTGGGCTCGGCTCGCCGCTGATTGGACAGCTCGGCTACTACGACTCTCTTTCAGGTATGTGGGAGTACGTGCCACTGGTCGCCGACCCCGAAGTCACCGAACGAGTTTGCACGAGCGCGCCCCCACAGGGGCCCGCGGAGGTCACCACCATTCCTGAAGGCGCCACGATTCTCGACGTCCGCGAACCCGAAGAGTTCGCAGACTTCCACCTCGACGGCGCTATCAACGTGCCCCTCGGCACCATTATCGATGGCTACACCCCACCCGAGGCCACACCAGGGACCATCGTGGTCTGCGCCCGTGGTGCACGTTCGGAGCAAGCTGTCGCAGCGCTCGATGCGCGTGGCGTGACCGGCACGGCGAGCCTGCGCGGGGGCGTCGAACAGTTCCGTCCCCGCGGTTAAACGCGGGTCAGCTCACCACGCACCGGGCCCGCAACCTCGAGTTCGATTACGCGTAGTCCGGCCTCGCGGGCGTCGTCAAGCAACGCTTCATCGACGTCGGTCGTGGTCAGGACCAACGCTGTCGGGCCTGCACCAGAGACGAACGCTGCGTACCCGCGGTTGCGCAAGCGGTTGACCCACTCAGCGGTCACCGGCAGCACGTCAGCACGGTACGGCTGGTGAAGGCGGTCGCGCGTGCCTTCCCACAGCAGTTCGGGGTGAGACTGGATTGCCACAGTCATCACCGCAGTACGCGACACATTGAAGCGCGCATCCGTGTGCGTGACGTGGCTCGGCAGCACCTGGCGTACCGCATTCGTCGAGGCGTGGAAATTCGGCACCAACGCTACCGCACGAATCGACGGATCAACCGGAACCGCGACGGCGCGGTACACCGGGTGCGATACCCCATCCACGGGGATCTCAGTCCAGGATACGACTGCCCCTCCAAGCACCGAAGCAGCAGCGTTGTCGGGGTGTCCCTCGAACGCCGATGAAAGCTGAACAACTTCATCGGTGGACAGCGGGTTGCCCGCAAGCGTGTTGGCAGCAACAACCCCCGCCACTGCGGCAGACGCCGACGAACCAAGCCCGCGCGATTGCGGGATATTGTTCGTGCACACCACGCGAAGGCCCGGCACAGAAACGTCAGCAGCCTTCAGGCCTGAACGAATCGCCTTGACCACCAAGTGAGAACCATCGCGCGGCAAATCATCAGCACCCTCGCCGAAAATCTCCACCTCAAGACCGGATTCGATGACCTCAACCTCGACGGTGTCGTAGATAGAGAGAGCGAGGCCCAACGTGTCGAAGCCCGGGCCGAGGTTCGCCGACGACCCTGGAACCGTCACAGTCGCCTTCAGTCCTACTTCAATGTCTGTCGCCATGATGTGCTCCTTGTCTGTAGGTCGTGTGTCTTAGGCATCCAGGCGGATTACGGAGTTGACTTGCTGCACGTCCGGGTGCCGGGACAGACGATCCACGATGTCCCGCAGATCCTTTTCCAGGGCCTTGTGCGTCACCACGATCAGGTGTGCCTCGTCACCGGACTCCTCCTGGCGCACGGCAGACAGCGACACGTTGGCCTCTGCGAACTTGCGGGTGAGCTCCGCGAGCACGCCGACGCGATCGTTGACTGTCATGTTCACGTGGTAGCGTGTCGCCACCTCATCAAAACCGACCACTGGGTAGTTTGCGTACGGGTTTTCGGCTGGTGCTCGACCACCGTGAACCTTGTTGCGGGCCGCACCGACCAGGTCGCCCAGCACTGCGGAAGCAGTCGGTGCGCCACCGGCGCCGTTGCCGTAGAACATCAGGCGACCAGCGGCCTCAGCCTCAACGAAAATAGCGTTGTACGATTTATCAACGCTGGCCAGCGGGTGATCGTTCGGGATCAGTGTCGGGTGCACACGAGCGTTGACAGCCTTGGTCTTACCATCCTCATCGTAGAGGCGCTCGCAGATAGCCAGCAGTTTGATCGTCTGGTTCGACTGCTTCGCCGCGTCGATGTCCTCAGCGGTAATCTTCGTGATGCCCTCACACGACACATCATCGAAGGTCACACGAGTGTGGAAACCCATCGACGCGAGGATCGCGGCCTTCGACGCAGCATCGTGACCCTCAACATCGGCGGTCGGGTCAGCTTCGGCGTAGCCCAAGCGGGTCGCCTCGGCCAGTGCCTCCTCGTAGGTCGCTCCAGTCGACGCCATCGCGTCAAGGATAAAGTTCGTCGTACCGTTGACAATGCCGGAGATGCGCTGGACCTGGTCACCGGCAAGCGAGCGACGCAGCATACCAACTACGGGGATCGCTGCCGCGACCGCGGCCTCGTAGTACAGGTCGACGCCTGCTTCGTTCGCGGCGTCGGCAAGCTCGGACCCGTGTGCAGCAACCAGTGCCTTATTCGCAGTGACAACTGACTTGCCAGCCTTCAACGCAGTCAGCACCAGCTCACGCGGGTAATCGATACCGCCGATGACCTCCACGACAACGTCAACGTCGTCGCGCGTAATCAGGGAGCGCGCGTCATCAGTCAGTTCGATGCCCTGCACCTCAGGTGCGTTCTTGTGCTTCTCCACGTTGGAGACCGCAACGCCACGCACTTCGAGGGGACCACCAATACGCTGCTCAAGATTTTCAGAAAACTCCTGAATGAGGCGCAGCACCTCGCTGCCCACGGTGCCTTTACCCAAAATGGCCACGCCAACCGGCTGGCCAATCCCAAGACCAGGGTAGTTACCGTTACGACTCTCTACGGATTCGACCGACATCTCTAGACTCTCTCCTACTTCGATACTGGCTTCGATACGGGTGTTCACCTACGGCGCAGTGTACCGCTTTGTCTGTTTTGCACAGAATACAGTCTTATTAATATTCACGCGAGAGAATGTCTTCAACAGTTTCTCGACGCACCATCGGCTTGACTTTTCCAGCACGGACGGCGACCACTGCCGGACGTCCAAACGAGTTGTAGTTCGAACTCATTGGGTAGCAATACGCCCCAGTCGCCGGCAACGCAATAAGGTCCCCACTGACGATGTCGTTCGGCCACTGCGCGTCCTCAATGAGGATGTCACCGGACTCGCAGTGCGACCCCACGAGGCGCGTTTCCACCGGCTGCCCTTCCGCAAACCTGTTGACCAACCTTCCCTCGTAGACGGCGTCGTACAGCGCGGGACGGATGTTGTCGCTCATGCCGCCATCGACGGAGATGTAACGACGCGTCTTGGTGAACGAAATCTCTACATCCTTCACCACACCCGCGCGGTACAACGTAATTGCAGACGGGCCAGCAATCGCGCGCCCAGGCTCGACGACTGCTGTCGGCGACGCAATCCCGAGTTCTTTGGCAACGTCGTCAACCGCCGCCAACAGATCTTGCGCCACAGCAGCAACATCGAGTGGAGCCTCTTCCTCCAGCTGCGCGATGCCGTACCCGCCACCAAGGTCCAGGAACTCAAGCGCAACGCCGCGCTCATTCCAGATTTGTGCGTACAGCGCCAACACGCGCTCCGCGGCGAGCTTGAACCCTTCCGCATCAAAAACCTGGGAGCCGACGTGGCAGTGCAGACCAGTAAGGTGGAGGTGCTCCGCGTCGATCGCGGCGCACGCCGCCTGGTAGGCGGAACCGGACGCCAACGAAATGCCGAACTTCTGGTCCTCGTGGCTCGTCGCGATGAACTCATGCGTGTGGGCATCCACGCCGGGTTTCACGCGGATGAAAACCTCTTGGGTCGTGCCCAATTCGCCTGCAATGTCATTGAGCTCTCGTAGCTCCTGGTGCGAATCGAGGACAACGTGCGCAACCCCGGACTCAATGCACAGTTGTAGGAAGCTGCGCGACTTGTTGTTGCCGTGCACCGTGATCCGCTCCGGAGGGAACTCGGCAGCAAGGGCGATGCGAAGCTCGTTTTCACTCGCAACGTCGAGCGCCAGGCCCTCCTCGTCAACCCACCGGGCAATGTGCGTGGTCAAGAACGCCTTGGACGCGTAATGGACGTGCGCAGGGTCACCGAAGGCCCGCGCCATATCGCGGCATCGCGAGCGGAAGTCGTCCTCGTCGACCACCATGACAGGCGTGCCAAACTCTTCCGCGATCTCCGGAAGCGGCACCCCCGCGATCGTCACCACTCCGTCTTCTTCTCGCTTGGCATTACGCGGCCATACGTGTGCGGGAAGTGCGTCGAACGCTGCGCTCATGGTTTCCTCCTACATCCGTTCCGGCGCGCTCACGCCGATCATGCCGAGTGCATTCGCCAGCACCTGGCGGGCTGCCATCGCCAGTGCAAAACGCGCGGTGTGCAGCGGTGCAATCTCCTCGCCAGGCTTCGGAAGGATCTGGCAGGCGTCGTAAAACTTGTGGAACGAGCTCGCAAGTTCTTCTGCATAGCGCGCGATTCGGTGCGGCTCACGCAGTTGCGCAGCGGTGCTCACAACCTCGGGGAACTCACCCAGGGTGCGAATAAGGTCGCCTTCTTTTCCGTGCTCAAGAAGTGCAACGTCAGCACCATCGACAGTCACACCCGCTTCCTTCGCCTTGCGCGCGATGGAGCACAGGCGTGCGTGGCCATACTGCACGTAGTACACCGGGTTGTCTGAGGACTGCTTGGTCCACAGACCAAGATCAATATCCAGCGTGGAGTCCACCGAAGAGCGCACGAGCGAGTAGCGAGCACCGTCGACGCCAATAGCGTCCACGAGGTCGTTGAGGGTGATGATCGTCCCGGCGCGCTTCGACATCTTGACTGGCTGACCGTCGCGAACCAGGTTCACCATCTGCCCAATGAGAACTTCGACGGCCTCAGGGTCGTAGCCGAGGGCCTGCGCCGCGGCGCGAAGACGCGCGATGTAGCCGTGGTGGTCTGCACCGAGCATGTAGATGGCCAGCGTGTGGCCGCGGTCAAACTTGTCGGCCACGTAGGCGATGTCGCCGGCGATGTAGGCGGCGTCGCCATCGGACTTGAGGACTACGCGGTCCTTGTCGTCGCCGAACTGGGAGGAACGCAGCCACCAGGCGCCCTCGTTTTCGTACAGGTTCCCGTTGTCTTTCAGCGTTGCAATCGCCTTATCGACGGCCCTGCTCTCAAACAGCGAGTTTTCGTGGAAGAATACGTCGAAGTCAACACCGAACTCGTGCAGGGACTCCTTGATCTGGGCAAACATCATTTCTACGCCAGCTGCACGGAAGGTCTCTTGGACTTCTTCTGGGCTGCCTTCGAGTGCGTTCGGCTGCTGCGCCACGATGTCGTTGGCGATGTCGTTGATGTAGGAACCGCCGTAACCGTCCTCCGGGGTCGGCTCGCCCTTTGCCGCTGCAACGAGGGAGCGCGCAAATCGGTCGATCTGGCCACCGTGGTCGTTGAAGTAGTACTCCCGCGTGACCTCGGCGCCGCTCGCCTCAAGCACGCGGCCGAGCGAGTCGCCCACAGCTGCCCAACGAGTGCCGCCGAGGTGAATCGGACCAGTTGGGTTTGCGGAGACGAACTCGAGGTTGATGCGCTGGCCGTCAAGAAGCGTGGAGTTTCCGAAGGTGTCTCCGGCTGCGAGAATGTCTGCCACCAGCTGCCCCTGTGCGCCCGTGGCGAGGCGCAGGTTCAAAAAGCCGGGGCCGGCGACGTCTGCGTCTGCGATCGCGGGGTTTTCCAGCAGGGCGTCGGCAAGCCACTGCGCGAGCTCGCGCGGGTTCGTACCGGCCTTTTTCGCCACCTGCAGTGCAATGTTCGTGGCATAATCGCCGTGCTCTGGGTTGCGCGGGCGTTCGACGGTCACCACGTCGGGCACGACGGAAGCGTCCAGATTGTGGTCGGAAAGCACCTTGACGGTTGCTTCATGAATTGTTGTAGCGAGATCAGCTGGAGTCATGGGCAAACAGTCTAATTCACACTCCGGACATTCTTTCTATTCCCCCACGATTGCCCGACTGCCCTCGGTCGGCTACCCCCGCCAGCTTCCGAAACAATGCGACTAGCTCGCGCTTCCACCGCACTCAACCATTTGTGTGACCTAGCGTACTTTCAGTTTTTTAAATTGCCGAAATCACTCAAGTACGTTGGGAAGGTATTTTTGTGCAGCCCTCTGACCCCAAGGAGTGTCTCAGTGGACAAGTTTCAAATCGTTACCGATGCTGTCGGGGGAAGCCTCGGACTTTCGGCATTGGTCTCCACGCTCCCCCTCATCACCTTTTTCTTCATGCTGCTCGCAGTCAAGGCCCGCGCGCACACTTCCGGCGCGGTAGCCCTAATCGCCGCTATTGCAGTCGCCATTTTCGGCTTCAACATGCCGACGGAGATGGCGCTCGCCACCGCCCTGCGTGGCGGGTTGTTCGGGCTTTTCCCAATCGTGTGGGTCATCTTGACGGCGATTTGGTTCTACCAAATTACGGTCGCATCCCGGCGCTTTGAGGATCTCCGCCTGGTGTTCGACAAGATGGGCAGCGGTGACGTCCGCATCCAGGCGATGCTCATCGCGTTCTGCTTCGGTGGCCTACTCGAAGCGCTCGCGGGGTTCGGAGCACCGGTTGCAATTACTGCAACGATGATTCTTGCGCTTGGCATCCCGCCGCTCAAAGCAGCGACAGTTGTACTGATCGCGAACACAGCTCCGGTAGCGTTCGGCGCCGTCGCAATCCCCATCACCACAGCGGGCGAGGTCGGTGGCCGTACTCTTGAACAGACGCAGAACATCGCGGCGGTTGTTGGGCACCAGACTCCGCTACTCGCATTCTTTGTCCCATTTATCATCGCAGCAATTATCGACGGCTGGCGAGGCGTCAAAGAGACCGCGCCCATTTCAGTGACGATCGGGCTGAGCTTTGGTATTGCCCAGTGGTGGACGTCGAACCACTTCGCGTACCAGCTCACGGATGTTGTTGCTTGCATCGTCGCGCTCGGTGCAGCGTTCGTAGCACTTCACTTCTGGAAACCAAAGACCACAGCTGCGCTGCGCGACCGCCTCGGCCTGCCCGAATACGAGGACACCACCGACCTGCCTGGCACCCGTGTGTGGATGGCACTGATGCCGTACGCAGTCGTCGTCATCGTCTTCGGTATTGCAAACTTGGGCACAACCGTCCCGCAGTGGCTCAGCTCCTTCAAGATCAGCCTGACATGGCCCGTCATTGAGCGTGGTCTGCTCCTCAACCAGCTCGGCGAGCCGATCAACACTGACTACACCTTCGCCTACATCAATAACCCAGGCACGCTCCTTGTTATTTCCGGCCTCATCGTCGCTATCACGTACATGATCTTTGACGGGAACGGTCTCTACCAGCTCAACTGGGCTCAGGTCGGACGAGAGTTCGTCGATACCTGCTGGCGCATGCGCTGGTCCGCAACCACAATCATGCTGGTACTCGCATTGGCGTACGTGATGAACTACTCGGGGCAAACGGTCTCTATCGGTGAGTTCTTTGCAAACATGGGTGGCGTCTTTGCCTTCGCAGCACCAATGCTTGGCTGGATCGGCGTCGCTGTTACTGGCTCCGATACTTCCGCGAACGCGCTCTTCGCCAACCTGCAAGTGACTGCGGCGAATAAGTTGGGGCTGAACCCAGACCTGATGCTGGCGGCGAATACGACCGGTGGTGTCGTCGGCAAGATGATTTCGCCGCAGTCGCTCGCTATTGCCGCAACAGCTGTGAATATGGAAGGCAAAGAGTCCGAACTCTTTAAGAAGGTCGCTGGCTTCTCCGTGGCGTTTTTGGTGGCCGTGTGCCTGATTGTGTTCCTGCAAACCAACATACTGAGTTTTCTAGCGCCAACTGTTGTACCGTAGACGTATTACCATTATCTGTATCGTTCACGACCAACAAAGGAGTCCACATTGCGAGTAGCACTGTTTTCTACTTGTATCGGTGACGCCCTGTTCCCTGACGCTCACAAGGCTTCAGCGCTTGTTCTCTCTCGTCTGGGCTACGAAGTAGTCTTCCCTGAGGGCCAAACCTGCTGTGGCCAGATGCACGTCAACACGGGCTACCAGGAACAAGCTGTGCCGATCATTCAGACATACGCCGATGCGTTTGCCGACCCTTCCATCGACTATGTTGTGGCCCCCTCCGGCTCGTGCGCAGGCGCAGTTCGCGAACAGCACGTGCGCCTCGCCGAACGATACGGCAACAAAGCACTTGTCGACGGCGCTACACAGGCAGCGAATAAAACCTACGAGCTCACCGAGTTCATCGTGGACGTCGCTGGCGTGACCAACCTCGGCGCGTTCTTCCCACACAGGGTGACCTACCACGAGTCTTGCCACTCTCGCCGTTTCCTGAAGGTCGGCGACCGCCCATACAAGCTGCTTGAAGCCGTCGAAGGCATCGAGCTTGTGGACCTGCCGAACGTGGAAGAGTGCTGTGGATTCGGCGGTACTTTCTCAGTAAAGTTGCCGGAAGTGTCCGCTGCGATGGTCTCCGACAAAGTGCGCCACATTAAGGACTCGAAGGCAGAGTTTGTCACCGCCGGCGACTCGTCATGCTTGATGAACATCGCTGGCGCGATGAGCCGCCAGCACAACGGCATCCGCGCCCTGCACATTGCAGAGATCCTCGCATCCACGAAGGAACATCCGTGGACGCCTACGACCGCTGCGTACTCGAAGGAGAAAATGCTGTGAAAGTTGCACTCGGCAAACCAACGATGCCCCCAGTGGCGCACGGCCCGAGCCACCTGCGTGGCTCGGAGCGCTTCGGACAGGCTGCGCACCATGAGCTCGATAACGTTACAAAGCGTCGCAACCTCAACTACGCGACTACGGCTATTCGCGTAAAGCGTCAAAACGTTGTCGACGAGCTCGACGATTGGCAGGAACTGCGCACTGCTGGCTCAACTATCAAGCAAGATGTCGCGGCCCGCATGCCTGAGCTGCTCGAGGAGTTCGAGCGCAACGTCACTGCACGTGGCGGTCACGTTCACTGGGCACGCGACGCCCAGGAAGCTAACGAAATCATCGCTTCGCTCATTGAGGAGACAGGCGAGACCGAAGTCGTCAAGATTAAGTCGATGGCGACGCAGGAAATCGCGCTCAATGAGGAGCTGGAAAAGCGCGGCATCCATGCACAGGAAACCGACCTTGCGGAGCTCATCGTGCAGCTCGGCGAGGACTTCCCGTCACACATCCTGGTGCCAGCGATCCACCGCAACCGCGAAGAGATCCGAAACATCTTCGTGGACAAGATGCCAAACACCGACGACTCGCTGACGAACAATCCGGCAGAGTTGGCCGAAGCCTCTCGCATCTTCCTCCGCGAGCAGTTCATGAAGGCCAAGGTGGCCATCTCTGGTGTCAACTTCGGTATCGCTGAGACCGGCACGGTCTCCATCGTCGAATCCGAGGGCAACGGCCGCATGTGCCTGACGCTGCCGGAGACACTGATCTCCGTCATGGGTATCGAGAAGCTGCTGCCGAAGTTCGAGGACTTGGGTGCGTTCTTGCAGCTACTTCCGCGCTCCTCCACCGGCGAGCGTATGAACCCGTACACCTCACTGTGGTCAGGCGTGACGGAGGGCGACGGCCCACAGAATTTCCACATCGTGCTCCTGGACAACGGTCGTACCCACGCGATGTCGAACGAGATTGGCCGCGAAGCACTGAAGTGCATCCGCTGCTCTGCTTGCTTGAATGTGTGCCCGGTCTACGAGCGCGCTGGTGGTCACTCCTACGGCTCGACCTACCCTGGCCCAATCGGTGCGATCATCACACCGCAGTTGACCGGCATGGAGTCTGCCGAGGACCCGAACTCGTCGCTTCCATTCGCCTCGTCGCTGTGCGGTCGCTGTAATGAAGTCTGCCCAGTAAAGATCCCAATCACGGACATCCTGCTTGAGCTGCGTCACCAGAAGGTAAAAGAGCACAAACCGTTCCTGGAATCCACGGCCTTCGGCGCTATTTCCCTGCTGTGGGGCAAGCCTGCACTGTGGAACGCTGCGATGCATGTTGTTTCACTAGGTCGCGTGCTCGGCGGTTTCAAGGGCGAGATTTCCTCGATGCCAGGCTTCGTTGCTGGCTGGACTGACTACCGCGACGTGGCAGTGCCACCGAAGAAGTCGTTCCGCCAGTGGTGGAACACGGACGAAGCAAAGGACCTCCTCGCAGAGGCCCGCCGCGAAGGGATCCCAGCGAATGTCAGGAAGGATGGCTAACAATGTCAAGCACCCGAAATGAGAGCGCGAAGCGCGAGATTCTTGACCGCATCCGCACTGCACAAAAGCTTTCGCATACCCCTGAGCACGTGGAGCCAGTACGCGAGTACCGCACGACCAGCGATCACACCCCTGAGCAACTGCGTGAGATTCTCATCGACCGCCTGCTGGACTACAAGGCGACGGTTGTAGAGACAACCGAGGAGACCCTTGCCGCAGACATCGCCGACATTCTTGCAAAGCGCGAGGCAACCGACATTGTCTACGCCCCAGGTCTTGACGCCGCGCTGTTCGAGAAGTTCGACGGAAGTGCCCGCCCTGACGATCCGTCAAGCGATCCGCGGGAACTCGGCCCCATCGGTGCCGCGGTGACCGACTCGCACGTCACGTCAGCTCAGACCGGCTCGATCGTGCTCGAAGCTGGCGAGCTGTGCGGTCGCCGTGCGCTGTCGCTCGTCCCCGACCGCCACGTGGTGATCGTCCGCCCAGAGTCGGTGGTCTACGGCGTGCCAGAGATGATCACTCGCATCGATCCGGAGAAACCCGCTACCATGATTTCTGGTGGTTCCGCGACCTCCGATATCGAACTCGTTCGCGTCGAAGGCGTACATGGACCCCGCGACCTGATCGTGATGGTTGTGAAGTAACAGCACACCGTCGACTTTGCCCTACCGGTCAGCGCATCGGTAGGGTTTTGTCATTTTCGCCCATGAACGGAAGGAATGCAGTGCGCATCTCAGATTCAGTAATTGCAGCGCTCAGTTTGCTTGGCATGGCCGTCGCAACGCCTGCCGCTGCGCAGCCAGCACCGGCTGTGCAATGGACCAAGTGCCCGAAAGAAGTGAAAGATCCTACAGCGCAGTGTGGGCAAGTCGACGTCCCAATGCGCTACAACCAGCCGAATGGCGCGAAGATCCAGGTCGGGTTCGTACGCGTGCCTGCGAAAACCCAAGCTCGTCGTGGCGCACTGTTTACCAACCCCGGTGGCCCAGGTGGCGACGCCTACGCCTACGCTGCCGGCAATATCCTCGAGTTTCCGAAAGAGCTCAACAACGAGTGGGACATCATCGGTGTGCAACCCCGTGGTCTACCTGGTTCCACGGCACTCGAGTGCGCAATTCCCGATGTGAACGATCCTGGCCAAATAGCCAAACTCACCGCTGACAGCCTGTTCAACGCGGGAGGTTTCAACCGCTCGGCTTGCCAGGGTGACAAGCCCGGCTACCCCGAAACCATCACCACGGAGAACACCGCACGCGACTGGGAAGAAGTTCGACGCGCCCTGGGCTACCAGCAGGTTTCTATCCTCGGCGTCTCCTACGGCACCTATCTTGGCTCCGTGTACGCAACACTGTTTCCACAGCACACCGACAAAGTAGTGCTTGACTCCGCCATGGACCCCACCCGCTCCTGGAACGGCATCGCCGCCGACCAACAGGCAGCATACGAGAAAGCGCTCAACGAATACTTCGCGTGGGTAGCACTCAACGACACGAAATATCACATGGGGAATACACCGTTGAAAGCGTACCAGTACTGGTCACGCAAGGTGAGCGCACAAGCCGGCACCAATCCGACTGTCACGCCCCCTCCGGCCCGGGTCGGTGACCTCCCCGCGGGCCTCGAGTTCACTGGACAGGCTGGCGCGGACGCCATGACGGCAGTCGGGAAAACCCGCGTCGAAGGTGAAGGCGTCATCAGTCGCATGCTGAATCCAGGTGCTATACAAGCCAAGTCCCCGCTACTGCAGGAGACCCGCGCCATGCTCCCGACCCCAAAGATGTGGGACTACCTGGCAAGGTCCACAAACGGCACCCTCACCGCCGAAGAATCGAAGCAGCCTTCTAAAGAGGAGGTTCAGCAAGCGGTGGATCAGATGATGGCGGTTGAGCAGCTACAGGCTGCTCAGTGGTGCAATGAGAACGTCGTACCCGGCGACCCGACGCTACTCCCCTCGTTTGCTTGGTCACAGATCACAGGAGACCCGTTCACGGTATTCAACGCATCACGAGGCTCGGGGTGGTACTGCAACGGCGCCGGCACAGTCACCGGAATGGCGCCACTGAACGGGGCTGCGTTAAAGACACGCCCATTGCAGCTATCCGCCACCCGCGATCCACAAACGCCGTACCCAGGCCACGGACAACTCGCCCGCAGGATGGGGACCCAGGTAGTCACGATTCACGGCCCAGGCCATGCGCACTTCGGCACCGGCAATAAAGTTGTCGACGCCACCGTGATCAACTACCTGCGCACCGGCAAGGCCGATCGCACGGATGCACCGGGCTACTGGGAGGCCCAGTAGCTGCTACTTTCCGCAGTCTTAGGCCAGTTATGTGCCAGGCATATCTGGTGCTAAGATTGCGTCATTGCTTGCTCACAAGCAATGCGTCTCCGTAGCTCAGCGGATGAGAGCATCGGTTTCCGGTACCGAAGGTCGCAGGTTCGAATCCTGTCGGGGACACAATTTTCCGTGAGGGTTTTGCATATCTCACCACCCACGATTTGCAAAACTCTCTACGCACCAAAATGGCACTCCAAAAGGGGTGCCATTTTGGTTATTAACCCAAAACGCGCCATTCCAAAATGGGGGGTTAAGCGACAAAATGTGTGCTTTTCTCGGCGTGTCGACTTAAGTGACAAAATGTGTGCTTTTTGGGGGCCGGGATGGGTGGGTTGTGGGGTGTTGTGCTGG
>NZ_JAEUWV010000015.1:0-56173 GCF_024102595.1 Corynebacterium lipophilum
ATTCGAAGCAGCCTGAAGACCATCTGAACACGGATCCACAAACTGACAGACATTTATTCAATCACAAAAATCTCCCTGAAAGTAGTCCACAACGCCCCCACCACCACAAAACCACACAAACCCCCACAAAACCCCCACCAAACCCACAATAAAATCCCCCTGACCAGCACCTTCACAAAAGCTGGCAACGCACGCAACAAAAAAGTGATCTATCACACTTAAAACACCACTGCCACCAAACAGGGGGTGCGGCCTTCCCACACGAAAAAACCCTGGTCTCCGAACCGGAGACCAGGGTGAACCTGTGGAGCATAGGAGAATCGAACTCCTGACATCCTGCTTGCAAAGCAGGTGCTCTACCAACTGAGCTAATGCCCCTTTTGTTCCTGTGGGCCTAGCAAGAATCGAACTTGCGACCTCATCGTTATCAGCGA
Source organism: Corynebacterium lipophilum (assembly GCF_024102595.1). Lineage (NCBI taxonomy): Bacteria > Bacillati > Actinomycetota > Actinomycetes > Mycobacteriales > Corynebacteriaceae > Corynebacterium > Corynebacterium lipophilum. The sequence continues at coordinate 435 of NZ_JAEUWV010000015.1, forward strand.
TGCGCTCTAACCGACTGAGCTATAGGCCCTGGGAACGAGAAGTAAGATTACCTACCACTATAACCTTTGACAAATCGCCAGTACAAGCGGTGTTTTTATAGTGGTTATAGCGGTAGGTATCTCACGGCTATCGCGCTCTGTTGGACATCACCAGGGTGACGCCGCCGACCAGGTCCGCGATGGCGTTGTAGAGCAACGCCGTCAGCGGGGCCATCACCGCGATGAACACCACGCCGATGAGCCCGAAGAGGCCGGCCGCGGACATGACCAGGGTGGCGTCGATAACTTGGTCGCCGCCGACGCCACTGACCAGCGAGTTCAAGGAGTCAATGACCCCCGTCTGCGCGAGGCCGTAGTAGACGATGGCCGCGCCCAGCATCCAGGCGACGAAGCCGACGAGGGCGAGGATTGTCGCCACCTTAAACACGGAGGCGACACCCACGCGCCGCACCACTATCTTGCGGGCGGCCATGATTTACTCCCCATCCTTCGGCGAGGCGGAGATGGACGAGGCGGTCTGCTCCTTGGCTTCCTCAATCGTCTTCTCGCCCTTGGCAACCGCGGTTGCCTCCTCTTCGCCCTGCTCCTCGACGTTCTTGTCGATGGCCAGCAGCTCAACGTCATCCGCGAGGTCGACGAGGCGGACGCCCATCGTGGCGCGGGAGGACGGACGGATCTGGTTGACCTCGGTGCGGATTACGCCGCCGGCGGAGGTGATGGCGAAGATCTGGTCTTCCTCATCGACCGCCAGGGCGCCGATCAGCTTGCCGCGCTTCGGGGTGTACTTGAAGGTCATGACGCCCATGCCGCCGCGGCCCTGGGTGTTGTACTCCTCGATCGCGGTGCGCTTGCCGTAGCCGCCAGCGGTGGCGACGAGCAGGAACTCGCCGTCCTGGACCACGGTCATTGCGAGCAGCTTGTCGTCGCCGCGGAAGCGCATGCCCTTCACGCCGGCGGTCGCGCGGCCCATTGGGCGCAGCTGGTCGTCGTCAGCGGTGAAGCGGATGGCCTGGCCCTGCTCAGAGACGAGCAGCAGGTCGTCTTCCTCGCCTGCCAGTGCGGCGCCGATCAGGGCGTCGCCCTCGTTGAGGTTGATCGCGATGAGGCCTGCGGAACGCGCCGACTCGTAGTCGGTCAGGCGGGACTTCTTCACGCGACCATCGCGGGTGGCCAGGACCAGGTACGGGGCGTCCTCGTAGGACTGGATCTGGATGACCTGCGCGATGCGCTCCTCAGGCTGGAACTCCAGCAGGTTCGCCACATGCTGGCCGCGAGCGGTGCGGCCCGCCTCCGGCAGCTCGTAAGCCTTGAGGCGGTACACGCGGCCGAAGTTGGTGAAGAACAAGATCCAGTCGTGGGTGGAGCAGATGAAGAAGTGCTTCACCACGTCGTCCTGCTTCAGTTCCGCCCCGCGGACACCCTTGCCGCCACGCTTCTGAGACTTGTACGCATCCACCTTCGTACGCTTCGCGTATCCGGTGGAGGTGATGGTGACCACGACGTTCTCGCGCGCGATGAGGTCTTCCTCGGTCACATCGCCGGTTGCGGCCACGATCTGGGTGCGGCGCTCGTCGCCATACTTTTCGACGATCTCACGCAGCTCGTTGCCAACGATCTCCCGCTGGCGCTCCGGGCGGGCCAAGATGTCCTTGTAGTCGGCGATCTTGCGCTCGATCTCGGCCAGGTCGTCGATGATCTTCTGGCGCTCCAGCGCTGCCAGGCGGCGCAGCTGCATTGCCAGGATTTCGTTGGCTTGGATCTCGTCGACGTCGAGAAGCTTGATCAGGCCCTGGCGGGCGTCGTCAACCGTTGGCGAGCGACGGATCAGGGCGATGACCTCGTCCAACGCATCGAGGGCCTTGACCAGGCCACGCAGGATGTGGGCGCGCTTCTCGGCCTCATCCAGGCGGAACTTGGTGCGGCGAACGATAACGTCGATCTGGTGCTTGACGTAGTAGCGCAGCATCTGGTCGAGGCGCAGCGTGCGCGGCACGCCGTCGACGATGGAGAGCATGTTCGCGGAGAAGTTCGTCTCCAGCTGCGAGTGCTTGTACAGGTTATTGAGCACCACCCGAGGAACCGCGTCGCGCTTCAGCGTGACCACGATGCGCATGCCCACGCGGTCGGAGGACTCGTCCTCAATCTTGGAGATGCCCACCATCTTGCCCGCGGTAACCTGCTCCGCGATGTTGTGGATGAAGTTATCCGGGTTGACCTGGTACGGCAGCTCCGTAATCGTGATGACCTGGCGGTTGCCGATCTCCTCGATCTCGGTCACACCACGCATGCGGATCGAACCGCGGCCCGTGGTGTAGGCGTCCTTGATGCCCTGATCGCCGACGATGAGGCCGGCCGTCGGAAAGTCCGGGCCCTTCACTCGCTCCATCACCGCGTCGAGCGCCGCCTGCTCATCCGCGTCGTAGTTGTCGAGCATCCAGTAGATAGCCTCCGCCAACTCGTTCAAGTTGTGCGGCGGGATATTGGTGGCCATACCGACGGCGATACCGTTCGAGCCGTTCATCAGCAGGTTCGGCACGCGTGACGGCAGCACGTCCGGCTCGCGGGTCTTGCCGTCGTAGTTCGGGGAGAACTCCACGGCGTCCTCGCGGATGTCGCGGACCATCTCCATCGCCAGCGGCGTCATCTTGCACTCGGTGTAACGCATGGCCGCTGGGCCGTCGTTACCCGGGGAACCGAAGTTACCCTGGCCGTCCACCAGCGGGTAGCGCATCGCCCAAGGCTGAGCCATGCGCACCAGCGTGTCGTAAATGGCGATGTCACCGTGCGGGTGGAAGTTACCCATCGTGTCAGCGACAGGCTTGGCACTCTTCACGTACGAACGCTCGGGGCGGTACCCGTGGTCGTACATCGCGTAAATGATGCGGCGGTGCACCGGCTTCATGCCATCGCGAACATCCGGGAGCGCACGGCCGACGATCACGCTCATCGCGTAATCGATGTAGCTCGTCTGCATCTCCTCGTTGATGTCAATGGGCTGGATGGCGTCGGAGCCGCCGCCACCTAGAGTGTCATCACTCATTGCTCACCTTTCGTCAAACATTGGTTCCTACCGATTCTAGCGCCTTGTGCACCGAATCACCCCTGCGCCGTGGTATCACTCTGATACCATCGCGGCATGGCTATGACGCTACGACTCAGCACAGACGAAAACACAGCGCTCATCATGCTCGCCTCCGCGTGGGGCTGCTCCAAACAAGAGGCCGCCCGCCGCGCCATCGTCACCGCCGCCTCCCGCCTTCTTGACGACGCCACCATTACCAACCTCGCCCGCACCACCCTGCAGGAATACGCCCACACCGAACGCCGCATCCGACAGGCCCGCGATGCGTAGCCTGAGCAGCGAGCAGCTGCTGGCCATCGCCGACGAATGCGCGCATATATATAAGGTGCGAATACGTTCCTTCGCCGCACTCTGCGCCTGCGCCGCCGTCCCCGGCGCCCACCTCCACGGCGTGCCCGTCTACGACACCGCACACGCCGCCGCTCGCGGCCTCGCCGACACGATCCGGGCCCTGCGCCCCCTGACCGGAGCCAACGACGCCTTCGCTGACGTCGCCGGCACCACCTATTTGCGGTGGGTCGAGGAAGCGTAATTGCGCACTTTCTCCTACACTGGCAACTATTTACACGGACCATTAGAAAACACTTGGTGGAGGAACAATGAACGCTACAAAGTACACCGCTGTACTGGCAACCACCGCAGCACTGATCGGCGCCGGCCTGGCCGCACCACAACTGCGTGCGGAGGAGACTGCTGCTGCGTCTGATTCGGCATCTGCGGCGTCTCAGTCTCAGGAGGCGCGCGAATGGCGCGACGCCGAAATCACCGCAGGCGACACCATCACCGTCGAACCGAGCGTCCCTCTCCCAGAGGGCGCCAAGGCCGTCGGCCCGACCAGCATCGACGGCTGGAAGCTGACCACCGACGAAAAGACGGGTGCCGTTACCATCGAGGCCGCACCGAAGCTGCGCCCCGGCCAGGGACTGCGCTACCGTGTCTTGGTTCTCTTCGCCGACAAGACCACGGCCACCTACGACGCCGAAGTGACCGTCGTTCCTGGCGGAAACAACAACGCCCACACCTCCACCATCGAGTACAAGGACTCGCTGGTCCAGCCGAAGCAGAGTGTCACCGTTACCCCCACGGGCACGTTCCCGCAGGGCACGAAGTTCTACCTCAACAGTGACAAGATTGAGAAGTGGGAAGTAAGCGTCGACGAGGCCACCGGCGCCGTCACGGTCAAGGCCGGCGACATCGGCTACGGCTCCTGGCTCTCCATCCCAGTTCGCGCAGAGTTCCCCGACGGCTCCTCCGACGTCAAGCACGCCAAAGTCACCGTCGCCGACCAGCACGGCAACACCACCCCGCCATCCGACCGCCTCGCCGCGAAGCACACACCGGAGTACACCACAGCACAGATCGCAGGCAACGAAACCGCCACTCTCAAGCAGACCGCTAAGCTGCCCGAAGGCACCAAGTTCAAGATCCTCGGCGAGTCCAAGCTGTGGGACCTGTCTATCGACGCCACCACCGGCACCATCACCGCGAAACCAAAGCAGCCGCTCGCTGCCGGTGCCGTCGCGAATGTGCCCGTCATCGTCACCTACTCCGACGAATCCCAAGACTTCGTACAGGCCAAGGTCGAGGTGACCAAGGACCCCGTGTGGCAGTCCAGCAAGGCTAGCGTCGACTACCCGGTGGAGAAATCCCCAGCCGATGAGACCGCCACCATCACCCCCGCGCTCAAGGATGTGCCGGAGGGCACCAAGTTCGCCATGAACGCGACGCCACCAACGGGTTGGGAGATCGGCATCGCGCCTGTGACCGGTGTGGTGACCGTCAACGCCCCAGAGGGCACCCGCGCAGGCACCCAGATTAACGTGCCTGTCCGCGTCGAGTTCCCCGACGGTTCCCGCACCGTCACCAACGCGGTCGTCCTCTTCGAGGCACCAACTAACCCCGAGTCCGACAAGTTCAAGGTCACCTACAAGGACGTGACCGTCAAGGCCGGTGAGAACCGCGTGTTCAAACCAACCGAAGCACTCCCTACCGGTGCCACCGTCAACGGCCCGAAGAACCAGAGCGTCAACGGCGTGAAGGTCAATACCGACAAGGACGGCGCTGTCTCCGTTGAAGTACCAAGCCACGCCCGTGACTTCGACTTCACGGTTCCCCTCGAGATCTACTTCCGCGACGGCTCCAAGCAGGAGACGAAATTCCACGTCACCGTGAAGGCAAAGGAGACGACTACGCCGAAGACGTCGGAGACCAAACCTTCGACCGAGCCTTCGACCGAGCCGAGCACCACCAAGGCGACCACTTCCGCAGCGGAACCGTCCGCCCCGCGGACAACCGAACCGACAAGCGAGGAGCCCACCACGTCCGCGCCGCGGACAACCGAACCGACGAGCGAAGAGCCAACGACTTCCGCCCCGCGGACAAGCGAGCAGCCTTCGACGGAACCGACGAGCGAGCCGAGCACCACCAAGGCGACCACTTCCGCAGCGGAACCGTCCGCCCCGCGGACAACCGAACCAACGAGCGAGGAGCCCACCACGTCCGCCCCGCGGACAACCGAAGAGGCGTCGACAAGTGAGACGACTCCAACGACCTCGACGAAGCCTTCGAGGCCGCAGAATGAGACGACCAAGATTGAGTACGCGCGCACGCCGGTGCACGCGGGCGAGTCCGTGACGCTGAAGCCGAAGGGCGAATTCCCGGCCGGCACGAAGTTCAACGGGCCGAGCGGGTCGCAGCAAGGATGGTCCGCCACCACGAACAGCCAGACTGGTGAGATTCGAATTACTGCACCAGCAAACGCGACGGTTGGTACCACTGTGAGCTTCCCTGTCACCGTGGTCTTCCCAGACAAGTCGAGGCAGATTCACGAAGTCACCGTCTACGTGGAGCGCACCACCACGGCGCCGTCCACCAGCGAGCAGCCAACGAGCACCGCACCGACCGGCACCGCACCAACGAACACGACGACGCCAGCAAAGCCGAAGGAGTCCCAGGCGGACAAGTCGGACGTCGACTTTGAAAACCCGAAGGTGAACGCTGGCGGCACGATCGTGCAGCGCCCAAGCGGCAACGCTCCTGCAGGCACCAAGTTCACGGGCCCGAACGGTACGTACGACGGCTGGAAGTTCGCCACCGACCCGAACACAGGTGAGGTCACGATCACGCCTCCGGCGGACGCGAAGCCTGGTGCCTCCATCGACTACACCGTCACCGCGACGTTCCCGGACTGGTCGACGAAGGACTACAAGCTGAAGGCGACCGTTGCGGGCGGAGGGGACGTCGATAAGGGTGGTGACACCGGATCGAGCAGCGACAACTCCAGCAGCTCCTCCTCGAAGGAGGAAGGCTCGAGCACGGGCGCGACCATCGGCATCGTGGTTGGTGTGCTCGCGCTGCTCGGCCTGCTGGCCGGCGCGGCGAACTACGTGCTGCAGTACGTCGACATCAACTCACTGCTTCGCTAACACCGTTCGCGCGGGGACGATATTCTAAGCACTATGAAGAAAATGAGTGCTATCGTCCTCGCCGGCGGGGTCGCGGCGTCGCTGATCGTCGCGCCGCAAGCCACCACCGCTCCATCGGGGTCATCCGGATCCTCCAAACCGACGCCGGTGATCACGCCGACCGTCACCCCTCCGAAGCAGCCACCGCTCGGCAGCGCGTACACGGGCTCAGCGCCGGTCTCGCTGACCATCGCGGCGCTGCTCACCCTGCTGGTTGGCCAAGTCATTGTCGACGCCGTCCCCCCACTGCGCGCAGCCGTCGATGACCTCGCGCGCCAGGCAGGACTCTCGGGCGTGATGGGATCCTCCCAGGGTAACCGCATTTTCGACTTCTCCAAGATCGACCTCAACGAGCTGCAGAAGATGCTGCCCAAGGTCTAAACCCCACCCCAAGTATGTAACCGCTGTGACTCATGATAAGTTTGTTCCTGTTGTGGTTACAGTGTCCTGTGTGACTGCTGTGGCGGAAGAGCCGCAACGCTCAACGTAACAATGCGACCTGCCAGGGGGCAGGTCGCATTTGTCATACAATCAACGGCATGGAAACACCACAAGGACTCAACGCACTGCTGCACAATGGGCGCCGCCCAGGAATCGTCGACGCGCTCGCCGGAGTGGTCGACCAGACCGTCGCAGACCAAAGCGGACTCACCGGCATGGCACTGCGCTCCGCAATCGCGGGCGTAAAGAAAGTCGACGCCCGGATCCTGCACAAGGGCATCAACACCGTACTCCCCCAACTGCTCGAGCAGCTCAACCCCCGCTGGGAAGACTACAAAAACAGCGACCACGCCGCCTTCGGCGAATACCTCGCACAACACGAAGACGACGTGGTCACAGAACTCGTCTCACTCGGCGACAACCTCCGCGACTCCATGCCAGCCGGCGTACAGAAGATCTACGCCACCTTCCGCAGCAAGGCCGCCAAGATCGTGGGGCCTGCGTTGCCGCGGATCGGAGAGGTCGTCGAAAAGCAGATGGAAGGCTAGACGTCCAGGAAGCGGACGTCCTTCGCCTTGCGGGTGATGAAGGAGCGGCGAGCCGCCACATCATCGCCCATCAGGATGCTGAACAGCTCGTCAGCGCGCTGGGCGTCCTCCACATCAACACGACGCAGAATACGGTGATCCCGGTCAAGCGTGGTCTCCCACAGCTCGCTCGGGTTCATCTCACCCAGACCCTTGTAGCGCTGGATGCCGTCATCCGTGTTGATCTTGCGGCCGGCCTCCAGGCCCTCCGCGAGCAGCTGGTCGCGCTCCGCGTCGGAGAAGGCGTAGCCAGGCTCGCCCTTCGCCCACTTCAGCTTGTACAGCGGCGGGTTCGCCAGGTAGACGTGGCCCTCCTCAATGAGCTCCGGCATGAAACGGAACAGCAGGGTAAGCAGCAGCGTTGCGATGTGCTGGCCGTCGACGTCAGCATCCGCCATCAGCACAATCTTGTGGTAGCGCAGCTTCGAAATATCGAACTCTTCATGAATACCAGTACCCAGCGCGGTAATGATCGCCTGGACCTCCGCGTTCTTCAACACGCGGTCCATGCGGGCCTTCTCCACGTTCAGGATCTTGCCGCGCAGCGGGAGAATCGCCTGGTACATCGAGTCGCGGCCCTGCTTCGCCGAACCACCTGCTGAGTCACCCTCAACAATGAACAGCTCGGACAGCTTCGGGTCCTTCGAACGGCAATCCGCCAACTTACCCGGCAGGCCACCCAAGTCCGTCGCCGACTTGCGACGCACCAAGTCACGCGCCTTGCGCGCCGCCTGACGCGCCTGCGACGACGACACAGCCTTCGAAATAATGGCCTTCGCCTCCGCCGGGTTGGCATCAAACCAATCCGACAGATTCTCATTCACGGCGCGCTGCACGAAGCCCTTCACCTCGGTATTGCCGAGCTTCGTCTTCGTCTGGCCCTCAAACTGCGGGTCCGCCACGCGGACAGACACCACGGCCGCGAGTCCCTCACGGCAGTCATCACCAGTGAGGTTCGGCTCCTTGTCCTTCAGCAGCTTATGGTCACGCGCGTAACGGTTCATCAGGGTGGTCAACGCCGCACGGAAACCCTCCTCGTGCGTACCGCCCTCATGCGTATTAATGGTGTTCGCGAACGTATGCACAGACTCCTTGAAGGAGCTGTTCCACTGCATCGCCACCTCAGCCTCAAGGCCGTCACCCTTCTGGTCAAAGCCCACGATCGTCGGGTGGATCGCCGTCTTCGACTTATTCAGGTAGTTGACGTAATCAATCAAACCGTCCGGGTAGTGGTACGTGACCTTCTTCTCGCGCTTCTTCGGGGCAGCAGATGTGTCACCCTCGGTGGCGTCGTCAAACGAGTCCGAGCCAACCGCAGCGGCCGTCTCACCCTCCTCCGCGATCGCCTCGAGCTCAAGCTCCTCCTCGGAGACGCGCTCGTCCTTCAGCGTGATGGTCAGGCCCTTGTTCAGGAACGCCATCTCCTGCAGACGACGCGCAATCGTGTCCCACTTGAACTCCGTGGTCTCAAAAATCTCCGGGTCCGGCCAAAAACGAATCGCCGTACCCGTGCCGCGGGCATTGCCGCCCTCCTCCAGAGGCTCCGGCTGCGCGTTCACAAACCGCTGGTACCAGTGCTTGCCATCGCGCTTAATGTCCGCCTCCACGCGCGTGGACAGCGCGTTCACCACGGAAATACCCACACCGTGCAAGCCACCCGACACCGCGTACGACTCCGAGTCGAACTTACCGCCCGCGTGCAGCTGCGTCATCACGACCTGCACCGTCGGCGCACCAGACGGGTGCATCTCCACCGGAATACCACGACCATTATCGACGACCTCTACGCCGCCATCCGCGAGCAGAGTCACATCGACGCGATCGGCATAGCCCGCCATCGCCTCATCGACCGAGTTATCCACGACCTCCCACACCAAGTGGTGCAGGCCACGCTCGCCGGTCGACCCAATGTACATACCTGGGCGCTTCCGGACGGCCTCAAGGCCCTCGAGGATAGTAATCGACGACGCGTCATAATGAGGTTGTTGATCAGCCACTGGAAAAGACGCTCCTCCTGAAAAATGTCATTAACCCGTCCTATCTTACACGTAAAACAGGACACCAAACCCCACGACTACCCGTACGTGTCCCTCGGCCCCCGCCCCTTCACGTGCAGCGGACCATAGCGCCAACTCTTCACCCGCGGCCCATAAATATGCAGCTTCCGGATCACATCCGGGCCCACCTTCTCCGCAATCGCACGCAGCACCGTCGACTGCATGTACTTCAGCTGCGTCGCCCACGCCGTCGTCGTGCAGGTGATGAAGACCTCGCCGTCCTTAATCATCTCCACCTTCGTATGCTCCGCGATCTTCGCGCCGACCAGGCCCTCCCAATTGCCCATCACCCAGCCATACGCCATGTTCTCCGTCCAATCGCGCTTCCGGATCTCCTTCCCCAACAGCGACGAAAACGACTTCACCTTATAACTGCGCGGCAACGCCCGACCATCCTTGCCCGTCGGCCGACCCCGCTCCAACCACGGCCTGCGCTCCTCCTGCTCAAAGTGCAGCCCCGGCACCGTAATATCCTTCACCGGACGGCCCTTGCCCTGGCTGCGGCGCGGCACCACGCTCGTTCCCTGCTTCGACAAATCCGGCAACCTCCCGCCGCGCCGCTTCGCCGTGCGCCGCAACTGGTCAAAGGTAGTGCCCACCAAGTCACGCTCGCTCAATGTGCGACACCCCCTCCTCCATCCGCACGTGATACCGCGCCGTCACCGCCCCATCAAGGTTGCCCGGCAAGTCATCCCCGACCGCCGCCGTAATCAACACCTGCTCCGCCGACTCCGCCACGTGCACCAACCGCTCACGGCGCTTCGCGTCCAACTCCGCAAACACATCATCCAGAATCAGCACCGGATCCGTGCCCTCACCAGCCAACAAGCGGTACTCCGCCAAGTGCAAACTCAGCGCAAAGGACCACGTCTCCCCATGCGACGCATACCCCTTCGCCGGCTGCTGACCCAACATCAACACCAAATCATCCCGGTGCGGACCAACCAGCGTTGAGCCACGCTCAATCTCCTCTTTTCGACGCCTCCCCAACTCCGACAACATCGCCGCCTCCAACACCTGCGGATCCCGCGACGCCTCCCCCGTCAACTCCAACACCGCCCGATCCAACGTCGACGTATACTCCACCGACGCCGCCCGCGACTCCGGCGCCACCGACGCATAGGACTCCGTGATGGGGTCGGAGAGGGCGTCGACAAGCAAAAGCCTGCCCGCCAGCAGCTGCGCCCCATACCGCGCCAACTGCGCATCCCACGCATCCAACGTACTCAACGCACCCGCTCCCGCCGCATCCCCATAACCGCGGCGCAACGCCATATTCTGCGAACGCAACAACGCATTACGCTGGCGCAACACCTTGTCATAATCCGCCTTCACCCCACCATGACGCGGCGTACGCACCGCCGCCAACGCATCCAAAAACCGGCGACGATCCCCCGGCTCCCCATTCACCAACCGCAAATCCTCCGGCGAAAACATCACCGTCCGCAGCACACCCAGCAGCTCACGCGCCGACTTCAACCGCGTCCTATTAATCTGCGCCTGATTCGCCCCACTCGCCTTAATCAGCACATGGGTGGTCAGCGCGCGCCCCTCATTCACCGTCGTCGCCGACACACGCGCATCACTCGCCCCCGAATGGATCAGCGGAGCGTCCGTGGCCACCCGGTGACTCCCGAGCATCGACGTGTACCGCACCGCCTCCACAATGTTCGTCTTCCCGTGCCCATTGCGGCCCGAAAACACCGTGACGCCCGGCTCCAAATCCACATGCAACTCCCGCCACGAACGGAAATCACGCAGGTCAAGCTCCGAAACGTACATCGTGGCAAACTAGCCCGGCAGGCGAACCGGCATCAACAGATACGTGAAATTCGTCTCCGGCGTCGGGAACAACCCATCATCGCCCTTCTCCGGCAACGACTCCGGCTCCGGAATCATAATCGCCGGACGCGACGACTCCGTAAACCCAAACACCGCACGATCCGTCCCAATCACCGACAAACCATCACGCAAATAACCAGCATTAAACGCAATCAGCAGCTCATCCTCCCCCACAAACTGCGCAGGAATCGACTCCGACGCCTCACCCGAATCAGCCCCCGACGCAAACAACGTCACCTGACCCTCCGAAAAATGCAACCTCAACTGCGCATTCCGATCCGCCACCAACGACACACGGCGAATCGCCTCCAACAACGGAGCCACCTCCACCGACGCCATCGACGTATGCGCCTTCGGCAACAACGGCTGCACATTCGGGAAATCCGCATCCAACATACGCGTCGTCGTCTCACGATTGCCCGCATGCAAACCAAACAAGCCGTCCGCGCCCACATTATCGACGCCACCAACGGCAATCTGCACCGGCTCCTCCAACTGCGTATCCAACGTCCGCGCGTTATCCAACAACGTCTTCGCCGGCACCAGCAGCTTCGCCTGCACCCCCTCACCAGCAGGCGACCACTCCAACGAACGCAACGCCAACCGGAAACGGTCCGTCGCCGTCAAGTGCAACGTCGAACCCTCCACCTCAATGTGGATACCAGTCAGCATCGGCAACGTGTCATCCTTACCCGCCGCGGCAGCCACCTGCATCACCGCGCCACTGAGGTCCTCCGAACCGATCGTGCCAGTCACCTCAGGCAACTGCGGCAACTGCGGATAATCGTCCAACGGCATCAAAGGCAGCTCGAAGTGGGCAGAGCCGCCGTCGAGAAGCAACTTTGTGTCACTCGTAGAAACCTCAACCGGCTGATTCGGCATATTCGCAACAATGTCAGACAACAACTTGCCCGCCACCGCAACGCGACCCGGCGTAGCGACCTCCGCCGCAATCCGCACCCTCGACGACACCTCATAATCGAAGCCCGCGAACTCCAAACCCTCATCCGACGCCGTAATCAACACCGCGCGAAGAATCGGCTGCGTGTTCTTCGTAGGCAACATCCGAGCAACCCACGCCACCGCGTCCGACAGGTCCTCCTTGTGCACGCGGAAGGAAACGTTGGAATTCAAGTTGTCTTGGATGTCCGCCATAGTGACACGGGCTCCTTGCAGTACGTAGAGATTCTTGTAATTACGTACTCACTTTAGGCGGGGACACGCTTTTTGTCATTCGAGTTTTCACACGCCTGGCTCATGGCTTTTTGGGGCGTCGGTCGTTTGTGCGCCGTTCTGCACAGCTCCCCTTTCTACTCTAGGAATTACAAGTAAAAACCTTGGGAACAACAATAAGTCCTGTGCAATCTGTGGAATTACACGAATTCGCCGTGGTCGGAACGCGAAAACAGGGTGTGCAATTGCCTGTGGAAGAAATGTGGATAACTCCGGGCGCTTGTGGATAGATTTTCTGTCATTTGATCTGTGCACAACTCAGGAAGGGTTGTCCACTGGGGATTCACACGTTATCCACAAGGCCTGTGGTGTGTGATGTGGGTCTCTTTGTGGTGGGGGTCACTTAGGTGTTTTGCCCCTAAATGTGAATTACAGCGGTGTAATTACACAGGTGTGGATAAGTCTGTGGATGGATTTTTAGGGTGCGGGAGGTGGGAGTGCCAAATGTCGCAATCTGATATGGACTAGGTGTTCAAAGTGTCTGGCAGAAAAAGGGCTAGGCAAAAGTGGGTGCGTCTTTTGGCACTGAGAGACCAGGTGGGGCACCAAATTCCGGGATTTGGGGAGTCGGGCTTGTGTTTCCCCAGGTCGCTGGGGGTGCGTGAGGGAATTTGGTGCGGGCGACGCCGAGAGCGACGAAAGTTAGCGCAGGGTGCGGGCGCGGGCCTTGATGATTTGGGTCAGTTCCTGGATTTCGTCGTAGGTGCCGCGGTTCTCCGTCATCTCCTTGCGGATCTTGCGGTCCGCGTACATCACGGTGGTGTGGTCCTTGCCGCCGAACTCGTCGCCGATCTTGGGGAGGGAGAGTTCGGTGAGTTCGCGGCACAGGTACATCGCGATCTGGCGGGCGTGCGCCACCTGGCGGGTTTTACCTGCGCCGATGAGCTGGTCCATCGTGACGTTGAAGTATTCGGCGGCGTACTCCTTGATGGTGGAGGCGTTGATGTTGATGTCGCCTTCGTCGGGGAGGATGTCGCGAAGGGCGACTTGGGCGACGTCGAGGGTGATGGGCTCGTCGATAAGGGAAGAGTAGGCCGAGACCCTGATGAGGGCGCCCTCGAGCTCGCGGATCGACGACTCGAATTGTGAGGCGATGAGCTCGAGCACCTGGTGGTCGACCTGCGTGCCGTCGGCGGCCGCCTTCTTCATCAAGATGGCGATGCGGGTCTCCAGGTCTGGTGGCTGGACGTCGGTGATGAGGCCGCCTTCGAAGCGGGTGCGGAGGCGGTCCTCGAGGGTGGTGAGCTGCTTCGGCGGGCGGTCAGACGACAGGATGATCTGCTTATTCGCCTGGTGCAGCGCGTTGAAGGTGTGGAAGAACTCCTCCTGGGTACCTTCCTTGCCCTCGAGGAACTGGATGTCGTCGACCATCAGGATGTCGAGGTTGCGGTAGCGGCGCTTGAAGCTTTCTTGGCGGTCGTCGCGTACGGAGTTGATGTAGTCGTTCGTGAACTCCTCGGAGGAGACGTACTTGATGCGGAGGTTCGGCTGCAGGACCTGCGCGTAGTTGCCGGCGGCGTGCAGCAGGTGCGTCTTGCCGAGGCCCGAGCCACCCCAGATGAACAGGGGGTTGTAGGCGCGGGCCGGGTTCTCGGCGACGGCGACGGCGGCGCCGTTGGCGAAGCGGTTCGAGGAGCCGATGACGAAGTTCTCAAAGGTGTACTTCGGGTTCAGGCTGGTCTCGCGCTCGGGGTCGTGGGCAGGCTTTTCGCGGGGGATTCGCTTAGGGACGGTCGGGTGCGCCGGCGCCTGGTGTTGTTGCTGTTGGCGGGCGTGCATCTCGGCGAGTTCATCGAGGCCCATTGGGATTTGCTCGCCGGGGGTCATGTGGGCCGGGTCGACGGCCTCGGGGGCAGGCGGAGCTGAAGGCGCTGCCGGGGCTTCTGGCGCCTGGATCGAGACGGCGAGCGTGCAGTGTTTGCCCAGGTGGGACGCCAGCAGCGCAGTGATGTGCGGTGCCAGGGACTGCTCCACGACCGTTTTTGCGGCGGCGTGGGGGGCGGAGAGGATGGCGTAGCCGTCGACAAGCATGACGGGGCGGACGAGCTGGAGGTAGGCGCGCTCTTGTGGGGTGAGCGACGGGACCTGCGAGCTGGGCTGCGCCGACAGCGCCAGCAGGTCAGCGACGATGGTGCGCCATAGCGTTTCGATGTCTTGCTCTGCCAACGTCCCGCTTTCCTCCTAATCCGACATGTCATTTAGTGACGTTCGTCACAACTGTGGAATTTCACGTACATTCCACCGCTGTTTCACAGATTTTGTAATTCCAAAACCTGCGTCTCACCAGTATCTTCCACAGACTTGTCCACACCTGTGGATAACTTCGGTGAGTAAGTTGTTCACAGCCTTCCCCCTCCCCTGTGGATAACTTTTCACGGAACTTTTACCGGCTGTGACCTGCTGTAATTACAAATTACGCCGCAAAGTCTCAACCTGTTGTTCACAGTTATCCACAGCGATGTGGAGAAAGAACGTGTGTAATTGTGGTGCTTTATCATTGTTACCCGGTGTGAGCTTGCAATGTCTAACAGCCCGCACGCCACAACCCTGTGGATAACTCGTTTCACGGATGTGATTCACAGGAAATCTCGAACATTGCGTACGCGTGTTGGGAAGTAATCGCGCGTCAGGCCGGTGATAGCGCGGCCCCCGGTGTTCGAAAATATGCAACCACCTGCGCGAAAGTACACCCTTGTAATTACGGGGGTAAACGAATGGACCTGCGCCCCACCCGGCTCAAAAGACAGTGTGTCGATTTGAACAACCAGCGGTTTTTCGCGTAGTCTGGCGTAGTCTGTCACACCACGGGCGCGAAGCAACATGCCCACGGTGTGCTTGAGAGCACCATCTACGCAGTGCACCGGGCCGCCCACCCAGGGCGAGTCAGCGAAGGTGATGCATGCAGGTCAACGCGCACAACGCGCCGCGGCCGGGCAATCTCAACCTGAACATTGCAATTCCGGGACGGCTACTACCCCGGGAGGGAATGCGTCGCACACCGCGGCGGGTTCCCGCTGGCCGTCGTGACCTCTTATAAGGAGTCCACCGTGTCTAAGCGGACTTTCCAGCCAAACAACCGCCGTCGTTCACGCAAGCACGGCTTCCGTGCCCGCATGCGCACCCGCGCCGGCCGCGCAATCGTTTCCGCGCGCCGCAAGAAGGGCCGCGCAAGCCTGACGGCATAAACGCCCGAAGCGCAGCGACATCGTGTTACCCCGCCCGCACAAACTCTCCTCCTCTGCCGACTTCCGGCAGACCATGAGGAAAGGAGTGCGCGCGGGGTCTCGCACTTTAATCGTCCACGTCCGCTCCCGGGCCGGCGACACCATCGCGCTGCACGGCGGGCCGCGCTTCGGACTGATCGTGTCCAAGCAGGTCGGTAACGCGGTGACCAGGCACGCGGTGTCTCGGAAACTGCGGCATGTGCTGCGAGGGGGCGTCGATAAGCTGGAGCTGCACCACGACGTCGTGGTGAGGGCCCTGCCCGCCTCAGCCACCGCCACGAGCGCGCAACTCGCACACGACTACGACGCCGCGCTGCGCAAAGCCCTGGACAAATGGCGTACTACAACTTCCTAGGCCAACGCATCCCCGCACCACCAACCGCGGCCGCGCGGGCACTCGTGAAGGCCGTACGCTGCTACCAAAAGTACCTCTCACCCCTTAAGATGGGTGCGACGTGTCGTTTCATGCCAGTGTGCAGCGCCTACGCACTCGAAGCGGTCGCGCGACACGGTGCCATCAAAGGCACCCTGCTCAGCGTGGCCCGCGTCTGTAAATGTGGGCCCTGGCACCCCGGCGGGTTCGACCCAGTACCCGGCAGCGGTACGGACGCGTCCACAGGAACGACCACCAAGTAACCAACGAGGAGAAACACCCCAAAGTGCTGAATTTCATCTACTGGCCGATTTCTTGGGTGCTGTGGTTCTGGCACAAAGTATTCGGCTTCATCCTCTCGCCAGACTCGGCGTTGTCATGGATCCTGTCCATCGTCTTCCTCACCTTCACCCTGCGAACCCTGCTGGTCAAGCCCATGGTCAACCAAATGCGGTCCATGCGCAAGATGCAGGAAATGCAGCCGAAGATGCAGGAAATCCGCCAAAAGTACAAGAACGACCAGCAGAAAATGGCGGAAGAGACGCAGAAGCTGTACAAGGAGATGGGCACCAACCCGCTCGCCTCGTGCATCGTCCCGCTGGCGCAGATGCCCGTGTTCATCGGCCTGTTCCATGTGCTGCGCTCCTTCAACCGCACCGGCACCGGCCCCAACCAGCTGGGCCTGAGCGTTGAAGAGAACCGCAACCTGGCCAACTACGCGTTCTCCCCAGAAGACGTCCGCTCCTTCCTGGACGCCGACTT
Source organism: Corynebacterium lipophilum (assembly GCF_024102595.1). Taxonomy (NCBI): domain Bacteria; kingdom Bacillati; phylum Actinomycetota; class Actinomycetes; order Mycobacteriales; family Corynebacteriaceae; genus Corynebacterium; species Corynebacterium lipophilum. Next base: position 17,500 of record NZ_JAEUWV010000015.1, read on the forward strand.
CTTCGGTGTGCCGCTCTCCGCGTACATGTCCATGCCAGAAGACGCCTTCGCGGCGTTCACCGGCCTGGACTTCACCCGCGCCAACATCATCATGGTGTGCCTGCCGCTCGTGCTGATCTCCGCGACGTTCACCCACCTCAACGCCCGGATGTCCATGAACCGTCAGGCCGCACGCCGCGCCGCCGGCAAGGTCAACTCCCCGTCCGGTGACAACGCCGCCATGATGGAACAGCAGATGCAGATGATGAACAAGATGATGCTCTGGGTCTTCCCGGTCATGATCATCGCGTCCGGCTTCCTGTGGCACATCGGCCTGCTGTTCTACATGCTGGCCAACAACGTGTGGACCTTCTTCCAGACCCGCATCGTCTTTGCCAAGATGGACGCCGAGGAAGAGGCCGAGGAACGCGCCAAGGCGGAAGCCAAGCGCGCCTCCGCTCCCGTTGTCGGTGCCCGCAAGGTGGACAAGCGCAGCAAGAAGCAGCGCAAGCAGCAAGGCAAGTAACCGGTAGCCCCCAGCCCCCAGCAAGTGTTTGCTGGGGGCGTTACTTTTACTAGAGTCGATGCCAGACTAAAAATTCAAAGGAGTACACAGCCGTGTCAGAACAGCCCACAGCAGCCGCCACCATCTTTGGCGATCGCCTGCCGCTCGCCGAGGCCTACCACGAATCGCTCGCCACAACCGCCGCCGAGCGCGGCTTCATCGGCCCCAAAGAAGTCAGCCGCCTGTGGGAACGGCACATCCTCAACTGTGCGGTGGTCTCCGAAGCACTTGACGACGCCACCACCGTCGCCGACATCGGCTCCGGCGCAGGGCTGCCCGGCATCCCACTGGCCATCGCCCGCCCCGACGTCTCCTTTACCCTCATCGAGCCGCTGCTGAAGCGCTCCACGTACCTCGCCGAGGTCAAAAACGAGTTGGGACTGGACAACGTTACCGTCGTCCGCGGCCGCGCCGAGGAACAGCCCGGCGGGCAGTTCGACGTGGTCACCTCTCGCGCCGTCGCACCCCTGGGCAAGCTCGCCGGCTGGAGCCTTCCACTGGTACGCCACGGGGGCTCGATGTTGGCGCTGAAAGGCGCTAGTGTTGCAGAAGAACTAGAACGCGACGCGCGGGCGATTGCGAAAGCCGGGGGGATCACGCCGAACATTTTCCAGGTTGGCGCCGACGTCCTCGACCAGCCCACCACCCTCATCCGAATCGTGCGGAAATAGCGGAAAGGAACACCACCAGCATGGACAACGCCACGCTGCAACGCCCCGCGCACACCCGCGTGTTCACCGTTGCGAACCAGAAGGGCGGCGTCGGCAAGACGACGACATCGGTGAACATGGCGTCGGCACTCAGCCGCCAAGGCATGCGCGTCCTCGTCATCGACCTGGACCCGCAGGGCAACGCCTCCACCGCGCTCGGCGCCGAGCACACCTCCGGCACCACCTCCAGCTACGAAGTCCTCATCGGCGAAGCAACGCCCGAGGAAGCACTGCAGGCGCACGCCAACAACGAGAACCTCTACTGCATCCCCGCCACCATCGACCTCGCCGGCGCCGAAATCGAGCTGGTGTCCATGGTGCGCCGCGAATACCGGCTGCACGACGCCATCCGGCGCGGCTTCCTCGAAGAACACAACTTCGACTACGTCTTCATCGACTGCCCACCATCACTCGGGTTGCTCACCATCAACGCCATGACCGCCGTCGACGAAGTCATGATCCCCATCCAGTGCGAGTACTACGCGCTTGAGGGCGTCGGCCAGCTGCTCGGCAACATCAGCATGATCCGCGAGCACCTCAACCACAACCTGCACATCTCCGCGATCGTGCTCACCATGTACGACGCCCGCACGCGGCTTGCGGCCGACGTCGCCGGCGAAGTGCGCAACCAGTTCGGCGAAGTGGTGCTGCGCAACGTCATCCCGCGCTCCGTGAAGGTTTCCGAGGCGCCAGGCTACGGCCAGACCGTCATCGACTACGACCCACTCTCCAGCGGAGCGCTGGCCTACTACGACGCCGCCCGCGAACTGGCAACACGCGGCGACTACCAACCACACGCCACCACGGGGCCCATCGGAGTCAGCCCCCAGGTGGCCCAACAACTTGACGAGGGCGAGGAATAACCATGGCACAAGAGCGTAAAGGCGGCCTCGGCCGCGGACTAGCAGCACTCATCCCGCAGGCACCGGCCGCGACCGACAAAACCGGCAAAACCGGCGGCATCGGCGGCAAAGCCTCCGACGTGATCTTCGGCGCAGCCGGCGCCGCCGGGGCTTCGGGAGCTTCCGGTGCTTCCGGTGGCGGCGACAAGCTTCCGCCCCGCGGAAAGCGACCCAAGGTCGCGGGCGCGCCAACCGTCGGCGCCACGCCAGAGAACGTTATGCAACCCGTGCCCGTCGGCGCACGCTACCAGGAAATCGCGGTCGGGCAGATCATCCCGAACCCGAAGCAGCCCCGCCAGGTCTTCGACGAAGACGACCTTAACGAGCTGGTCCACTCCATCCGCGAGTTCGGCCTGCTGCAGCCCATCGTCGTCCGCGACACCCCAGAGGGCTTCGAGCTCATCATGGGCGAGCGCCGCTGGCGCGCCGCCTCCAAAGCCGGCCTGAAGCACATCCCAGCCATCGTCCGCGAAACCTCCGACCAGGACATGCTTCGCGACGCCCTCCTGGAAAACATCCACCGCGTCCAACTCAACCCACTCGAAGAAGCCGCCGCCTACCAGCAACTTCTCGAAGAGTTCGGCGTCACCCAGGAGCAACTCGCCGACAAACTCGGCCGCTCCCGCCCGGTGATCACCAACGCGATCCGCCTCCTGCGCCTCCCGGTGCCGGTGCAGCGCCGCGTCGCCGCCGGTGTTCTCTCCGCAGGTCACGCCCGTGCGCTGCTCGGCCTCAAGCTCGGCAGCGACGCCCTGACCTCCAACGGTCAGACCCTGCTCGCCGAACGCATCGTCTCCGAGGGCTTAAGCGTCCGCGCCACCGAAGAAGCCGTCACGCTCATGAATAACGAAGGCGGCGTCCCACAGAAGAAACGCCGCGAACCCGTCCCCCAGCCCGAATACCTCACCCGGGCCGCCGACCAACTCGCCGACGAATGGGACACCAAAGTCTCCGTCACCATGGGCAAACGGAAAGGCAAAATCGTCGTCGAATTCGGCGACCGTCAGGACTTCGAGCGCATCATGGGCCTCATCCAGGGCACCGACTAACTACAGGTGCTCCTGGCGGAGCAAATCCTGGAAAGAGTAGGTGCCTGTCGGCTGGTCATCAGAATCCAGCAAGTACAGGCGCTTCACCGCCACCACAATCGCCTCCGCGATCGCGTCACGCTGCTGCGGATCCGTCACCACCTCAACATCGTGCGGATTCGTGACATAGCCAGCCACGATCTCCACCGACGGCATCCGCGTCATCCGCAGCATCTCCCACGTCCGGGCATGATTCCAGCAGTTACGTAGCGACGTCCTCGCCGCAATCTCCCGCTGAATATAGCCCGACAGCGTCTCCCCCGTCATCGACGACGTCCCGTTCTCCGAACCGAAGTAGAACGTGGCCACACCATTCGCCTTCTCATTGGCATAACGGTCCAACTGCAGGGAAATCACCAAGTCGGCGTCGAAGCCGTTCGCCAGATCGGCGCGCTCCTTACACGACGGATTATCACCACGCGGGCGCGAAATAATCGTCTCCACACCAGCCGCAATCATGCGGCCCTCCACGCGCTGCGCCAAATCCCACAGGATCTCCTCCTCCGTGATCTGGCCAAAGGGGCCGTCGACAAGCGCGCCCTTATCCGCACCACCAAGATGCGGATCAATCACCACGCGCTTGCCCGCCAACTGCGGGCCAGCCGCGCGCACATGCTCACGCTCGCGAATCGCGTGCGCCGAACCGCCCGTAATCCGGCGGCCCAACAGACTCAACGCGTGCAACGTATCCGGGCCACACACCCCATCGTCTTCCAAGCCCGAGTTCAGCTGGTAATTCACCACGGCCTCGTGCGTATGCGGACCAAACCGCCCATCCACACGATCCGAATAAAAGCCCAGCTCATGCAGCTGCGTCTGCAACTGCCCCACGTCGTCGCCCACCAGCTCCTGATTCGGCTGGTACTGCAACACACGCGCCCCCAACGTATACGACGCCTCACGCAGCTCACGCAACGTCAAGTCATCGATAGCGCCAGTCGGCATAATTCCCCGCGACTGCTGAAATGCTTTCACGGACTCCGCCAAAGGGGCGTCGAAAAGCATCTCGTCGGGAGTGAACTGCCGCGAGTTGAAGTCCTCGATATCCCCATCGAAGTCCTCCAACATGCCCAAACGCGCAAGCGTCGCACGCGCCTCGGCCACGCGAGCACTCGAATCACCTACGCGGAGAATGTCACCCACTGGGCACCTTTCTACAAAACCAACAATGCAGTCCATCCTACGACGGACAGCCTACAGATACGACTCAACCTTCTGGACGATCTGCGCCTTCGGGAGCGCCCCCACAAACTCATCCACCTTCTGGCCATCCTTGAAGATCAACACAGTCGGAATCGACATGACCTGGAACATCATCCCCAGCTCACGCTCCTCATCCACATTCACCTTCGCGACCTTCACCTTGCCATCCAGCTCAGACGCAATCTCATCCAACGTCGGCGACAACTTCCGGCACGGAGCGCACCACTCAGCCCAAAAATCCACCAACACCGGCGTCGAAGCCTCAACGACCTCAGCCTTAAACGTATTCTTCGTCACATCAACAGGTGCACTCATCGTTCCTCCTTGAACACAGTTCTTTCTATTCTAAAGCGCCGCAAGGAAATGCTGCGCATCCAACGCCGCCCGGCACCCCGAACCAGCCGCCGTAATCGCCTGACGATAGTGGTTATCCACCAAATCGCCACACGCAAACACGCCCGGCACGTTCGTGCGGGTCGAAGGGGCGTCGACAACTACGTAGCCACCCTCGTCCGTGGCCACCTGGCCCTCCAGGAACGCCGAACGCGGATCATGCCCAATCGCCACGAACAACGCCGTCGCGTCCAGCACCGACTCCTCGCCCGACTGCACATTCCGCACCTTCAGGCCGCCAACCTTGCCATCCTTTTCGACGACCTCTTCGACCACCGAATGCGTAATAAACTCAATCTTCTCATTCGCCCGGGCGCGCTCCAACATAATCTGCGACGCGCGGAAGTTCTCCGATCGGTGAATGATGGAAACCTTCGACCCAAACTTGGTCAAAAACGTCGCCTCCTCCATCGCCGAATCCCCACCACCGACAACGGCAATGTGCTGATCCTTAAAGAAGAAGCCGTCACAGGTCGCGCATGTGGACACACCGCGACCCGTCAGCTCAGCCTCACCCGGAATGCCCAGGTGACGCGGCGCCGCACCAGTAGCGAGAATGACCGCGCGGGCCTGGTAGACGTCATCCCCCACGAACACCTTCTTCACGTCACCGCTGAGATCAACCTTGTCCACCAGCTCCGACTCCAGGCGCGCGCCGAACTTCTCCGCCTGATCGCGCATCTGCATCATCAGATCCGGGCCCATCACCCCATCCTTGAAGCCCGGGAAATTCTCCACCTCAGTGGTGTTCATCAGCTCGCCGCCGTACTCGTAACCCTCAAACACCAGCGGGTTCAGCTCCCCGCGCGCCGCGTACAGCGCCGCCGTGTACCCCGCCGGGCCCGAGCCGACAATAATCACGTCATGAATCTGTTCTGTTTGTTCGCTGGCCTCGTTGGTCATGGAAACTCCTCGTAGATTTGCTCTGTCAGGGGTGTAAACGTAGCCAGTCTACTGTTTGTTCCAGACGTGTGCTTTTGGCCTAGCAGGCGCCTTCCATGTGCTCGAGCATTATGGCGCGTGCCCGGGCGCGGCGGGACTTCATGGTGCCGGGCTGGACGCCGCAGGTGTCGGCGGCGGACTGGAGGGACATGCCCATGATATCGATGAGGAAGACAGCCTTCCGGTGCGCCTCCGGTACGACGCGCAGCGCGTCCTTGACGGCGATGAGGCGGTCGAGGTGAGCGGTCGGGTCGTGGGCCAGGCGGGGATCCTTGTCCTGGGAGAGCTCATCGTTGTCGTCGAGGGACACGGTGTACTCGGCCTTGCGTCGGCGCTGGTGGTCCAAGCTTGCGTTGGCGACTAGCCGGTACAGCCAGGTAGACACCTTCGACTCGAAGCGGAAGCCATACAGGTGGCGGGACGCCTTGAGCAGGGCGTCCTGGACGATGTCTTCGGCGTCGCACTCATTGCGTGAGTAGCGAAGGGCGACGCCGAGCATGTTGCGTTCGTGGCGCCGGACGATGAGGTTGAAGGCGTGGATGTCGCCTGCGATGTATTCGTGGACGAGTTGGTGGTCCGTTTTTCTGCGCATGATGCACCCTCCCATTGCTGATGCATCCAGTGTGATGCATCAGCGCCGGAAGAGGAAGCGTTTCTTGTCCACCATGGTGGACATCATCGGAGGCTAGTGCGCCCGATGAGGGTGACGTCCCGGAGGATGATGTCCTGGCCGGAAACGTTGAGGACCAAGCCGGTGAGTTCCGGTGAGTCCTCCACGTCGATGCCGTTTTCGCCGTTGAGGAACGTGCCCTCCTTAAGCAGCGGCAGGTCGGCGACGTCGCCGTTCCACGAGGCGCCGGCAGGCAGGCCGTAGATCCGGAAGCTGTCGCCGTTGGACGGAGTATCGACGATCACGTGCTCCAGGGTGAACCCTTTGCGGGCGGTCGCGCCCTTGGCGGGTCGGAGCTCGACGCTCACGTTGTCTGAGCCGGTCCAGGTGGTGGAGCGGTCGGCGTCGACAAGCTCGGGCGCGGAAGCACCTTCGATGGTCGCGCGCATCGGGGTGAGCAACACGGGCAGGCCCGTGACCTCCTCCTCGACCTCCTCTACCCCGGTCTGGACCGAGTCCACCGTGACGGGTGCGTTCGTGTCGTCGCCGGAGAGGAAGCCGACCAGGTACGCGGTGAGCGCCGCGATGATGATCACCGCGCCAACCGCGAGCGACAGCAACACCGCGAGTGTGACCGGGCCGTAACGGCGGGATCCGAAACCGCCGCGCAGGTCCTTCGGCTCCTCAGACTGCTCCTCGACCGGCTCGACGGGATCGATAGCTTCGGCGGGGGCGTCCTCGGCTTCGTCGCGGGTGAGTTGGCGCTCGAGCTCGCGGAAGTCGTGGGACTCGATGGCGTCGGCGTCGACGAGGGCGCGGGTGGTGCTGGCGACATCCGCGAGGTCATCGGAGTCGACGTTGGTGGTCAGCAGCTGCAGCGCGGAGGCGAAGGCGTCGGCGTCGTCGGCTGCGGAGGCGTCCGGCAGGACGGCCGGGAACGCGAGGCGCACGTGGCCCTCGCGGTCGATGCGCAGGCGCTGGCGGTTATCCAACCCGAGCGGCACCCCAGCCTCGTGCGCCGCGGCGATCGCGCCCGCCAACGGGGCAAGCGCGTTCGCCACCGCATCCGTGTGCAACGTCTGGCCCGACTCGGCGACGGCGCGGACCGAGGAGCCCTCCACCCAGTCCGCAACCACGAGGGCGCCCGTGCGATACGACACGATCTCGATGTTCTCCGGCAGCGCCGGGTGGCGCAGCATCGCGAGCTTGCGCGTGCGACGCGACACACCCGCGGCGTCGATAGCGGCCTGGCGCGGCGTCGCCGGAGCCATCGGGGCCATGCCCGTCGTATCGACGAACGTCAGCGCCACGGAGCGGCCCGTCGACACTTCGCGGGCCTGCCAGAACTGCGCGCCCGTCGTGGAGCCGTGATCGCGGATGAGGCGGAAACGGCCATCCGACACCGACGCACCCGGTACCAAACGCGGACCACGCACGACACCAGCCGACATCGGCGGCGGCACCGGCGACGCATTGAACGTATCGGCGGCCAGGAACTGCTGCGACACATCCCGCAGATCCACCTCGCCGACCTCGATCGCGGCGTCCTCGTCCGGGCGGATAAAGCGACCCATGCCCGGGATGCGCGCCAGCGCGCGGCCCAGGTTCTGCACCTCCGGCAGACCAGAGCGCGACAGCACCAGGCCCGTCGCCACCACGAACAGCACGCCGAGGACCATCACCTCAAGCAGGAAGCCCAGCGACGGCAGGCCGATGAGCCCGCCGAGGAAGGACGGGGCGTCGATACCCGCGACATCACGCACGAGCCAGCGCACCAGGAACATCACCGCGATACCGACCAGCGCCGAAGCCGCCGCCCACAGCGACGTGTGCAGCACCGAACGCGCCTCCAGCGTGCCCAACTTCCGACGCAGCAACAGCGCGCCGATCACCGCGCCGGCGACGAAACCGAAGCCGTTCGCAGCACCCAACAGCACCACGACGGACTGCGTCGAATCCGCAACCAGCGGCGCTAGGTACGACAGCACCACCTTCGTAATCGTGATGCCGGCGATAATGAACGTCGGCGTCCATGCCTCCTCCCGCGCGTAGAACACGCGCAGGTGCAGCATCACCAGGGCGTACGGGATCAGCGTAAACGCGGAGAAACTCACCGTCAGGCCCAGCGTGCGGGCCGTGCCGCCGTCGAAGTTGCCGTAGGCGAACAGCGCGTGCCCGATGTCCGGGCCGAGCGCCGTCATAAAGACAATGATCGGGATCAGGGCGATGAACGTCAGCTTCGTGCCCAGCGTCAAGTCCCGGACCACCGCGGCGTCGTCACCGTCGGCGGCGTTGCGGGACAGGCGCGGCATGATCGCCGTCAGCAAGGTGACGCCAATGATGCCGTAGGGCACCTGCAGCAGCATCCAGTGCTGCTGGTAAATAATCGGGGCGGCGTCGCTCGCCATCGACGCGATACGCGTGGTCACGATGTAGCCGACCTGGCTAATCCCCACATAGGTCACGATCGCCAGGGCCATCCCGCCGAACACCTTGAGGCGGTCGTCGATACCCCACAGCGGCCGCAGGTTAATGCCGAGCTTGCGCAGCGCCGGCAGCATAATCAGGCACTGCACCGCCACACCCAACGTCGTGCCGACGCCCAGCAGCAGCACATGCGGATTCGCTATCGACGCCGGCGCCGCGGGATTCAAACTGCCCGGCAACATCATGTACCCCAGCAGCACCGCAATCGACACCACGTTGTTCGCCACCGGCGCCCACGCACCCGGCCGGAAATGCTCCTTCGTATTCAGCACCGCCATGAACAGCGAGAACATGCCGTAGAAGAAAATCTGCGGCAATACCAAATACGCAAACGACGTCGACTGCGCGACGTTCACCTGGCCCTCATCGTCGAGGAAGACGCGAGTCAGCAGCGGCGCGGCGGCCACCGCGATGATGGTCACCACCGTCAGGAGCGTCAGCGTCAGCGTGAACAGCTGGCGGATAAAGCGCTCCCCGTGGTCCGGGTCCTCCTTCTCCGCGCGCACCAACACCGGCACCACCAGGGCCGTCAACACGGATCCCAGCACGATCTCCGTAATAATGTTCGGCAGCGTATTCGCCGTATTAAATGCCGACGCCACCGCCGGGCCCAACGCGGCGCCGATCAGCACCGTGCGGATGAACCCCGTGATGCGCGAAATCAGCGTCGCGATCGCCATCGATCCCGTCGCCCGCACCACGGAATTGCTCTCCGGGGCGGGATCCGGCACCGCTGCCGAAGGGTCCGCGGTCAGCGTCGAACGGTCCGGGGCCTCGGCCTCGGTGGCGTCGATAAGCTCTGGGTTCTCTCGCGGGGTGGGCACCGGCGCCGGCGGTGCAGGGGGCACGATTCGGCCACGCGTACCAGCCCGAGGTTGCTCAACCACGTCAGTCTCCAATCAAAGGTGGGTGTTCATTGTCCAAACGTTGCTGTGTTGTTGGGCTGCGTGGCGCAGCCCGCGCCCGACGCCGACGGCCCACCGAATACATCAGCATCAGCACCACCAGCACGCCGAGCCCGGTAACCAGCGCCCAGCCCTCCACGGCGGCGCCCGCCGTGCGCACCGAAATGTTCACCGGCTGCGAGATCGGGCTGCCATCGGAACCCGCCAGGTACAGCTGCAGGTCAATACTGCGCTGGTCCTCCGGGTAGTCCGCCGTCATCTGTACCGTCTGCGAGCCGCGGGCCGGGATCCGCATCGTGGTTGGCACGTGCAGCGTGATCGGGCCGCTCGCCGCCTGGAACCGGATGGTCGTCTGCACCGGCAGCGGCATCCCGTTCTGCGCCACGATCAGCAGCGGGCTCGACGGGGAGGTCCGCGTGTACACGTTGCCCGGCGGGATCAGCGTCACCGACGCCCGCAGCGCCTGCAGTACGTCACGGCTGCCCCGCAACCGCTCGGCCGTGGTGCGCACGGAGGCGTCGTACCGCGACAGCGACTGGCGCTCCTGCATACTCAGGGCCGCCAGCACATCGCGACGCAGCGGCAGCGTGAACCCGTAACGCGTCAGCGCCACCTGTGGGTCGTTCGCGAGCAGCTGCGTTAAGTCATCTGTGAACTCAGCCTGCTGGGAGGCCGTCAGCACCTCCGCGTCCGAGACCACCGTCGGATCCGGAAACAGCGTGCCCACGCGCGTCGCCGCTGGCACCTCCGCCTGGTCGGGCGTGTTCAGGAAGTCGCCGAAGCTCATCGGCGCGACCTCGCCGGACCGGACCAGCTCGGCGACCGTGCCCAGCAGCAGCGCCGCCGAGTCCGCGTCCCAGCTCGCCGGAGGGTTCACGAATACCGGCTCCTCCGGCGTCGCCTCCTGCACCGCAAGCCTGAGCGCGGAGGCCGCATTGATCGCGCGCGCCCGCTGGGAGTCCATCTCGTAGCGGTACCGTAGCGCGTCATTCGAGTAGCCGACGGTGGCGGGGGCGGAGCCGACCGTCGCTAAGACGGAGGCCAGCGAGTCCTGGAACTGCACTGCCATCACCCCCGGCGCCACCCACGCGGCGTTGCCGGGGCCCGGGTGGTCGACGCTGCTTCGCGCCGCCAGCACGTGCACCGGGTGCGCGGGCGCCGCCGGGAACACGTCCGCGGGGTCCGGCAGTTCGTTGCGGTCGAGCGCCGCCTGCCCGTCCCCAATTGTCGACGCCCGCTCCGCCCGAGCAGCCTCCCACTCCCCTTGCAGCCCGTGCTCCGGGATCGCGGAGTCGATGTGGTTGGCCCAGCCGAAGGCGGGGGCCGCATCCGGCGTGATGTAGCCGGCGCCCGGGATGACGGCGTTGAGCGTGCCCGGCGTGCCGAGCTCCCGCTCGAGCACGAACGGGCCTCGCTCCAACGCCTCACGCATCAGCCACTCGTCCCCGGTGCGGGCCAGGGTGTTGACGTCGACGTTTTGCCACGGCAGCGCCACCGTGCACCCCTTCGCGGCGACGCTGCGCAGCTGCTCCAGCCACGCCTGCGCGTCCGCTTGTCCCTTGCCTACCTCTCCTTGGGCGGTGGTGTCGTCGGTGGTCCAGCTGTCGCGGAGCCGCTTGGGCTCCTCAGCGACGGGCGGGCGCGTGGTGGTGACGCGGTAGCCCTCCGCCATCCGCGCCACCGTGTCCACGAGCGCCGGGTCCAGCCCCACGCACGTGGCGAAGCCGACGCCCGGCTCCTCCACGGCGTCCTCGTACTGACTGAGCAGCCGCTCGAGTCTCCCGCCGGGCGCGAGCTGGTTCGCCAACGTCTCCGACTTCAGCAGCAGCGGGGAGCGCTCCGGGGCTTCCCCGGTCTCCCCGGGCACAATGTCAATTGGTGCGGTGATCGGGTACAGGGCGGTCATAGCCGGCGCCGGGTCCTCCGACGGCTCGCCGCGCACCGAGATGTGGAAGCGCTCAGTGTCCAGCGTGGTCAGGTTCTGTTTGAGTTCGAAGAGCAGCGGGTACGTCCCCGCGCCCGGCAGCTCAACATCCAGCTCGACCTCTGCCGACTCCCCCGCGCCCAACTCCTTATCGACGTCCACTCCGCGCCCCACCGGGCCGTACTCGCTCACCGAGGCGACCGCCGCCGCGCGCTGGTCCAGCACGGAACCCGTGGCCGGGCCACGCCGTGGGACCACGCGCAGGTTCGCCAGCGGCGCGTCCGTGTTGTTGTGGATGCGAAGTTTCACGTGAAACATTTCGCCGGCGTTGAGGGCCGAGGGGGCGTCGACAAGCGTGATGGACGCGCGGGTGCCCTCCCCCGGACGCACTGCCGGGTTCACCCACTGCGACGCCACCGCCGGGTCCTCGGGCGACGTTGGCGCTGGTAGGGCGCCCGCCGTCATCGGGAGCAGACCCAGCGCCGCCACTGCAATCGCCGCGGCTCCGCTACGCACGCTGCTCATCGCGGCGTCAACCTTCCGGCCGCGGCCTCCTTGCGCGCCAAGTCCGGCATCCTGTTCACCGCGATCCGCGCGAGCTTGCGCTCGTCCGCGTACGCCAGGCGCTCAATCAGCTGGTTCATCGGCACCCACGCGACTTCCGTGACCTCCGGGTCTTCGTCGTTAAACACCCCGTCGACGTAGCGCAACAAGTTGTGGTGCACTGTCTTATGAATACGGACGCCCTCAGAAATGAACCAATAATCAATCACACCGAGCGTGTTGAAGGCCTCGCCGGTAATCCCGGTTTCCTCCCACACCTCACGCTCCGCGGTGCGCCACTGCTCCTCGCCTTCCTCCACGTGGCCCTTCGGCATCGACCACAACAGACGCCCCCGACGGTCCAGCCGCCCAATCAGCGCGACGTAAATCTTCGACAGGTCCACCTTGTCGTGCCGGTCCACAGCCTCCGCCATACCCGACACCACCAGGCCGCCCGCGCTCGTCTCGTTCCGGGTCTCCAGCGACGAATCCACCGGCCGCTGCTGCCTCTTGCGTGCCGAGGTCCCCCTGCCCCGCCGGTTCGACCCGCGGCGACGCTGCTGCTGCGACCCCCGCTTTTTGGCGTGCGAACCACGCCGACGGCCACGCCGCCGCTTCGGGGAGTCACCCCCCGCCTTCGAGTTAGCGCCGTCCCCGCGCCCCTTCCCGCCAGAGTTCGGAGACTTCCGCTCCGACGGAGGAACCGGCTTCGGCCGAGTGTTCTCAGTCATTCAATTCATGGTATCCGTACTGGCCACCTTTGTGGTACTTAACAGCACCAGGGAAGCAAAGTATCGTGTGAGAGGTGACAAAGACTGAAGAAACACACCGGTGCCCGTTCGACCTCCCCGACCCCTCCGACCCGAACGCCGTCGCGGCGTTGCAGGTTCGGGCCGAAGAGGGCGTCGAAAAGCTCAGTGGCTTGCTGACGCCCCTCGCCCAGCGCTTCGTGGAGCGCGGCGAGCACCTCTACCTTGTCGGCGGGCCCGTGCGCGACGCGATGCTGGGCAAGCTCGGGCACGACCTCGACTTCACGACGTCCGCCCTGCCCCCCACCGTGCAGGAAATTCTCGACGAATGGGGCGAAACCACCTGGGATACCGGCATTGAGTTCGGCACCGTGGCCGCCGTGCGCGAGGGCCAGCAGGTGGAGATCACGACGTTCCGCTCCGACCTGTACGACGGCGTGACACGCAACCCCGAGGTGACGTTCGGCGACACCCTCGACGGCGACCTCATTCGGCGCGACTTTGCTTGCAACGCGATGGCCATCGAGCTCGACGTGGTCGACGGCGCACTCCGCCCAATCTTCCACGACCCGGTGGACGGTATCAGTGACCTGCTGCAACGCCGCCTTGACACCCCGCAGGCCCCCGAGATTTCCTTCCGCGACGACCCGCTTCGCATGCTCCGCGCCGCCCGCTTCACCTCCCAACTCGGCTTCGAGGTTGCTCCGCGCGTCTTCGACGCGATGCGCGACATGGCAGGTGAGATTCAGCGCATCACCGTCGAGCGGATCCAAGCCGAGCTGGACAAGCTCATGTGTGGCATCGCCCCCTGGGAGGGCATTGACCTGCTGGTCCGTACCGGCCTCGCCGAGTTCGTGCTGCCTGAGGTGCCCGCGCTGCAGCTTGAGCAGGACGAGCACATGCAGCACAAGGACGTCTACGCACACTCGCTGACAGTGCTGCGCCAGGCCACCGAGCTCGAGGACGACGGCCCCGACCTCAAGTTGCGGCTCGCCGCGCTGCTTCACGACGTCGGCAAGCCCGCCACCCGCGCCCTCAAGGAAGGCGGTGGCGTGAGCTTCCACCACCACGAGGTCGTGGGTGCGAAGCTGGTGCGCAAGCGCCTCCGTGCGCTGAAGTACCCGAAGCACGTGATCAGCGACGTCGGCCAGTTGGTTTTCCTGCACATGCGCTTCTACGGTTTCGGCGAAGGCAAGTGGACCGATTCGGCGGTGCGTCGCTACGTCACCGACGCCGGCGACCTCCTCGGCCGCCTGAACAAACTCGTGCGCGCCGACTGCACGACGCGAAACCCACGCAAGGCGCGCCGCCTGCAACGTGCGTACCAGAACCTCGAGGAGCGAATCGCGACGCTCGCCGAGCAGGAGGACCTTGCGCGCATCCGCCCTGACCTGGACGGCAACGAAATCATGCAGATCCTGGATCTTAAGCCCGGCCCGGAGGTCGGCGAAGCCTGGAAGTATATGAAGGAACTACGTCTGGAGCGCGGCGAACTCGAGCACGACGAGGCCGTCGCTGCCCTGAAGTCTTGGTGGGAGGAACGTAATGTCTGAGTATTTCTTCGGTGACCGCCTGTTTACGTCACTCGAACGCACGGAACCTGACAGCGGTATGCTGCTCGTCGCCGCTCCGGGGATGTACTCGCCCGAGTTTGCTCGGACGGTTGTGCTCGTGATTGAGCACGGTGAGCAGGGCACGCTCGGCGTCATCTTGAACCGGCGTTCCGACGCCGCCGTGGCGAACGTGCTGCCAGAGTGGGAGTCGCTCGCCAGCGAGCCGGCGGTGATGTATTACGGCGGACCCGTCAGCCCGAACGCTGCCGTTGGCCTGGGCGTCACGCGCAACGACGTCGACATCGCCGAGCACCCGACGCTGACGCGCCTTGCGAACAAGCTGGTGCACGTCAACATGCATGAGCCGGCTGATTCCTTCTCTGAGTTGCTGGAGGGCTTCCGCCTCTTCGCCGGGTTCTCTTCGTGGGATGCCGGGCAGCTCGACGAGGAGATCGAACGCGGCGACTGGTACGTCGCCCCGGCCCTCCCCTCCGACGTCATCACACCCGCGAGTGTCGATTTGTGGGCCGACGTCCTACGCCGCCAGCCCATGCCTCTACCCCTTTTCGCCACCTTCCCATCCGACATCGAGGACAACTAGATGAATGTTTCACGTGAAACATTGCGAGAACTCGGTCTCGGAGTGCGCGACATGTGGCTCGTCGGCCTCGGCGTCGTGCCACTCGGGCTGGCGTTCGGCCTGCTCATGGTGCAATCCGGTTTCGCTTGGTGGTGGACGCCGGTCTTCTCGATGCTTATCTACGCCGGCTCCACCGAATTCCTCGCAATCCCGATGGTGCTCGGCGGGGTCGGCCCCGCCTCCGCCGCGATGACCGGTTTCATGGTGAACTTCCGACACCTCTTTTACGGCCTCACCTACCCGCGGGACGCGATCCGCTCGACGTTCGGCCGCCTCTATTCGATGTATTCACTTACCGACGAAGTCTACGCCGTCATCAGCGCCCGACAGCAGACCACGCGCCACACCGGCCCGCGCCTCATCGCCATCCACGTGATGTGCCAGGCGCTCTGGGTTGTGTCTGGCCTCGTCGGCGCGCTCGCCGGCGAACGCCTTCCCGGCACAATCGAGGGCATGGACTTCGCCCTCACCGCACTGTTCATCGTCCTCGCCTACGAAGCGTTCCAGGCTTCGCGAGACATGAGCGCCGTGCTCATCGCCGCTGGGATCGCGCTCGTTGCAGCCTTCGTCGTCCCCGGGCAGATGCTGATGGTGGCGCTCATCGCGTACTTCCTGGTCCTGCTGGTTCGTTTTTGGGTACCTGGCGTCGATAAGCGATTGGAGTGGAAGCGATGAACGGACTTCCCGCCGGCGTTGACCTGCCCATGGTGTGGGCCGTCATCCTGCCGATCGCCGTGGTCACCGTGTTGCTCCGTGCGCTGCCATTTGCCTTTCGTGGGTGGCTAGACGGCAGCCCTCTTCTCGACTTCCTCCGCCTCTACATGCCCGTCGGCGTCATGGTCGTCCTCGTGCTGTACACCTTCACCAGCTCCGACCAGCCCGTGTGGGCCGGGGTGCTCGTCGGCTTCGTGACGCTCGCCCTCCACGCCTGGCGACGCTCCCCCGCCCTCTCCATCCTGGCCGGCACGGGGCTGTACGTGGGGCTGGTTAACTTAGTGTTGTAAGTCACGAAATTGCTGAATATAAATCTGCCTGATACATTGGCGGTTGTTGTCAAATCCCTGGCAATATCGCCCTCTGTATTCAGGAGATTTCCATGAAGCGTTTCGCTACCGCTGCCATCGCAGCCACCACTGCCCTTTCGCTCGCCGTTGTACCGGCGCAGGCTGGGGAAGATACGAGGCAAGGGTCGACCGCAGGCCTTACGGATGAGTCTATGATCCAGTACATTGTGGATTCTTGGGGAAAGGAGCTAAAGAATCCCGGCTCAGGTGTTTCTGCACCTCATAAAGCATCCTCTGAATCTTCGTCTAAGCGAAAAGAGAATTCGCCAAAGTCGGACTTTGGTCCTTTTTGGAAATTCGCTTATAAGAATGATGCCGTTAATAATTACAAGCTAGGCACCACTGCTGACATCATCATCGGGACAAGTATCGCAGCAGCTGTTCTGGCTGTTCTTGGTGGCCTAGGCGCCGCACAACTTCAGGGCCTCATTCAGCTTCCGTTCTAACAATTATTCAGGAGATTTCCATGAAGCGTTTCGCTACCGCTGCCATCGCAGCCACCACTGCCCTCTCGCTCGCTGTTGTGCCGGCGCAGGCTGCAGACACGTCAAGCAACGATGACGAAGTCACCTCGTCGGTTGGTCTTTTGGCTCTGTTGCAAGCAGGCAAGCTGGCCGGTGCCGAAAACCAGGCGGATTACGATCAAGCAGCTGTAGAGACGCTGTTCGGCGCCGCCGCATTGCAAAGTTCCTTTGAAAACGACGAGAAGAAGGGCTGGCCCATGGGCCGCACCTTCGACATCATCTGGGGTTCCCTGCTCGGTGTTGCGGCTCTTGGTGGTCTTGCGTTCCTCGCTCTGAACGCAAAGTAGATTTCAAGATTTTGCGCGAGGCTCGGGTTTCGGGTCGAGCGCTTTGTCGTTTCGGGGAATGTTTTATTAACGTCACATACGTTAGACAGGTCTATAGTCTTGGTAGGGGCAAAGTTTCGTTTTCGGACGCTTCCTTGCCCTATCCGAGCCGTTGTCAGAGGATACCCTGCCTGTATTTAGTGGAACTTAATAGAGTGGTGCGTGGTCGGAACGATCCAAGATTGGCTTGACGTTCGCGCGCTATTGATTAGGTATTAATAGGGTGTCTATCTAGGTCAGCAAAACCCAGCCTCATACGGGAGGCTGGGTCAGAATGTGGCGTCGATAAGTGAATTAGAACGGCAGCGCTGGAAGCTGAATGCCCGGAATGACGCCGGAGACTGCAGCAACGACACCAAGAAGTGCAACGAGCGCAGCCGGAACGCCGATCAGGAGACCGAGAATGCCTGCCTTGTAATCCTTGTCGTTGATCAGCTCCTTGACACAATCCATCTCGTCAGAAGAAGAGGTCAGCTCCTCACGGATCTCCTGACGAGTCTGATCAGCCTTGTTCTTAGCGATGTCACCAGCAGTCTGTGCATCAGCCGCCTTCTTCTTCGCCTCAGCCTCCTTTTCCTTCTCTGCGGCCTCAGCCTTCGCCTTGCACTTCGCGAAGGCAACCGACGAGCCGACCTTGGCATCCTTGTCGGAAGGCTGAGCCTCCGCTGCGAACGCAGGGCCAGCGACCAGGGACAGGGACAGAGTTGCAGCAGCTGCTACGGAGGTAAAACGCTTCATGGGTAGCTCCTTTGTGGGATCGGTTAAAGTTAGGGACTCGCCAAAGTTTTGGCATGTCTGCAACTAACATCGATCGGAACGTCCTGTGCGTTACTTCGGAGATCAAATGATTCCGAGAGGTGATTTGGGAACAGCGCTCCCCTGCCCTGCGCGGGCTCGGACCAATAGGTCAGAGTGGGTTGAGAACTTGCTACTCCCATGGGGCCGTCGAACGGCTCCGATTGTCCGCGGGGCGGACAGGTGATTGCGTGTTTCGATATTCCGCGGGGCGGACAACTCGCCGTTGTTGCAACCCAGTATTGTTCACTTTCCGCGGGGCGGACACCACTTCGCGAATTGCATCGGCGAAGCACGCATTCCGCGGCGCGGACAATCTATCCGTTGTTACAACCCAACCTCCCGCACAGTCCGCCGCGCGGACTCCAACGAAGCTTTAGTCGACTCCAGTAGCATTCCGCGGCGCGGACAGAGCGAGTTCAGCTCAAGACCCCAACGATTGCATCAAGGTGTCCGCCGCGCGGACACCCACCCACACACCCGTGCTCGAAAGTGGCGTCGCAAAGCACCCCGCGCACTGTCCGCCGCGCGGACACCCACCAACAAATATTTGGATAAACCTCTTGACACCATCAATCGAACACGTATACTAAACAAAACGACCAAAACATCAGGGGGAACCATGCACACCACCACCATCGACGCCGACACCATCATCAACACCATCGTAGAAAGCGCACGCCTGTTCGCATACTCACACGCGGAAATACTGACCGCGATCGCCGAATTCGACACCCACAACCTCGCCGAAGCCTACGGGTGTGCCTCAACCGGGGCATGGCTTGCCAGAGTGTTAAAAATGAAACGCACCCGCGCCTACGAATACGCCGCCGTCGCACGCAAACTCACCGCCTTTCCCACCATCCTCGACGCGCTACGACAAGGAACCATCGACTACACCAGTGTGCGCTACATGCTCGACTACGCCACCGAGGCAAACCAACACGAACTCGTAGAGATAGCCGCCGAATCTGGCTACCAAGGCCTCGTATACGCCCTTGCAGGCGCAACACCCACCAATAGGCAACCCCAGGATGCTGGTGCACACTGCGGGCTGACCATCCGCGAAGACGGCCAATACCTACGCGGCTGGTTTTGCATGAACGCTACCGACGGTGTGGCCTTTCAAGCAGCCCTGCGCGCAGGCGCACACGCCTATGCGGACGACAACGCGATGGATGAGGCGGATGCGCAGATGATGCGCTCAACCTTCGGGCTGCCACAGGCACGATTAATGCTGCAATCACTCATGGGGTTGGTGCACATGGTGCGCACCGGGGCCGCCACACACGCCACGATGGCACCAGCAGCACAAGTGATGGTGCATATGACATCAGATGGGCGGGCGTTTTTACCGAATCACATGGCCGCTCCTGCCGCACGGCTTGCCAATCTGGTAGATCATGCAGATTTGATGGGTGTGCTCTATGACGCCCAGGGGCAGGTGATCAAGTTTGGGCGCAAACGCCGTTTGGCAAGTAGCAAGCAGGTGCAGGTGTTGTTAGGGATGTGGGGGCATAAGTGCGCGGTGCCGGGGTGTGGGCATACCAGGTTTTTGCAGATGCATCATATTCGGGATTGGGCCGAAGGAGGTGCAACGGATGTGGAGAATTTGGTGCCGTTGTGCTCGAGGTGTCATTCGTTGGTCACGGATGGGTTTATTCGCGTGGTCAAGCCTGGGCCTGTGTTGTATTTCCGGTTTGCTAGTGGTGAGCAGTGGGTGTGTGAGCCTGGTCGGGTGGGGTATCGCGATGATGCTGCCGAGATTGAGTTGGATGGGTGGGGTGTGGATTCGTTTGCGGATGAAGCCGCACCGACGTGGGATTGGGACACACCCAAGGTTTAAGCATGCCCCAGCAGACTACAAGCCTCAGCCCACAGCGCCTCGAACTCCTCTACCGCAATGGCTGTCGCAGAAATGCCCTCGAACTGTGCGTACAGGTCTGGGTGCGGAACGATAGACATCGGCTCATTCGCCTGACCAATCACTTTGCCGTCGGTATAAATGCCAGTAATGGTCTCGCTCGGGTCCAGCTCGATCATCCGAACCATCGTACATTCGCGAGGGTTCAGCTCCTCAAGTTCGGCAATATTGAGAAGCTCTCCCCCAAGATCTGGAGCGCTGTAATGAATCCGGACGTAATGTTTCACGTGAAACTACTCCTTCGAAGATGTCGGTTTTGCAAGGCGCGAGACGTACGCGGAGCACGTCATCAACTGAATCAGATGGTAGATCATCAGCGGCACAATCAGCACACCGAGTTGACCTCCGCCAAAGATAACCGACGCCATCGGCAACCCAGCAGCCAACGACTTCTGCGTCCCGCACATCTGGATCGCTACAGTGTCCGCCCTCGAGAACCTCAAAGCCTCCGGGACAACCCGCGTCACCCACAGCATGACGCAAACCAGAACCAGAGCGAACGCAGAGAGGAAGACCACCTCGAGCGCAGAAACACTTGACCACACGCCAGAAACAACACCAGCTGAGAACGCCGAGTAAACGACCATCCAAATGGACCCGCGGTCAACAAGCTTGGTAGCTTTCCGCGCAGCGAAGCCAGCAACACCAGGCACCACTGCCCGAGCGACCTGACCCAGCACGAAAGGAAGGAGCAACTGTAATGCAACATTCCGGAACACAGATGCATCAATATGAATGCCACTGTCGGCACCCATCAGGACCATCACGAGGGCCGGCGTCGCCACCACACCAACTATCGACGACAGGCTCGCCGCAACTACCGCACCCGGCACATTGCCACGCGCGATCCCCGTCAGCGCCACCGACGACTGTACAGTCGACGGCACCAGGCAAAGATAGAGAATCCCCTGGTACACCGAGTTGGAAATGAACGCGGTGGGGGGGCGCATGGCCAGGCCGATCAAAGGATATGCGATGAACGTGAAGGCGAGGATGACCGAATGCAGGCGCCAATTCGTCAAACCTTGCAGCGCCTCGCGGGTGGAAAGACGCGCACCATAGAGGAAAAACAGCAGACCGATTGCAAGTTTGACAGCAATGGAAAAGCCCTCGGCAAACGAGCCTCGGGCGGGCGCAATGAACGCGAGTACCGCGGCGAGGATGATGCCGAGGAGCAAGGGGTCGATACGGCGAAGAAAACCTGACATGCACACATGATAGCCACGTAGGCCACGCCAGGCAGTCCGAGAAAGCAGCAGCCTTACATCGACGCGTTCAGCGTCTCGCCCGCTTCTGTAAGCTGCGCTGGGGTCAGGGGATTTTGCGTTGGTCCGGAGACTGCGGAGCCGTCGGTAATGCTGAAGACGGAGCCGTGGCCGGTGCAGCGAACAGTGTCCCCATCGACTTTGGTGATCTTCTGGCCCTGATGCGGGCAGGTTTGGGAGTAGGCGACGTACTCGCCGGCGGTCGGTTGGGCGATGATGAAGCCGTCGAGGATGACGGCGCTGCCGACGGGTACTTGGGTTTTGGCTACCTCGGCGGTTGGTTCCGATCCGCAGGCGGCGAGGAACGCGCCGGCGAAAGTGGTGGCGGTGCCGAGGAGGAACATGCGTCGTGAACAAGTCATGCCCTGATAGTAGCCTGTTTCATTGCCGCGACGTAGGAGGACAGCTCGGCGGTCAGCGCGTCGATGTCCGTGATGCGCGCGGGATTCGGGTGCGTGTGTTCGGTGTATTTAGCCACGATGTTCGCAATCGCGGAGCCGGTGATGGCGCCTGCTGCCCCGGCTGCGATTGCGTCCGCGACGTGCTGCGGTGTGGAGATCCCGAACCCGAGCAGCACCGGGGCGCCGCCGTATGCTTGCACGTTGTCCACTACCTCGCGAAGGCCGTCGACGGAGGCTTCCTTGTCGGCGCCGGTCACGCCGTCACGGGAGATGGCGTAAATGTAGCCGCGGGATTGCGCGGCGACGCCCTCCAAAGTCTGCGGGCTGGCTTTGGCAGGGGCGATGTAGATCGGGTCGACACCCGCGGCAAGAGCAGCTTCGCTGAACGGCGCCGATTCGCGCACAGGGACGTCCGGGAGCAGCACGCTGTCTGCGCCCGCCTCTCGGAACGCCTCGTAGAACGAGGAAAGACCGCGTACGTAGGCGACGTTGGCGTAGATCAGCATGCCGATCGGCAGGTCGGGGTATCGCTCGCGGATCGTCCGAACTTGTGCCAGTGCCTTATCGACGGTTGCTCCGCCATCGAGTGCCCGCACGTGTGCCGCCTGGATGGCGGGGCCGTCGGCGACGGGGTCGGAGAACGGGACGCCGAGTTCGAGGGCGTCGGCTCCGGCGGTGACGGCGGCGTCGATGATTTGGAGGGCGTCGTCGGGGTTGGGGTCGGAAAGCATGATGAATGGGACGAAGGCCCCCTCTCCCCTCTCCTGTAGGGAGGCGAAGAGTCTTTCGTAACGTGACGTTGCAGGGGTGGACATGTTAGTTGGTCTCCTTTCGCACATTTTCAACCCATTCCGGGTGTTCGGCGAGTGTTCTACGGACGTGAGTGACGTCCTTGTCGCCGCGGCCCGAAAGGGAAACGAGGATTGTGAGGGGCTCCGCGTCAGCCGGGTGGGACGCCGCGCGTTGCAGCGCGTACGCCAACGCATGCGAGGACTCGAGCGCCGGGATGATGCCCTCGTGCCGTGACAGCAACTGGAACGCACGCAGGGCGGATTCGTCGGTGACGGGAACGTACTTCGCTCGGCCCGTCTTGGCAAGGTTTGCGTGCTCGGGTCCGACCGCGGGGTAGTCCAGGCCGGCGGATATTGAGTAAGACTCAGCCACTTGGCCGTCGGTGTCACGCATCAGGTAGGAGCGCGTGCCGTGCAGAATGCCGACGGTCCCGGCAGCAATCGCGGCGCCATGCTTGCCGACGCCCACGCCCTCTCCCCCGGGTTCGACGCCGACGAGTTCGACGCCCTCCTCGTCGATAAACTCGGCGAACATCCCGATGGCGTTGGAGCCGCCACCGACGCAGGCGCAGACGACGTCCGGCAGCCCACCGGTACGCTCAAGCATCTGGGCTTTCGCCTCGGCGGAGATCACGCGGTGGAACTCCTTGACGATCTTGGGGAACGGGTGCGGCCCGGCCGCGGTGCCGAGCAGGTAGTGGGACTCGTGGAAGGTGGCGGTCCAGTCGCGTAGTGCTTCGTTGACGGCGTCTTTCAGGGTGCCGGCGCCGGAGTCGACGCCCACTACCTCAGCACCCATCAGCCGCATGCGGTAGACGTTTGGCTCCTGCCGCGCCATGTCGGTCTTACCCATGTAGATGACGCAATCCAAACCCAGTAAAGCGCAGGCGAGCGCGGTGGCGGTGCCGTGTTGGCCGGCGCCGGTCTCGGCAATGATGCGGGTTTTGCCCATCTTCTTCGCCAGTAGTGCTTGGCCGATGACCTGGTTCGTCTTGTGTGCGCCGCCGTGCACGAGGTCCTCGCGCTTGAGGAAGATGCGCGCGTTCGCGCCGTTGAGGGGCAGATTGCGACATTCGGTAAGCGGGGTCGGTCGGCCGAGGTAGTCGCGAAGCATCGCGCGGTATTCGGCCATGAAGGTTTCCTCGGCGAGGGCGTCGACAAACGCTCGCTCGAGTTGGTCAAGCGCCGGCAGGAGCGATTCGGGGACGAATTGCCCGCCGAATTCGCCGTAGTATGCGGGCAGGATGGTGCTGCCGCCGTGGGTGTAGTCAGTCAATTTCTGTCCTTGGGTAGTGGTAGTTGCCGATGATCTCGAAGGCCCGCCGCAGCGCGCCCGCGTCCTTACGCCCGGCCTGAGCAGGGTATTCGACGCCCGAGTTGAGGTCTACGCCGGAGCAGCCGACGGCGAGCGCCTCCCGGAGGTTGTCGGGGTGCAGCCCGCCGGCGAGGAGCGAGTCGCCGCGTACCTCGTCCGGGATGTCGGCCCAGCGGAAGGTCTCGCCGGAACCGCCGTCGCGCGCGTCGAGCACCAGCTTGTCGACGCCCCCTAGGATCCCCAGCGCAACCTCTACGCCGGATGACTCACTCATGGAGACCGCCCGCCAGAGCTCGACGTCCTCCCCGATCTCTGCGCGCACCCGCTCGACCAGGGAGCGTTCTGCCTCGAGCGATCCCTGGTACGGAGCGTGCACCTGCACCGCGTGGATGCCCGGCTGGACCAGTTCGCCGTACCCGGACGTGCGGCGGGAAACCGCGACGTACCGCAGCCCCGGCTCGTGTGCGATGATGTCCGCCGATGTTTCACGTGAAACATTGCGCGGACTCGACTCCTCGAAGATGAGCCCGCCGTACACGGCGCCCGCCGCCTTGGCGGCCTGCGCGGCGCTCCACGACGTCAGCCCGCACACCTTGTTTGGCCCGTACACCAGTTTCCGGGCGGCCAGGTCGATGTCCGGCTGGCCGGTCAGCTGCGACCCGACCAGGAACCCGTCCGAGTGCCCGCCGAGCTGACGCACAGTCTCCACGGACTGGATGCCGGACTCCGACACCACCGCCGCTTCGGCAGGAGCGAGTCGCGCCAACCGGGCGGAGCGCGTTAGGTCAATCGACAGGTCGTGGAGGTTCCGGTGGTTCACGCCGAAGATCCGCGCGCCGAGTCGACCAGCCCGCACGGCCTCCTCCTCGCTAATCACTTCGGTGAGCACGTCCATCCCGAGGGACTCGGCGCGGCCGGAGAGGTAGGCGTAGCTGGCGTCGTCAAGAATCGAGAGCATGAGCAGGATAGCGTCGGCGCCGAAGTAGCGCGCGGCGTAGACCTGGACCTCGTCGATGATGAAGTCCTTGCAGAGTACGGGCAGGTGCGTGCTCGAGGCGACCGTGGCCAGGTGGTCGTAGTCGCCGCCGAAGCGGGAGGGCTCGCACAGCACGGAGATGCCGGCGGCGTAGCGCGAGTACACCGAGGCGATTTGGCCGGGCTTGTAGTCGGCGCGGATCAGGCCGAGGGACGGCGAGGAGGACTTGCATTCCATGATGAAGCTGGTGCCCTTGCGCTTCAGGTTGTCGTAGAGCGAGCGCTCCGAGCGCGGGAGTGCAGCGACATCAACGTGGACAAGACGCTCGCGGATCGCTGCCAAATCGCCACGTCGGCTTGCCACGATCTCCTCGAGCACGGTGGGTAATTGCTTAGGCACTGTAATCAGCCTCCTCGTGTCGTTGCAACCATGCTTGCACGGTGCCGTCGGCAAGCAGGTTGAGGGCGTGGGTGACGCCGTCGGCGATGGTTGGCGCTGTGCCGTTGAGGTAGAACATGGCACCCGCACCGGCGGCGACGGCCGAGCGGTGCGCCTCCGGCCCCTCCCCCGCGAACGTCGCGCGGATGGCGGCTGCGTTCTCCGCGCCGTCGCCGCCGCGTAAGTCCTCGAGCGAGCAGCGCTTGAGGCCGAGTTCCTCCGGCGTAAGCACGTATTCAGTGATGGAACCGTCCCGGCCCAGCTCCCAGACCTGCGACTCGCCGTGCACCGCCAGCTCGTCGGTGCCCGCGCCGTGGACGACGAGCGCACGCCCGCGCCCGAGCTCGCGCATCGTCTCAGCGATGACGCGCCCCTGCGCCGGGTTGGCGATGCCCATGATCTGGTACTCCGGCCGCGCCGGTGAGAGCAGCGGCCCCATCGTGTTAAACAGCGTGGACACGCCGAGCGCCTTGCGCACCGGCTGCACGTGCGCGATGGTCGGGTTGTACGCCGGTGCGAAGAGGAAGGTGAAGTTGGAGGACTCGAACTGTCGCACCGCACGCGAGGGGTCGAGGTCGAGTGGGATGTTCAGGGCCTCGAGGACGTCGGCGGAGCCGGACTTGGAGGACACGGACCGGTTGCCGCACTTGATCATGGGCACTCCGCCAGCGGCGGCGACCAGTGACGCCGCGGTGGTGATGTTGATGGTATTCGCGCCGTCGCCGCCGGTGCCGGCGGTGTCCATCAGCCCCTCCCCCGTCACCGGGAACGGTCGGCCTGCGGCGAGGAACGCGCGAGCCGCGCCGGCGATGTCGGCGAAGGTTTCGCCGCGTGTGCGGATCGTGGCCAGGAGTGCTGCGATGTGGACGTCGTCGTAGTCGCCGACGGTGAGCGGGGTGAATGCCTCGATGGCTTCCTCGAGTGTCGGCTCCCGGTTGTCCAGGAAGCGCTTGAGGATGGTGAGGGATCGTTCGGTTGCCATGGTTAGTTTCCTTTCTTCAGCTTGTCGACGCACCGGCGCAGCATCGTTGGGCCTGCGGGTGTGAGGATCGATTCGGGGTGGAACTGCAGCCCGATGGACATGCCGTCGTTGGTTTCGGCGGCCATGACGATGTCCCCGGTGCGGGCCAGCGCGTGCATCTCTGCAGGCAGCGACACTGCCCCGAGCGAGTGGTAGCGCGCGACCGGCACGTCGCGCCTGAGCTGGCTGGTCATGCCGCGGAAGAGCCCGGACGCAAGGCCCTCCGAGGTTAGTCTCATGGTGTCCGAGACTCCGTGCACGGGCCCGCAGGGCTGGACGGTGCCGCCGAAGTGTTCCACGAGGGCTTGGTAGCCGAGGCAGATGCCGAGCATCGGCACGCTGCCCTGTGCCCGGCGGATCAGTTCTGGCATGCAGCCGGCGTCGCCGGGGTACCCGGGCCCGGGTGAAAGCACGATCAGTGAAGGATCCAGCGCCAGTATTGAGTTAACATCAACAGTGTTACGAAACACTACTGACTCATACTCAGCAAGCGCGTCCACCAAGTTGTAAACGAACGAGTCCTGGTTATCCAGCAGCACAATCATTTGATTACCTCCAGTTCTGCGCCGGCGGCCAGCGCGATGGCGTTGAGTACCGCGTACGCCTTGTGCAGCGTCTCGTCGGCTTCGGACTGCGGGTTGGAGTCGCGCACGACTCCGGCACCCGCCTGCACGATCGCCTTCCCGCCGGTGACGTACGCGGAACGGATCACGATGCAGGTGTCAAAGTCGCCGTTGCTGTCCAGGTAGCCGACTGCTCCGCCGTAAGACCCGCGCCGCGCGCCCTCGAGCGAGCGGATCAGCGAAGTGGCGCGCAGCTTCGGCGCCCCGGTGAGCGTGCCCATGTTCATGCACGCCCGGTACGCGTCGAGTGCGTCGAGGTCCCCAGCCAGCCGCGCTGAGACCCGGGACACGAGGTGCATGACGCGCGAATACCGGTCTACCTGCAGCAACTCGGCAACTCGCCGCGTGCCGGGCTCCGCAACGCGGGCGACGTCGTTGCGCGCGAGGTCCACGAGCATGGTGTGCTCGGCGACTTCTTTGGCGTCGGTGCGTAGCTGCAGCTCCATCCGCGTGTCCAGCTCGTGGTCGACCGTCCCGTCCTCGGCGAGCCCGCGCGGCCGCGTCCCCGCAATCGGGTACAGCTGCACCTCACGGTCGGCGTTGGTGTACTTCAGGTTGGATTCGGGCGAGGCGCCGAAGAGCTCGAAAGAGTCACCATGCTTATCGACGCCCCTCTGGTAAAACATGTACGGCGAAGGATTAGTCGCGCGCAGTTGGAGGTACGCGGCGAACGCGTCCGGGCAGTCGGCGACAAAGCTGCGGGCGGGCACGACTTGGTAGATGTCCCCGTTGTAGATGTGCTCCTTGAGGCGTTCGACGTCGGCGCAGAACTGCGCGTCGGGGATGTCGGCGCGAGCAACCAGGGTGCCGCCGGGCCCCGCCGAGGAACGTAATGGCGGTGGCGAAGCGGCGTCGATACGCTCGGCGAGCGCGTCAATCCCAACTCCGCTGAGCGTCGCGGTCTGTGCCTGGTGGTCGATGCGCAGCAGCACTTCGGCGAGGACGAACTGGTAGTCGGGGTAGGTGTTGGCGCCGTCGGCCACGGCCGGAAGCGCCTCGAAGGTTTCGAGGTAGTCGTAGGCGAACCCGCCGGCGAGGAAGCCGAACTTGCTGAGCGCGCGCAGTACCTCGACGGTGGAGGTGGCGGTGAGGCGCTCGCGCTCGTCCGCAACAACAGCAGCGGCAACAGGCGGAAACGCGTAGACGTTCTCTCCAACGTGGTACTCCCCCAGCTGCTCCCGCAGTTGATCAGCCACCGTGCGCCCGAAGGAGGTCAGTGGCTCGACGTGTACGTGGATGCCCGAGCAGGTGACGCGCACCGCGGCCCGCAGCACCGCGACCGATTGGATGCCGGAGCGGGTGGTGATGTCGGCGGATTCAAGCAGTACCGTGTCCTGGTTCGTGGTGCCGCCGAGGTGCGCGAAGAGGCTGGCGGCGTCCGCGTGGTACTTCACGTGGCGGGTGGTGTGTGTGCTCATGGTCGTCCTTCGTGTGTTGGTACACCGAGGGCGTGTGAGCCAAAGCAAACGGCCCGCGGTGCTTGTGGTTACAAGCCGGCGGGCCGTCGTTGGGACTCTAGAAGGTACTAGAAGAGGCGGCTCGCCGTGTTCGGGAGCCACCACCAGTTCTTCTGAGTCGTGAAAGTCATAGGTGTAAAGGTAGCGGAGAGATCGAACGCTGTACGCGGAACCACCAAACTCCCTGCGTACAGCGTGAATATAAAACTGCTACTGCTGTTCGTCCGCCTTCCCGGCGGCCTTGCGTAGCGCGCCGAGGTCCACGGCGGGCTCGTCTGAGGAGTCTGAGTCCGAGGCGTCCAAGGCGGCGTCGACAAGCGCGGCGGCGCGGGCCCCGAAGTTACCGCCGACGGAGATGCTCACGAGCCCGGCGATGACAGCCACGGCCACGAGTATCCACATCCACCCGTATGCAATAAATGCAAAGGCGGCGCCGATGGCGAAGGCGACTGCGGCGAGCACCCAGAAGGGGCCGGTGACGCGGTGGGCCTGGCGCCAGGTGGACTCGTGCTTGCGAACTTCCGGTACACGCAGCCCGATGATGCTGTTGCCGGGGAGCTTCCCGGTGGTCGCGAGGACGCCCGGTATGAGAAGTGCCACAGTGAATACTATAAGGAGTATCCCAATGATAGTATTTATGGAACTTGTGTCAGAAAATGGCCCATTAGGGCTCTGTGCAAGCAACATACCGTATAGCATAACCATCACAGGTTTTTCGCCTGTGGATCTGTCCATCGCCTCGTATTAAAGGTGCAACAATGAAATCGAAAGTGTTGAGCTCGCTGCTCTTCTGGATTGTCGTGGCGATCGTCGCCGGCTTTCTGTGCAGTTTTTTCTTTCCTGACTGGCTCGCGCGCGTCTTCGTGACGTTCAACGGCCTGTTCTCGAACTTCCTGGGATTCTTCGTCCCAATCCTCATCTTCTCCCTGATCGCCCCCGCGATTGCGGGCCTGGGCAAGGGCGCGGGTAAGTGGTTGGGTATCACGGCCGGGGTCGCCTACGGATCCACGATCATTTCCGGCCTGATTGCCTGGGGTGTGGCTTCAGCACTCTACCCAACGTTGCTGGCTGGTACGCAGCTGCGTACAGATATCGACGACCCCTCCGAGGGCGGCCTGTCGCCGTTCTTCGAGGTGGAGATGCCTGCACCGTTTGAGGTGATGTCGGCGCTGCTGCTCGCGTTCGTGATTGGTATCGCGATGACCACGGTGAAGTCCCGCACGATGCACGAGGTGCTCAATGAGCTGCGTGACGTGATCATGAAGGTGGTCCAGAGCTTCGTCATTCCGCTGCTGCCGTTGTTCATTTTCGGTACGTTCCTGAACCTGGCTATGAACGAGAACTTCGGTTCGACGATGGCCGCGTTCGGCGTGGTGTTGCTGCTCTCGGTCGGCATGACGATCGTGATCGTGCTGGGCCAGTACCTGATCGCTGGTGCTGTGGCGGGTCAGAACCCGTTCACGGCGCTGAAGAACATGCTGCCGGCGTACTTCACGGCGCTGGGTACGTCGTCCTCCGCGGCGACGATTCCGGTCACCTACCAGTCCACCCTGAAGAACAAGGTGGACGAGAACGTGGCGGGCTTCATCGTGCCACTGTGCGCGACGATTCACCTGTCTGGTTCGATGATGAAGATTACGCTGTACGCCCTGGCGATTGTGTTCATGGCGCAGCTGCCGATCACCGGTGGCACCGTCGTTGGTTTCGTGCTGCTGCTTGGCATCATGATGATCGCTGCGCCGGGCGTGCCTGGTGGCGCGATCATGGCCGCGGTTGGCCTGCTGCAGGCGAACCTGGGCTTCGACGAGTCGATGATTTCCCTGATGATCGCCGCCTACATTGTGGTTGACTCCTTCGGCACCGCGGCGAACGTGACCGGTGACGGCGCGATCGCGATGATTGTGAACCGTTTCGCGAAGGGCAAGATCGTCACGCAGGATATGGAACGCGCTAAGGAGATTCAGGCGCAGGACGCCTAGTCGCTAGCGAGCCCCCGCCCGAGCGGTGCCGCGACGAGCAGCTGTACAAGGAACAGCGTGAGCGCCGGCACCGCGAAGAAATAGGCGGGGATCCACACGGCAACTGAGGTCCACAGCGGCAGGGATGCCGCTGCCCCGATGCACAGGAGTGCGCCGAGGGTGCGTGGCAGTTGCTGGAACGTGAGGATCACGGAGCGCCCCAGGGTTTCGCCCAGGGGCGCTTTTTGCTGCCCTTCTGGGGTCGCCTGGAGGTCCAACTGCGCCTGGAGCGCGAAGAACCACACGCTGATGCCGGTGATGATGAGGATGCCGGACAGGGTGAGCCCTTGCGTGAGGTTGAGGAGGGGGCCGTCGACACCTGCTTGGAAGATGACCCACTGTTGGTAGGTGACGCCGAGGCCGATGGCGACGAGGATCCCCCACCACTGGGTGGAGGCGCCGCCGAATGTGCCGCCGCCGTAGCGGAACTCGCGGAGGTAGTGCAGTCCGTAGCGGGAGCCACGCCCTTCGACCATGTAGCCGGTGACGACGTTCGCCGCGCGGATCGCCATGCCGCCCGTCACAATGGGCAGGCTGGACAGCACGAAAAGCATGTTGACAATGACAATGTCCGCCATCAAGGTGAAGGCGGACATAAATCGGGAATCGGGATTGAAAAGGCTCACGCCAGAATGTTATCCCTTCACGGCGCCAGCTGCGACACCTTCCACGATGTGCTTCTGGGAAGACATGTAGAAGATGATGATCGGCACGATGGCGAGCACGAGCATTGCCATCATTGCGCCCATGTCGCGGTTGCCCTGGGATCCAACGAACTGCTGGATGACCACTGGGATGGTGCGGTATGGGGTGGACAGGCCGATGACGAGGTATGGCAGCAGGTAGTCGTTCCAGACCCACATTGCGTTGAGGATGGCGACGGTCACTGCGGTTGGCTTGAGCATCGGCAGGACGACGCGGAAGAACGTTTGCAGTGGGCTGCAGCCGTCGATGGTTGCTGCTTCTTCAATTTCGAGCGGGATCGACTTGACGAAGCCGGCGAACATGAAGACGGACAGGCCTGCGCCGAATCCGGTGTAGAGCACCACCATGCCAAGCGGGTTGGCCAGGCCGAGGCGGTCGGCGATGGTGACGGTTGGGAACATCACCATCTGGAACGGGATGACCATGGAGAACACGAACAGGTAGTACAGCGTGGACGTCCACCACGTTTTCACGCGGGTGATGTAGTAGGCGGTCATCGAGGAGAAGAAGACGATGGAGGCGACAGAGAGGATCGTGATGGTGAACGACCACACGATGGCCCACGCGAAGCCTTCGCCTTGGACGCCGGTGATGTAGTTTTCGAGTCCGGCCCACATGTCGCCGAGCGGGAGGGCGAATGGGTTGTTGGAGATTGCGAACTTCTGCTTGAAGGAGTTCAGGAAGATGAACACGATGGGTCCGAGGAAGACCACGGTGAGGAACACCAGCACCGCGTAGATGAGTACTTTGGCTGGGCCGCTGACGCTCGCTTCGGAGGCGGTGACGGGTGCCTTTGTTTTGGTTGCCATGGGTTATGCCTCCACTTCCTTGCTGCGTGTTGCGCGCAGCTGGAACATTGCGATGACGACGACCACTACGACGAAGATGACGGCCTTTGCTTGGCCGACGCCCTCGACGTTGTTGCGCAGGAACATCGTGTTGACGATGTTGAGTGCGACCATTTCGGTTGCTCCGCCTGGGGCACCGTTGGTGAGCGCGAGGTTCTGGTCGAAGAGTTTGAAGGTGTTGGACAGGGTCAGGAAGAGGCAGATGGTAATGGACGGCATGATCATTGGGATGGTCACGTGGCGGAGCATTTCCCACTTGGAGACGCCGTCGAGTTCTGCTGCTTCTACGAGCTCTGGTGGCACGTTCTGTAGGCCTGCGATGTAGATGATCATCATGTAGCCGACGAGCTGCCAGTTAATGAGGATGACCAGGCCGAGGTAGCCGTATTTCCAGTCGGAGACGATCGTGGTGCCGTATTGGGCGAGCACGGCGTTGATCATGGATTGCCATGTGTAGCCGAGGACGATGCCGCCGATGAGGTTCGGCATGAAGAATACGGTGCGGAAGAAGTTGGTGCCTTTGAGTTTCCGTGTCAGTGTCCAGGCGATTGCGAATGCGAAGACGTTGACGGTGATGATGGAAACGATGGCGACGAGGGCGGTGAATCCGAATGCTCGGACGAAGCCTTCTCGTGCTTCGAACGCTTGGACGTAGTTGTCGAATCCTACCCAGGTTGCGTCGGTAATGGTGTGGAAGCTGGTGAATGACAGCAGGAAACCAATGACGAATGGGGCAAGGAAGGCGATCAAGAACGCAAGCAGCGTCGGCAGTACGAAGAGTGGGAAATATTTCTTCAGTGATTGCTGCATTTGTGGTGCCTATCTGGGGAATAAAAAGCGCGGAGTGCGCTGTTCGCACACCCCGCGCTCTGGTTTACAACATGTTCAGTGCTTAGTTGGAGCCCTTTTCGGCCTTCCAGTCCTCGCTGAACTTAGCGACGACGTCTGCCCACTCCATGTTGCCGGATGCGTACTGGGCGAGGTTGCCGCCGAAGTCATCCTTGAACTGCTGGGATGGGAAGAACTGGAAGTCCCATGGCAGGGTGGTCAGCTCCGTGTTGGAGATGGCTTCCTGTACCTGGCGTGCCAGCGGGTCGGCTGGGACGTCGGTCTCCGTGTAGTTCTTGAACGGTGCGATGAAGCCGAGGTCCTCGATGACGTGCTTCTTGCCTGCCTCGGAGGTGAACAGCCAGTTCAGGAAGTCCTTGGTGGCCTGCTGGTCCTCTTCTGGCGCCTTGGCGTTGATGGCGAGGTAGTTCTCGGTACCGACGTTGATGCCGGTCTTTTCCTCATCTGGGAGGCCCATGTACATCGGGAGGAACTTGATCTTGTCTTCCTTCACGACGTTGCCGTTGACGTCAGCGATCTGCGACCATGCCCAGTTACCGTTCTGGACGAACGCTGCCTGGCCGAGTGCGAACTCTGCCATGGAGTCGGACACTGCCTTGGACGGTGCCAGGGTCGGTGCGACGGTGGAGTTGTTCAGGTACAGGTCAAAGAGGTTCTTGTACTCCTTGTTGTACTTGAAGGTGACGTCCTCTGCGTCGGTGGTGCCGAGGTCCTCGAACTCGAAGTGCATTGGGCCGTTCGCCAGGTGCGTCTGCCAGCGCCAGTCCTCACCGCTGGTGAGCGAGGTGGACGCGAAGGTGCCGTCGATGCCGAGCTCGTCCTTCTTTGCCTGCATGTCTTCGGCGAGCTTCTTCAGGGATTCGAAGTTCTTGACTTCGTCCATGGAAGCGACTGCCGGGTTTGGCAGTGCGAAGTACTTGTCGGTGATTTCCTCGTTGTAGATGATGCCGAAGCCTTCAACTGCGAACGGGATGCCTCGTACGGTGCCGTCTTCCGCGGTGAGAGGGGTGACGTCCTCGTTGAGTTCTTGTGCGAGGGAGAAGTCGGACAGGTCTGCGGTGTAGTCCTTCCAGGTCTTGAAGCCGGTTGGGCCGTTCATCTGGAAGAGCGTCGGAGCGTCGGACTTGCCGACCTCGGTGCGCAGGGTCTGCTCGTAGTTGCCGGACGCCGCGGTGACGACCTTGACTGGAACGCCGGTTTCCGCGGTGTACTCTTCAGCGATTGCTTGGTAGGTCGCGTCCTGCTCAGGCTTGAAGTTGAGGAAGTAGACGTTCGGACCTTCGGTGTCGCCTCCGCCGCCACAGGCGACGAGGGCGGACGCTGCCAGTGCAGCGACAGCGGTTGAGGCGAAAGCTCGCGTGAATTTCTTCATGGGCCATCCTTCATGTTAGCCGTGCTCCTTGCCAGCGTTACCCGATGCGGTTCACGGCGCGTTTTAAGGTACTACCTCAGTATAGTGACCTTCTGTGAAGCACGGCAAACATTATGGCCCCTGTCACATCTCCGGGGGTAATTTATAGACGATTGCTTCGTCCGGATGCCCTGGCAGCACGTAGTCGAAATAGGACTGTGCCGCCTCCGTGAGGGTGACGTAGCGCTGGTCGTTTTGGCTCATGAACCAGCGGTGATCCAGGATTTCGTGGAAAATCTGTGCGGGTTCGAGCTTCTCGCGTAGCTCGGGTGGGATGAGCTCAACGATGGGTTCGTAGTTCTTCACCATCCAGCGGTGCGCCACCGATTCGAGGGGAAGCTTGCCGCCGTAGCGCACGGCGCGGTACACCTCCATCTCGCCGAGGAGGCGTTGCGCCTGCCGGTCTTGCACCTCCAGGCCGGTGAGCCGCAGCAGCTTCTTCTGGTAGAAGCCTGTGGAGAAAACAGCGGGCTCGATGATCACTCGGTAGGTGTTCTCGGCGTCGTGCTCAATCTCGACTTCGCCGACGTCGAATCCCAACTCATTAATCCTTGCGACGCGCCCAGCGATCGCCCCGAACGCGTCACCTTCGACGATGAGCTCCCCTGTCATCAGGTCCCACAGTTCGTTGTAGGTTGATGCGATGTCGTTGCCGAGGGTGATGACGTCGACATCCTCGTTGAGGTAGCCGCCTGCCTGCAGGTCCATCATCTCGCCAATGATGTTGACGCGGGCGACGTCGACGTCGTAGAGGCGTCGTCCGTCGGAGATGGGGTCGTGGAACTCGCCGGTTTCGGCGTCGACGAGGTAGGCGGAGAACTGGTCGGCGTCGCGCCGGAACAGGGTATTGGACAGGGAGACGTCGCCCCAGTAGAAGTGCAGCAGGTGCAGGCGCACCAGCAGTACCGCCAGGGCGCGCACCAGCTTGTTGATGGTGTCGACGCTGATGTCGCGGGAGAACACGTCGCGGTACGGAAGTGAGAACCGCAGGTGCTCTGTGACCAGGCAGGGGGTGAGCTCCTCGCCGTGTTCGTCGACGCGGTGCGTGATGACGGCGACGGGGACGACGCAGGGGGCGTCGAGCTCTTGAAGCTTTCTGAGCATGTTGTACTCGTGGTAGGCGACTTCCCCGCCGATTTCCTTGACTGCGAAGACTAGCCCGTCAGCTTCGATGAGGCGCACCGTGTGGCGCGAAATGCCGCGGGGCAGCGCCGCGAGGAGGTCGGAGGACCAGTCCTCGAGTGGCTGCGCCCACGGCATTTTCAGCAGTGTTGGTGCGTAGACGGGCGAGACAACGCTGAGTTTCTCGCGCAATGTGTGTCCTTAGATCCGCTGGCCAGTTGCCTTGCTAAATACGTGGAGTCCACCGTCCACGATCTGGACGTGGACGACGTCGCCCTTCATGATGCCGGACAGTGGCGCGGTACGCACCACGATCTGGCCGGAGGTCTCTCCGTCGAGGCCCTCTTCCTTCCAGCCGCCGCCTGCGAGGTGGCCGTACAGGTAGGAGTCGGAGCCGAGTTCTTCCACGAAGTCGATTTCGACCGGGATGGAGTGCTTCGCGTTCGCGTCGACGACCTCCAGGGACTCTGGGCGGAAGCCGAGGATGACCTGGCCGTCGTCTTCCACGGTGAGGTGGGAGATGTGCTCGTCGGAAAGCGGGATTGAGGCGCGGCCGAGCTTGGCGACCTTCTCGTTCAGGTCGACGTCGAAGGTGGACAGGTTCATGGCTGGGGAGCCGATGAAGCCTGCGACGAAGACGTTGTTCGGGTGATCGTAGAGCTCACGCGGGGTGCCGACCTGCTGCAGGACGCCGAAGTTCAGCACGGCGATGCGGTCGCCCATGGTGAGGGCTTCCGTCTGGTCGTGGGTGACGTACAGGGTGGTGACACCCATGCGGCGCTGCAGGTTCGCGATCTGGGTACGGGTCTGCACACGCAGTTTCGCGTCCAGGTTGGACAGTGGCTCGTCCATAAGGAAGACCTGTGGCTTGCGCACGATGGCACGGCCCATGGCCACGCGCTGGCGCTGACCACCGGAGAGGGCCTTCGGCTTGCGGTCGAGGTACTGGGTCAGGTCGAGGGTCTTCGCGGCCTCTTCTACTCGCTTATCGATCTCCGCCTTGTCCATGCCGGCGATCTTCAGCGCGAAGCCCATGTTCTCGCGCACGGTCATGTGCGGGTACAGGGCGTAGTTCTGGAAGACCATCGCGATGTCGCGGTCCTTCGGGCTGACGTGGGTGACGTCGCGGTCGCCGATGCGGATGTGGCCTTCGTTGGTGTCCTCGAGACCCGCGAGCATGCGCAGCGCGGTCGACTTACCGGAGCCGGACGGGCCGACGAGGACGAGGAACTCCCCGTCCGCGATTTCAAGGTTGAGCTTGTCGACACTCGGCGTGGTCGCACCCGGGTAGATGCGTGTCGCGTTGTCGTAAGTTACTGATGCCATGTGGTCCTCCATCGGCAGGTACGTGCCGAACGTTCCGTAGTGGGGATAAGGTACTCCCTTAACCTACCATCTGGAATCACAAGCCCATACTCGCTATGTCGCGAGTCACACTCCCGCTACCCCCGTTACATCCTCCCCCCGTACGGGGCTGAACTGCGTGACGTGTCCCCGTTTTTCAAACTTTTTTCTATTTGGAATACCCCAAGGTCAGCGCGAAATTAAGAGAAAGTTAAGAAACCTTCGTTGTCCCCTGTCTTTAAAGTTTAGGCCGATTTTCTCACGGGTATTCCCCTTTTCGCAGCTGGTTCCGTATAGTCCCAAGTAGAGAAATTCGAAGCAGAGACCCGGCACCTAGAACACGAGGTGCCGGGTTTTTCTTTGCCTTCTTAGAATTTTTTTAAGCCGCCGGGCCCTCGCCGTCCAGGATCCGCTGCGCGTCCTCGGTGCTCAGCTCGTATCCGTAGAACGTTGAGTAGAATTGTTGCGTCTCAGCAACCAGGTCGACGTCCTCAAACTTCTCCGGGTGGAACAGCTTCGCTGCCCACAGCAGCTGCAGCGCTTCCTCCGCCGAGTAGCGGCCCCAGTTCGACGTCCCCACCGGGTTCTTCACCACGTTGCCCTGCTTCACCGCAGGCACGTTCGCCAGTGCAGGATCATTCACCAGCTTATCGACGCCCAGCTGCGCCTCCATACCGCCCACGATGATGAAGTCCGGAGCGGCGTCGACAATGTCTTGCGGGGTGACGGTCGTGACGTCCACAACCTCCTCGATCACATTGCGAGCCCCCGTCGCTGCAATCCACTCCCCCACCAGGGAGTCCGGCCCGTCCGCCTGCGTGACGTCCTCCCCGCCAACGATATGCAGCACCTTCGGCTTCTTCTCCCCCGGCATGCCGCCCAGGCGGTCCGCGACCATCTTCAGGTTGCGCTCCATGTAGGTCACGTACTCGGTCGCCTTCTGGTCGGCCTCCTCGGTGCCCAGCGCGTTCGCCGTAATGCGCACGGACTTCATCAGCTGCTCAAAGTCATCAAAGTCGACCCTCGCCGCCGGGATCCCCTGCGCACGTGCCGCCTCGACCTGTTCCTTCGAGGAGGTTAGGAGCATTTCTGGGTTGATTTCCTTCAGCTCTTCGACGTTGAGGCGCGTCCCGGAGGCCGGCGTCGGCAGTTCCGTGACGTGCGGGTAGATCTTCGTCAGCCATGGCAGCCGCTTCGCTTCCTCAGTGGTGGCCACCAGGGTGTCCCCGCCACCAAGCATCAGCACAAACTGATTATTGACGTCCCACGTGTCCGCCAACCGGGTCACCTGCTTCGGCACCCGCACGTCTGTGCCGTCGATGTCTGTGAGCAGGCGGGTCGTGTCCTCCTGGGTTGTTTGGGTCGTCTGCTCGGCTGTGTTTTCTGCTGTGTTTTCTGCTGAGTTTTCGGCGGTACACCCGGTGACCAGCAGTGTTGCGGTCAACAACGTTGCGGCTACGGCGTGGTGACGCATAGGAAAGGACTCCTTCTTAGGGGTTGTGATTACGCCAGCAGTGTACCCACCGACATCCCCATACCCGAACCCACCCCTGTCTGCGCACCACATTCCCTCACGCAGTCTCAGCGACCTGGGCTTTTGTCAACGCCGCTTCCCAAAATCCAGGAATGTGGTGTCGTGTCTCGGCGTGCCAGTGCCAAACAACGCAACCGATAACATCTAGCACATTTATGAACTGCGGAAATGCGGAGGCCGGAACTCAAACATGCGTCTCTTGGCACTGAGGCCTCTGTGTACGCACCACATTCCCACCTGGCCGACCTCCGACCTGGGCATTTGTCAACGCCGCTTCCCAAAATCCAGGAATTTGGTGTCAGTCCGTGCTTGGTGCGCACCAAATTCCCTCACACAGTCTCAGCGACCTGGGCTTTTGCCAACGCCGCTTCCCAAAATCCAGGAATGTGGTGTCGTATCTCGGCGTGCCAGTGCCAAACAACGCAACCGATAACCTCTAGCACATTTATGACCTGCGGAAATGCGGAGGCCGGAATTCAAACATGCGTCTCTTGGCACTGAGGCCTCTGTGTACGCACCACATTCCCACCTGGCCGACCCCCGACCTGGGCTTTTGCCAACGCCACTTCCCACCTAGGGAAAATCCAGGAATTTGGTGCGGGGGGGTTAAGCGACAAAATGTGTGCTTTTTTGGATATGGATTCCAGGTCCTGCCTGGGCCTACGGCGGGACAGTGCTCGTTGAATCGGGATTCCCTGCCGTAGACCGGAAGGTCCACCACTTCAGGCGT
>NZ_JAEUWV010000016.1:0-48384 GCF_024102595.1 Corynebacterium lipophilum
AGGCACACATGCGTGAACGCGACCAAGCCAACTCACCCGACGGCCGGCCGAAAGTCTACGACACCGGCATCGACACCGACTTCAACCCCTCCTGGGCCATCCGACACGGCTGGGCAGGACGCTCATAACCCCAGCACAACACCCCACAACCCACCCATCCCGGCCCCCAAAAAGCACACATTTTGTCACTTAAGTCGACACGCCGAGAAAAGCACACATTTTGTCACTTAAGTCCGCATTTCCCCAGGCTAATTCGCTCGCTCACCGGTATGGAGCGCGAGCCACACGCATGAAAAAACGCCCGCTCCAACCATGTGGTGCGGGCGCTGCAAAAGCTTACTTGCCAAGCTTACGACGCTGAACACGCGTGCGGCGAAGCATCTTGCGGTGCTTCTTCTTGGACATACGCTTGCGGCGCTTCTTAATCACTGAACCCATAAGGTTTCCTCGTTTCTTCGTAGTACGTTCTTGACGTGCCAGCATTCACTCGTGGTGTACGCAATGGGTGTAAGCATACAACCAAGGTGTTTGGCACTCAAAAAGGTTCGGGCAAGGTGAGTGCTAGTTATCCGACGTCGTACACGGAGGACTCGAGGTACTCACTGACCGCCGTTTCGTTGACGCGGAAGGAGCGGCCGACGCGTACTGCCGGCAGCTCACCCGAGTGCAACAAGCGGTAGACCGTCATCTTGGAGACGCGCATAATTTCGGCGACTTCAGCGACGGTTAAGAACTTGCCTTTATCTTCATTTGCCATTAATTCATAAACCCTTCAGCACGGTCGCGCTGCAGGCTTCCCCTCCTGCAGGACGAAACACGCACGTGCTTCAAACAACCTTATCGTGAACACTGGGCCTAATGCGACTCATGTGCCGATAATCTTTCAAAGTGCCTGGAGAAACACCCCGTATCTGGTGTGAAAGCGGTGACTGCTGTGGCACAACCGGCGCAACCGGCGCAATCGGCGCAACCGGCGCAATCGGCTCAGTAAGCTTCGGAGCGCGTCGCGCAGGCGTCGGTGGCGCGGTAGATCGCGGCGCGTAGGCCGGACTCCTCGAGTTCCCGGATTGCGGCGACGGTGGTGCCGCCCGGTGAGGAGACGGCGGCGCGCAGGCCAACGGGGTCGGGGTGCTGGTCCAGTAACGCCCCAGCGCCGGCGCAGGTTTGGGTGGCCAGTTCCGTGGCGAGGTCCCGGGGCAGTCCGAGGGCAACGCCGGCGTCGATAAGTGCTTCGGTGAGCAGGAAGTAGTAGGCGGGCCCCGAACCCGAGAGCGCGGTGACGGCGTGCATTGCCTTTTCGGGGACGGCGACGACGCGGCCCGCGGACGTCAAGAGCTTTTCGACGGCCTCCCGCTGCTCGTCTTCCACATAGCGGCCGGCGGAGACGGCGAGCACGCCCTTGCCCACGAGCATCGGGGTGTTGGGCATCACGCGCATGATCGGAGTGCCCGCGGACGAGATTGCCTCTTCCATGTCGGCGATGTCGACGCCGGCGGCCATCGAGACGAGCACGGTGGGCACCGAATTGCTCGCGACAGTCTCCGCGATCTCCCCGATCACGTCAATGATCTGGTTGGGTTTGACGCACAGGAAGACAACGTCGGCGTCGGCGGCGGCCTCGACGTTGTCCGTCGTGGCCTGGATGGCGTAGCGCTCGGCGAGCGCCGCCACGCGCTCTTCGGAGCGGCAGGTGGCAATGATGTGGTGCGGTTCGACCTTTGAGGCGATCAGCCCCTGCAGCAGGGCCTCGCCGATATTGCCAACGCCAATGATTGCGATTTTTTCCATGCACCACACACTAGCGCCACGGGGGCGCTGTGGTGGAAAACGCCCTTAGAGCAGGGCCGGGCCGAACGCCATGACCAGGGCGGCAACGCCCGCGAGCGTCATGGTCAGACCATCGCGGCCAGTGTGCATCGCGCGCACACCGAAGACGACGCCCGCAACAGCGGCGGCGCCCAGGATGGCTGCGAGTGCGGTTGCCAGGTTCGCCCAGATCCAGCTGAACAGCATGAACCCGAGCACGCCCAGAACCACGCCGATGAACACGAAGAGCACCAGCATGATGGGGTTGACGGCGCCGTCGTCGGCTTCAGGCTCCACCTTTTCGACGTCCACATCCTCTACATGGTCGTCGTCGAAGAGGTCGAGGCTGTCTTCCTCGGCGGGTTTCTCAGCAGGCTCAGCCTTGGTGCGCTGCGCTGGCTCCTTGGTGTCCTCCACGACGCGGATCTGCGTCGTTTCGTCCTC
This sequence comes from Corynebacterium lipophilum, assembly GCF_024102595.1. Classification (NCBI taxonomy): domain Bacteria; kingdom Bacillati; phylum Actinomycetota; class Actinomycetes; order Mycobacteriales; family Corynebacteriaceae; genus Corynebacterium; species Corynebacterium lipophilum. The sequence goes on from NZ_JAEUWV010000016.1 coordinate 2,251, forward strand.
GGAAGGGCTGGCCTTCTGCGCGGCAGGCGCAGGCGCGGGCGGGTCAACCGGCTTCTCGGCCGCAGGCTTTGCAGCCGCAGGTTTCTCGGCCGCAGGCTTCTCTGCAGCAGGCTCAGGCTTCGCCGGTGCGGGTTCGGCTGGTGCGTCGAGTGGCACGCTGGAGTGCTTCGCTTCGGCCGGGCGGGCGTCGACAGCCTTGAAGGAGCCGGTCAGCTCCGCGACCGAGACGCCGCCTTCCTCCAAGCTGCGGCGTCGGCGGGGACGCTTACCCACGTCCGGGTTGGTTTTCTGGGCCCGGGCGAGGAGCTCCGCAACCGTCAGCTGCTTGTCCTCAGACATCAGTCGTTGTCTCCTTCGTCATCTCCTAAGTCATGCCCTTGGTCGATCCAACGGAGGATCACGCCTTCTCGTAGCGCCCATGGACAGATCTCTAACTTATCAAGCTTAAGCGCTCGCATGGCAGCCTCTGCAACTAGGGCACCCGCAACGATCTGGTGTGAGCGGTCAGCGCTGATGCCTTCGAGCTCCGCGCGGTCGGCTGCGGTCATGCGGGAGATGAACGCGATGAGCTGGCGCAGGCCCGGCGCGGTGAGGGTTCGCTTCACGAAAGGCCCAGCTGAGGAGGGTGCAGCGCCGGTTAGCCGAGCGAGGGAGCGGAACGTCTTCGAGGTGCCGACGGCCAGCCCCGCCTCCCCCAGCGCGTGGAACTCGCGGGCGGGCCCGGCGAGTTCAGCGTCGATGTAGTCGCGCAAAAGGTTGATCTTTTTACGCTCAGGCGGGTCGGATTCGAACCACTCGTGGGTGAGCCGCCCGGCGCCCAGGTCGAGGGACACGGCCAGGTCGGGGCTTTCTTCGGTGCCGGTGGACATCTCCAGGGAGCCGCCGCCGATGTCCAGGTTGCTGATGCGCCCCGCGGACCACCCGTACCAGCGGCGCACTGCGAGGAACGTCAGCCGCGCCTCCTCCTCGCCGGAGAGGACTTCGAGGCGCACGCCGGTTTTCTTCTCAACCTTCTTCAGCACATCCTCGGAGTTCGTCGCCGAGCGCACGGCGGACGTCGCAAAGGCGAGGAACTCCTCGCACTTCAGCTTGCTGCTTAGGCCTGCGGCTTCCCCCACGGCGTCGACAAGCTTGTCGACGCCCCGAGGCTCAATATTGCCCTCGTCGTCGAGGAGTTCGACGAGCCGGAGCGGCTGCTTCCAGTCACTCATCGGGGTGGGGCGGCCACCGCTGCGGGCATCTACCCCCACGAGATGCACCGTATTACTGCCTACGTCTAATACACCTAATCGCACACCCTCAGCGTAGTGCGTCTACGGTGTGTTGGTGTGAATCAACCAGTTTTTCTCGGATTCCCCGCCGAATCCCCCGCCGGCCGCTCTATCCTCGCGGGACGCGAAGTGCCCACCGACTTCCCCCGCGAATGGTTCGTGTTCATGCACCCGGAGGACCCGCTGCACTACTTCAGCATCGACCTGACGTGGGTGGAATCCACCTGGTCGTGCCGGTTTGGCACCCCGCAGTGCCACGGGATTGATGAGGACTTCTCCGTTGTCGGCTGCTGCATCCACGGCGCGTACCTCTCCGACGAAACGGACCGGGATGACCTTTATAATGCGGTCGCCGAGATGCCCGCGAAGTACTGGCAGCTGCGCCCCCGCGACGTCGATTCCTACATCGCGGCCGCCGACCCCACCATCCTCGAGCCCTGGCTGGAATGGGACGACACCGAAGAAGAGGACGACGGCCCACACATCAAGACGCGCGTGGTGGATGGCGCCTGCATCTTCGCCAACCGCAACGGCGCCGAGACCGGCCCGGGCTGCTCCCTGCACCAGTGGGCGATGGCGGAAGGCCGCAACATCATCGGATCCAAACCGGAAGTGTGCTGGCAAGTGCCGTTTTCCCGGGAGGACTCCTGGGAGGAACGCGCCGACGGCCAGGAGATCCTGCGCACCACCATCGGCGAGTACGACCGGCGCCAGTGGGGTGGCGGCGGCGAAGACTTCGACTGGTGGTGCACCGACGCGCCCGCCTGCCACACCGGCGGTACACCCGTGTGGCAGTCGATGAAGCAGGAGCTACAGCAGCTCATTGGCGAGAAGCCCTACGAGGTCCTCGCCGCGCACTGCGCCGCCCGCGCGAAACTCCCGCGTGAGGCGAAGACCACGCACCCGGCCAGCGATCAGGCCTCGAACTTGTAGCCCAGGCCGCGCACCGTCACCAGCTGCTTCGGCTTCGACGGCTCCTCCTCGATCTTTGAGCGCAGCCGTTTGACGTGCACGTCCAGGGTCTTGGTGTCGCCGACGTAGTCCGCACCCCAGATCATGTCGATGAGCTGGGAACGCGTAAGCACCCGGCCGGCGTTGCGCATCAGGTACTCCAGCAGGTCGAACTCCTTGAGCGGCATGCGGACTGGTTGGCCGTCGACAAGCACGCTGTGGCGCTCGACGTCCATGGTGACGCGGCCGCCGATGAGTACGTCGCGGCTCGGCTCGTCCTTTTCCTCCGCCGCCGACTCCCCGCCGCGGCGCAGCACCGCCCGGATGCGCGCAATGAGCTCGCGAGTCGAGTACGGCTTGGTCACGTAGTCATCCGCGCCGAGCTCGAGGCCCACCACCTTATCGATCTCCGAGTCACGCGCCGTGACCATAATGATCGGCACCGACGAACTCGCGCGCAGCTTCCGGCACACATCCGTGCCGCTCATGCCCGGCAGCATCAGGTCCAACAGGACAAGATCGACCTCGTTGGCCTCGAACGCCTCGAGCGCCGCCGGGCCGTCGGCCGCCCACACCGTGGAAAAGCCCTCCTTTTCCAGCAGATACGACAGCGGATCCGCCAGGGACTCTTCATCTTCAACGATCAGGATCTTCGTAGACACGGTTAGGGAAACCCTCCTGCAAAAGCTACATCGGCAACTCGAGCGTGAAAGTCGACCCGGTCCCCGGGCGCGACCACACTCTGATAGTACCCCCGTGGTTTTGCGCCACGTGCTTCACGATGGCCAAACCCAAGCCAGTCCCCCCAGTCGAGCGAGACCTCGCCTTATCGACGCGGTAAAAACGCTCAAACACGCGCTTCTGATCCTCCAGCGCAATTCCGATCCCCCGGTCAGTGACGCGCACAAGCGCCACCTTCTGCTTCCCGGACATACGCACCTGCTGCGTAATACTCACCGGCTGGCCGTCCGGCGAGTAGTTAATGGCGTTCGACACCAGGTTGCTCACCGCGGACGTCAGCAGCGACTGGTCCCCCATCACCGTAATCCCGGTGGGTTCCCCACGGATCAGGTCGATGTTGCGGCCCTCGGCGGTGACGTGATTGCGGGTGATGGCGTCGTCAATCACCTCGTCGAGGCTCACCGGCGACATCTCCGGCAACGCCTCCGCACCCTGCAGCTTCGACAGCGAAATCAGGTCCGTGATCATGTCGCCCATCCGGTGGGCCTCCTTCAGCACCTTCGTGCCGAAGTAGTCCACCATCTCCGGGTCATCCGGGTCCTGCAGCAGCGCCTCCGCGAGTAGCGCCATCCCGCCGACCGGCGTCTTCAGCTCGTGCGAGACGTTCGCCACGAAGTCGCGGCGCGCGTGCTCCATCCGCACGTTCTCGGACTCGTCCGTGCTGTAAGCAATCACGTAGGAGTTCTCCGTCAGCGTCAGCGGTTTGACCACCACGCGCACGTTCCGAATGCGGGACCCCGTCGCGCGAATCGGCAGGTCAAGGTCAAGGACGTGCGTCTCCTGATCCTCAAAGACCTGCTGAGCGGTGTCCCACACCTCCGGCTGCACCGTGCGGTCATACACCAGCGACATATCGTGCGCCCTCGCGTTCGAGAGCAGCACCTTGCCCTCCTGGTTCATCACCGCAATCCCCGTCGGCGAGCCCTGCACCGCCAGCTGCAGCACCTCACTAATCGTGGCCGCCCTGCGGGAATCCGAACCACCATCAACCCGGTTGCGTAAACGCCAACGCAGCGCCCGCCGCACCAACGGTGCAGCAAGCGCTGCGAGAACTACGCCCCCTAAAAACGCCAGTAGCGGGGACAATGCGACTACTTACTTCTGGCCCTGGTTAGCAACCGCAGCAGCACCTGCCGCAGCCGCCTCCGGATCAAGGTACGTCCCGCCTGGGTTGAGCACCTTGCCCTTGCTGTCAATCTCGTAGACCAGCGGCATGCCGGTCGGGATGTTCAGGGCAGCGATGTCATCGTCGGAGATGTTGTCCAGGTACTTCACCAGCGCGCGCAGCGAGTTACCGTGCGCAGCCAGCATGACCGTCTTGCCGTCGAGAACCTCAGGCAGGATGACGTCGATGTAGTACGGCAGGAAGCGCTCCACAACGTCCTTCAGGCACTCCGTGCGTGGCACCTCTGGGAGGAACGCGTAACGCACGTCGTCGGTCTGGGAGTACTCGTTGTCGGCGTCGATTTCTGGTGGCGGAGTGTCGTAGGAACGGCGCCAGCTCATGAACTGGTCCTCGCCGTACTTTTCACGGATCTCTGCCTTGTTCAGGCCCTGCAGTTTGCCGTAGTGACGCTCGTTGAGGCGCCAGTTACGCACAACTGGGATCCAGTGACGGTCCGCAGCGTTCAGCGCGATGTTCGCGGTGCGGATCGCACGACGCAGCAGCGACGTGAACACGATGTCCGGCAGCACGCCCTTTTCTGCCATCAACTTACCGGCGTTGACGGCTTCCTGCTCACCCTGCTCAGTCAGATTGACATCGACCCAGCCGGTGAACTGGTTGGACTTGTTCCATTCACTTTGTCCGTGACGGACAAGAATCAACTTTCCATTCGTCATGGCACCAATCATGCCACGAATCGTATGATTTTTCTTTAAGGTTGGGTCTCATGATCCACACCAACGCCGTCGCCGCCGCGCTCACTGCCGCACTTCTCGCACCTGGAGCGCCATTTCGCGTCCTCCCGGAGCAGCCGCCGACCACAATGCGAGTGGGCAATCACACAATTTCCATCCCCGAACACGCCAGCGCCGCGTCCTGCTCCCAAGGCTTCAGCGGCACCATCAACGGCCAGCTCGTCATGCTCACCGCCGGCCACTGCTTCGACCTCTCCGAGGGTGTCGACAACGAGCCCACCGACGTCATGCGCACCCACCGCGTCGAAGTGCCTATCGACGCCAGCTACCGCCCCATCGGCACCCCAACCAACCTCAAACCCTCCACCGACTACGCCGACGTCTACCTCCCCTCACAGTTCTTCTGGGACACCGTCAACACCCCGGATTGGGGCGTCGTCACCGCCGCCCCCGACACCCCAGCCACCCGCATGTCCTTTTCCCGCGACGCCAACGGCCACGCCCACGGCGCACCCCGCGAACTGCGCTACATCCAGGACACCCGCAACCTGCCCTACAACTATTTCGACACCTCCAACTTCGGCCAGCCCATCTGCAAAGACGGCGCCACCACCGGCCGCACCTGCGGCCACCAACTCGCGCGTTCCCGCAACAGCATCTACTCCTGGGGCCTGCGCTACGAACACGGCGACTCCGGCGGCATCAACTACGACCCCCGCGACGGCGCCGTCCTCGGCGTCAGCTCCATGGGCATAGGACCCCTCGGCAAAGCCCAGCGTGCCGACCGCATCATCGAAGACGCCTTCAACGTCCCCGACGGCAAAGTCAACGAAGCCTTCGCACTCCCCGATTCCACCGCGCCCCACGGCGACTTCACCCCACTCAACCAGGAGCAAGGGGCGTTGATGGGCCAGATCATGCAGGACAACCCCGAACTGAAACCGCGCAAGACCGGCAAGCAGGGCTTCGACGAGGCCGTCGCCGCAGCCCAACGCGACGCCGACGTTGCCGCCCAGCGCGCCGGACAGGTCCGCACCGTTGAGCAGGCGCAACGCCTCGCCGCCGACGTCTCAGGTGCGGTCGACCACCACGCGCAGCAGCTCGGCAAGTGGGGCGCGGCCGCGGCGGTGGAGACGCTTGGGACGGCTTCACTCAATTGATGGACAAACCCTAGCCATCCCTTGGCAAACCCCGTCCGACAACCTTTTGGTTTTACAGCCTCACAGCCAGGGGACCGGCACACCCCAAGCCGCCAGCTGAGGGCCAGCCGCGTACACAGCACCACCAAGCGCGGCCAAGACCGCGACAGCTATCCGCAAGGCCAAAATCGGCGACCCTTTGGCAAACGTGGAGGCATACTTCGCTAGGGCCACGTCTGCCGACGTATATGCCTGAGATGGACAAATTGGCTCACCAATTGCAGGCTGGACCGGAGACTTCCGCAGCTCACGACACTTCGCTGCTTTTTCTTCTGATGTCACTCCCCAGACAATCGCCTCATACATCTCTCCAGAGAGCTCGCGATGTTTGAATACATACCCCATCGTATCGGCGAAATCGAACACGTTGTCTGTTTTGCTTGACTCCGCTACGTTGCTTGCTGCTTGGGGCTCCGTGACTTCGGCAGAAGCGCTATGGGTAGCCCCAGATGCCGCCACAGCCACTGTGACCAATCCGGGTACAAGAAATCTAAATTCCATCATCACAGTAACTCCTCCATGAAAGACTAACAGTCCAATCCTTTTCGATTTGAATGTAGCACCGGTCAACGAGGGGAGAACATCGGATTTGGTGCATAGATTGGGGAGCCAGTGCCAAAGGACGCAATCCTGTCCGCCGATTCCGGCAAACGCCCAGGTCGCGAAAAGTGGGTTGCGTCCTTTGGCACTCGGGTCTGCTGGGGTGACACCACATTCCTTCACGCAGCGCCGGTGAACTGGGGAAACGCGCCAGCACTAGAACGAAACGAAACATCGAATTTGGTGCGCAACCCCCCAAAAACACGCGACTAGCTCCCGATGGCCTTCCGGTCGCAGAGGCCGCGGTCGAAGTGGTCGAGGGCGTCCTGGTAGATACCGGTGAGGTCGTGGGCGCTTTCGCGCCAGCTGAACTTGCTGGCTTGGGCGACGGCGGCTTGGCCCATGGCGATGCGGGTGTCGTCGTCGCGGAGGAGGGTGCCGATGGCGTTGGCCCAGTCGACGGGGTCGTGGCTGGGGACGAGAGTGCCGGTTTCGCCGTCGGCGACGACGATCGGTAGGCCGCCGACGGCGGCGGCGACAACGGGCGTGCCGGTGGCCTGGGCTTCAACGGCGACGAGGCCAAAGGACTCGTTGTAGCTGGGGACGGCGACGATGTCGGCGGCCTGGTAGACGTTCACGAGTTCCTGCGGCGGTCGCGGCCCGAGGAAGCGCACGATGTGGCCCACGCCCTCCTCCTCGGCGAGTCGCTGATACGTATCGACGCTCACCCCGCCGCCGGAGGCGCCGCCGCAGATGAGGACGCGCAGGGGGTAGTCGACGCCGTCGCGAACGAGTTGGCCGATGGCCCGGATGAGCACCTGCGGACCTTTGAATTCTTGGAGGCGGCCGACGAAGGCGACCACTTTGGCGTGGACGGGGATGCCGAGGTGGCGGCGTGACATTTCGGTGTTGCGGTTGGTGCCGGGGGTGTAGAGCTCGGTGTCGGCGCCGGGGGTGACCACGGCAATTTTGGCGGGGTCGACGTCGTAGTGGCGGGACAGTTCGGTGATTTCGTCTTCGGTGTTGACCACGAGGCGGTCGGCGTTGTCCACGAGTTGTTGTTCGCAGATGCGGCGGGCTTCGCTTTCGGAGCTTTCGGCGCCAGACGCGTAGGCGTTTTTGACGGCGGCCCAGGTGTGGCCGGTGTAGATGAGGGGGACGTCGCTCAGTTCGGCAAGCAGCCAGCCGACCTGGCCGGAGAGCCAGTAGTGGGCGTGGATGATGTCGTAGTGGGCGTCGTAAATTCGGCAGAACTGTACGATGCCGCCGGCGAACGTGGCGAGCTGCGTGGGCAGTTCCTCTTTGGGCAGGCCTTCGTAGGGGCCGGCGACGATGTGGATGACCCGGAAGCCGGGCTCGACCTCGGCGATTTGTGGCTGGCTGGGGCGCGTGGCGCGGGTGAACACGTCGACTTCGATGCCCTGGCGCGCGAGCTGCTGGGCGATATTGAGGATGTACACGTTCATCCCCCCGGCATCCCCGATGCCGGGCTGCTCGAGGGGCGAGGTGTGCATTGAAATCATGGCGACGCGCATGCCCGCCAGCGTATTACATCACCGCGTGGCGGTGCCACGACCCAAAGTCCGCTGCGACGGTCGCGGCGAGCTGCTGGTAGGCGCGCAGGGTGTCGGGTGCGAGGCGGTCCATATCGACGACGGCACCTTCGGCGAGGTGGCGGTCGTATGGGATGGCGTGGACGGCGCGGGTACGGGCGGCGAAGTGCTCGGTAAGGCGCTCCATGTCGATGGTGGGTTTGCCCGGCGCGCCCGCGCTAATGACGACGACCGCATTGGAGGCGAGCTGGTCGTAGCCGTGGAGGCTGAGCCAGTCGAGGGTAGCTGCGGCGGACTGGGCGCCGTCGAGGGCTGGCGAGGTGACCAGGACGAGCGCGTTGGCCAGGTCGAGGACGCCGGCCATGGCGGAGTGCATGAGGCCGGTGCCGCAGTCGGTGAGGATGACGTTGTAGTGGTGTTGCAGGATGTCGATGGCCTTGCGGTAATCAAGTTCGGAGAAGGCTTCGCTAACGGCCGGGTCGCGTTCGGAGCCGATGACTTCGAGGCGTGAGCTGGCCTGGTTGGTAAATGCCCGGACCTGCGGGTACCGCGAGGTGTCCTGCGCGAGCAGGAGGTCACGGATGGTGGCGGGTGAGTTGGCGGTGGCGCGTTGCGCGAGCGTGCCGAGGTCCGGGTTGGCGTCGATAGCGATGACGCGGTCGCCACGGGTTTCGGCGAAGACGCCGCCGAGAGCAATGGTTGTTGTTGTCTTGCCGACGCCCCCTTTCAGCGACATGACGGCAATCCGGTAGTCGCCGCGCAGGGGTGCACGGATGGCGTCGATGAGTTCGTCGCGTTCGGCTTGGGCGCGGGAGCGCCCCGGGTTGATGCGGCCGCGGCTGGCGCTGTGGACAAGTTTGCGCCAGCCCTGTTTCGGCGGTGCTTTCACGGGATCGACCAGGTTGCTTTGGTCGAGGCCGGTTGGCGGTGTGAGGTCAGTGGTGGCGTCGAAAAATGTGGTCAATGGAATCCCCCCTTGTGTTTCCCCAATGGCTCACGAGCGTACCTGATGTGGAAAACTAGCAAAACCTACCAACCCGTAGGTTATACTTTCCCTCACCTACTTTCGACTAGCTAACAAAGGAGTGTTCATGGGCGCCTACGAAACCAAAGCCTGGCTCGCACACTACCCCGAATGGACCGACCCGAACCCGATCGTCGGCAGCGACACCCTCGTCAGCCTGTTCAATACCGCCGCAACCACCCACCCGGGCCGCACCGCCACCTGGTTCATGGGCAAAACACTCACCTACCAAGCCCTCAACGAGCAGGTCAACCGCCTCGCTGCCGCCCTGCAGCGCCTCGGCGTGGCACCCGGCGACCGCGTTGTTATCGCACTGCCGAACTGCCCGCAGCACGTCATCGCCATCACCGCGATCCTGCGCATCGGGGCCGTCGCCATCGAGCACAACCCGCTCTACACCGCCTACGAGCTGGAGAAACAGTTCCTGGACCACGGCGCGCGCGTGGCCATCGTGTTCGACCGGGAGGCCGAGACCTTCCACACGCTGCAGGAAACGACGGCGCTCGAGACCGTCATCGCCGTCAACCTTATCGACGCCATGCCCCGCCACCTGCAGCTCGCCCTGCAGGTGCCGCTCGGGTCGGTGCGCAGCCAGCGCGAGGAACTGCACAAGCCCGCACCGAAGGCGATCGCGTGGGAATCCCTCGTGGCGAAGCCCGCCACACCGACGAACCTGCCGACCATCGCGCAATCCGACACCGCGTTCATCCTGTACACCTCCGGCACCACCGGCACCCCCAAGGGCGTGCCGCTGACACACGCCAACGTGCTCTCCGTCCTGGTCGCCGGCGCACAGTGGGTCAAGGACTGGGGCGCCGTCAACGAGAAGGTGCTCGCCATCCTGCCAATGTTCCACATCTACGGCCTGGCCCTGAACTACGGGTTCCCCCTGACCGTCGCCGGCCAGATGGTGCTCGTCCCGGCACCGAAGCCGAAGCTCTACCAGCAGGCCATCTTGAAGACTCGCCCCACCCTCCTGCCTGGCGTGCCACTGCTGTACGAGCGGATTGCGCAGTGGGCCGTCGAAAAGCATGTGGACCTCTCCTCCTTCCACAGCGCGATCTCCGGCGCCGCAACGCTGCCGCAAAGCACCATTGAGCTGTGGGAACGCGTGACCGGCGGGCAGCTCATCGAAGGCTACGGGCTCACCGAAACCTCCCCGATCCTGTGCGGCAACCCCCTCGACGGCAACCGGCGCCCCGGCTACATCGGTGTACCATTCCCGAACACCGAGATCCGCATCGCGAACCCGGACAACCCCAGCGAGACCATGCCCGACGGCGAACCCGGCGAGCTGCTCGCGCGCGGCCCGCAGGTGTTCTCCGGCTACCTCAACAACCCAGAGGCCACCCAGAAGTCCTTCCACGACGGCTGGTTCCGAACCGGCGACATGGCCGTCATGGAGCCCGACGGCTTCATCCGCCTGGTGGCGCGCATCAAGGAAATCATCATCACCGGCGGATTCAACGTCTACCCGGACGAGGTCGAGGAGGCGGTGCGCACGCACCCAGACGTCGAGGACGTCGCCGTCGTCGGCCGCCCGCGCGAGGACGGCTCCGAGGACGTCGTTGCGTGCGTCACACTTCGCGACGGCGCCCCGCTCGACCCGGAAGGGTTGAAGGAGCACGCTCGCCAGCGCCTGACCCGCTACAAAGTGCCGCGCACCTTCTACCATTTCGAGGACTTGAACCGGGACCAGACCGGCAAGATCCGACGCCGCGCGGTCCAGCAGGAACTGGTGGCCATGCTGCAGTCCACACAATAGGTTACGGTAGCGTAGGGTAGGGCCATGACCTTGGACGCAAACACCACAAAGCCATGGCTGCAGTACTACCCGGAGTGGACCGCGCACTCGCTCGAGTACGGGTTCACCACGCTGCCAGGCATCTACGACGACAACCTGGAACGCAACGCCGACAAGCCAGCGACCAGGTTCTTCGGCCGCTCCATGACCTATGCCGAGCTGGACAAGGAAGTCCGCCGCGCTGCCGCGGGGCTCAAGGCCTTCGGCGTGCGCAAGGGTGACCGCGTGGCCATCCTGCTGCCGAACTGCCCGCAGCACGTCATCGCGTTCTTCGCGGTGCAGAAGCTTGGGGGCGTCGTCGTCGAGCACAACCCGCTCTACACCGCGAACGAGCTTCGCCCACAGTTCCAGAACCACGGTGCCCGCGTGGCCATCGCCTGGGACAAGGCGGCCGACACCCTCGAAACGCTGCGCGCCACCACAGACCTGGAGACGGTCATCTCCGTCGACATGACCAAGGCGATGCCGAAGCTGCAGCAGCTCGCGCTGCGCATCCCGATTGCGAAGATCCGCAACGCCCGCGAGCAGCTCACCGTGCAAAGCTCCAACACCGTACTCAAGACGGTGCCGTGGGAGACGCTGCTCGGCTCCGCCATCGGCGGCGAGGGCGACGATCTGGCCACCGAGGCCGACATCGCCCCCGACGACCCAGCGCTCATCCTCTACACCTCCGGCACCACCGGGGAGCCGAAGGGCGCGGTGCTCTCCCACAAGAACCTGCACGCCAACGCGTGGCAGGGCGTCGCGTGGGTCAAGGACCTGCAATCCAAGGACCAGCAGCGCATGCTGGTCACCCTGCCGTTCTTCCACGCCTACGGCCTCACCTTCTCGCTGACGCTCACGGTGCTCATCGGCTCCGAGGTCGACCTACTGCCGGCGCCAAAAATGGACCTCGTCATGGGCTCCATCAAGAAGTTCAAGCCCACCTTCATCCCCGGCGTGCCCACCGTGTTCGAGCGAATTATCGACGCCGCCAACAACGAAGGCCTCAACATCAACGGTGTCAACACCGGGTTTTCGGGCGCGGCCTCCCTGCCCGTCGAGACGATCGAGGCGTGGGAGCGCGTCACCCACGGCCACCTCGTCGAAGGCTACGGCCTGACCGAGACCTCCCCGATCCTGATCGGTAACCCGGGCACCGCGGACCGCCGCGCGGGCTACATCGGCATCCCCTTCCCCGACACCGAGATCCGCATCGTCAACCCCGACAACCTGGACGAGGACATGCCCTACGGCGAGCCCGGCGAAATCCTCGCCCGCGGCCCGCAGGTCTTCGCGGGCTACCTCAACAACCCTGAAGCCACCGAGCAGGCCTTCCACGACGGCTGGTTCTGCACCGGCGACCTCGGCGTCATGGAGGAGGACGGCTTCATCAAGCTCGTTTCCCGCCTCAAGGAGCTCATCATCACCGGCGGGTTCAACGTCTACCCCGCCGAGGTGGAAACGGTCATGCGCACCCACCCCGATGTTGTCGACGTCGCCGTCGTCGGCCGCCCGCGCGAGGACGGCTCCGAGGACGTCGTTGCCTGCGTGACACTTCGCGACGGCGCCCCACTCGACCCGGACGGCCTGAAGGACTTCGCGCGCAAGAACCTCACCCGCTACAAAGTGCCGCGCACCTTCTACCACTTCGAGGAACTGCCGAAGGACCAGCTGGGCAAGCTGTCGCGCCGCAAGGTGCAGGAAGAGCTCCTGTCCCGCCTGTAGGTGATTAGATCGACATCCCGACCCACACCGGCTCCGGCACGAGCCGGACGCCGAATGCGCGCTCCACACCGGCTTGCACGTCGCGGGCCAGGGCCACGATGTCGTCGGCCTTGGCGTTGCCCCGGTTCGTCAGCGCCAGGGTGTGCTTGGTGGACAGGCGGGCCGGGGCGTGCTCGCCGGGGTAGCCGCGCGGGAACCCGGCGCGCTCGATGAGCCAGGCGGCGGAGAGCTTCACGCGCCCGTCCTCCTGTGGGTAGCGCGGCATCCCCTCAATACCGATCGCATCTGCGACCGAGGCGTCCACCACCGGGTTGGTGAAGAAGGAGCCTGCGGACCAAGTGTCGTGGTCGGCCGGGTCGAGCACCATGCCCTTCGCCCGGCGCGTCTCCAGGACGGATGCGCGTGCCTCCGCGAGTGGGACCCGCTTGCCGCCGAGGTGGCGCAGCGGCGCCGACAGGTCCGACTTGGTCAGTTTCAGCTCGATCTCGAGGACCACGGCGCGGTGGGTGAACTTCAGGTTGGAGTAGCGGTATGCCAGCTCCAACGACTCCGGGGTAACCCACTCGTCCACGCCGGTCTCTCGGTTCCACAGGCGGACGCGGTGCAGCACGTCAGCGATCTCGGCGCCGTAGGCCCCCACGTTCTGTACCGGCGTGGCACCCGCGGAGCCCGGGATGCCGGACAGGGCCTCAATGCCCGCCAGGCCGTGCTCCACGGCGTAGGCAACCACGTCGTCCCACACGGTGCCGGCGCCGACGCGGAGGGTGGTGGCGTCGATAAGTTCGATGCCGGGGTTGCGCACGAGCACAGCAGTGACTGCCTGCGGGCCGTCGGCGACCACCAAGTTGGAGCCGCCACCAACGATGAGCAGCGGCGTGCCTGCGGCGTCGAGGCGCGCGACCGTCGCAGCGAGGTCCTCGGCGGTGTCGCAGCGGATCACATCAGCGGGGGTGCCGCCGACGCGCAGAGTTGTCATTGAGGCAAAAGATGTATCAGACACCCCATCAACGGTAGTCTGTTCACTATGACTGCACGTAGTGAAATCACCGTAACCATCAACCATCCTGCCCAGAAGGTGCGCGACGCCTTCGCAAGCAAGGATTACTGGGCGTTCATCGCGGAGAAGCTCTCCCCCGAACCGGGCGAGCTCCACGAGTTCGACGGCTCCACTGCCGTCCTCTTCGAGATCCTGCCGAAGTCCATCCTGCCTGAGGCAGCGCAGGCCATGATTTCGCAGGACCTGAAGCTGAAGCGCACCGTCAACACCGGCACCGACCCGATCACCTTCACCGGTGACGTCAAGGGCACTCCGGTCGATTTCGGCGGCGAGATCACGCTGACCGACAACGGCGACACCACCTCCCTGGCCTACGACAACGAGGCAAAGGTAGACATCCCGTTCATGGGCGCTGCGCTGGAGCCGAAGGTTGCTGAGGCGCTCGAGGAGATCGTCGAGAACGAGGCGAAGCTCACCGAGGAATGGATCTCCAACAATCTCTAAGCACCACCACAATCTGCGCTCGCAGGCGGGCCACGGGCAGCCCTACGGGGTGATCACCCGGGGCACGACCGGCATCAACCGACTGCGACGCTGCGATCGATGGACCCGCCACAACGCGCGGGTCATTTCGCTTTTGCGCGAAGGAACCCCACTAGCACTCGACGTCGGCTACGGCGCCTCCCACACCACCACCTGCGAGTGGGCGGGCTGGCTGCGGCGCATCAACCCCAACGTCGAGGTCGTGGGCCTGGAGATCAACCCCGAGCGGGTCCTCCCGCCGCGCGACGGCGTCCGCTTCGAGCTCGGCGGGTTTGAGCTCGCCGGCTACCAGCCGCAGCTTGTGCGCGCGTTCAACGTGCTGCGCCAGTACGACGTCGCGGAAGTCCCCGACGTGTGGCGCACCGTCACCTCCAAGCTCGCACCCGGCGGTCTCTTCATCGAGGGCACCTGCGACGAGCTCGGCCGCCGCAGCACCTGGGTACTTCTCGACGCCACCGGCCCCCAAACCCTCACCCTGTCCTGGGACCCATTCGACATTTCGACGCCCAGCGACCTCGCCGAACGCCTACCGAAGGCGCTCATCCACCGCAACGTCCCGGGCGAGCCCATCCACGACTTTCTTCGCGACGCCGACTCCGCCTGGGAACACGCCGCCGGCTGGGAACCGCACGGCCCGCGCGTGCGGTGGCGCCACGCCCGCGAGGCGCTCGCCCGTGACTGGCCGATCACTCCGGTGCGCCGCCGCCTCAGCGATAACACCGTCACCGTCGACTGGGCGGCTGTGGCGCCCAAAGGTGAGTCGCTACACTAGTGCGCATGAAAACCGTCTGGAAAGTCCTGATCGGCATCCTCGCCGCCATCCTGGTCCTATTCATCGCCGCCGAGGCCGGCTCACGCGCCTACATCGGCAGCCAGATGCGTGACCAAGCCCCGGAGGGCACCGAGGTTTCCTTCGGCGCTTCCCCCCTGACGCTGGGCATGCTGCGCGGCACCATCCCGCACGTCACGGTGACCACGCCATCCACACTGGTGGTCAACGGCGACGAAACCACCGGCCAGCCAGCCTCCACTGTGGAGATGGACTCCATCAAGGTCGACGCCAGCGGCAAGTCCGTCGCGGACACCCTGACCGCCACCACCGAGGTTCCGAGCGAGTTCGTGCGCGCGATGCTGAACACGCAGCTGCAGCAGAACATCGGCAGCGATTTCCTCTCCGCGCTCATCAACGTGTCCGAGGTGACCACCTCCCCCGAGGACGGCACATTCACCGTCGAGTTCAGCGGTGGCGCCGCTGCGGTTTCACTTCGCCCCGAAATTGACGACGCCGGCGGGTTCTCCGTCCAGGCCGTCGACACCTCGCTGTTCGGCAACACGCTGCCGGATGAGATCTCCTCCGCGATTACCGAGGCCCTCACCAACGGCGTGGCCGAGTACACCGACCAGACGATGCGCATCACCGGCTTCGACGTCGTCCCCGGCGGCCTCCGCGTTACCATGCAGGGCCACAACGTGGACTTCGCCGAACTTCAGGCCTACCAGCAGTAGGCCTGCTTACCAGCCGTAGTTCCCCCGCAAAATGTTGTTGATCTGCGGCCGCACATCGAAGTAGTACACACCGATAGCGACCGCGCCGATCCACGCCACGAACGGCAACGACAGCATGCAGGCGAACGCGGAACCTGCCAGGATGGCCACCCACGTGCCCTTCGACTGACGCCCCGCCGCCTCAAACGCGTCCGGGCGCGTCGACGCCGCCATCACCGCCGCCACAATGCCCGCGATGGCCAGCACCCAAAACAGCAGCGCGTTCGCCATCACGGGCAGCGACATGATCAGCTGCTCAGCAGTGAGGGACATTACTTCTTGCCGCCCAGGTCAGCGACGCGCTCCTGCACACGCGCAACCACGGACTCGATGCGCTGCTTCGCGTCATCAGCGTCGATGTTGCCGAACGCATCGCGGATCTCCTCAGCGACCAGCTTGAACGCGTCCTTGGCTTCGCCGGCCTCCGCGGAATCACCGATGTTGCGCACGATGGACTCGGCGTCGCTCGCAAAGGAGGACACTGCGTCCTTCAGCTCCTTGTCGTCGCCCGCACCGTCAAACGTGCTGCGAGCATTGTCCACAGCCTGCTTCAGCTGATCAGTCACATCGCCGCCCAGCTTGCCGACGGCCTCCCCGACCGACTGCCCAGCAACCAGCAACGCATCCGCAATATCGCGCAGACCAGAATTGTTCTCAGACATCATCATTCTCCTTTTAGAAAAACAGCAACTGTGACACAGCGTATATAACAAGTCCGGCCAATGCACCCACGATCGTGCCGTTCACGCGGATGTACTGCAGATCCTTGCCCACCATCAGCTCGATCTTGTCGGCGGCTTCCTGCCCGTCCCACTTCTGAATCGTCTCCGAAATGATCCCGACGATCTGGCCCGCGCCGTTCTCCGCAGCGAAGTGCGTCCACTTCTGCAGGTTGCGCTCGGCCGCCTCACGAGTCGCCGGCTCGTTGACCAGCTTCTCGCCCCACTCGTGCACTGTCAGGGCTATCTTTCGACGCACCAAACTCTCCGGATCCGACGCCGACTCAATAATCGCCGCCGACACCTGCCCCCACAGCCCAGCGGCCGCGTTCTGCACCGCATTCGACGCCATCACGTCCGCCTTCAGCTCCTCCACACGAGTGATCATGGCGCCGTCGAACTGCAGGTCCTGCGCGAACTGGTTGATTTGGCGTCGAATAGCTCGGCGAGCCTCGTGGTCCTTGTCCTTATCGACGTCCGCCATGAACGCCACCAGCTCGTTATAAACTTTCGCACCGACCAGGTCCTTGGCGAACTTCGGGGCCCAAGCGGGCATGCGCTCATCGATGGTGCGGACGATGGCGTCCTCCATGCCGGCGAGGCGCTCGTTGCCCCAGGCGACGATGTCGTCGACCACCGGCTCGATCTTGCCGTCCGCGATGAAGCCCTCCAGCGCGCGCCCGATCGGCGGGCCCCAGATCGGCTCCGCGAACCGGTCAATGACCTGCGAGTTGAGGAACTCCTCAGCCTCCGCAGGGTCGACCGCCTCAACGGCCTTGACCGTAAACTTGCCGACCTCCTCCGACACCCGCTTCGCGTTCTTCTCAAGCGACAACCACCTTCCGGCACGCTCCGGGATGCCCGCCGCCATCACCTTCTCGGTGATGGTCTCCGCGTTGAGGAAGTTCTCACTCACGAAGTCACTCAGCGCGTCAGCCACCTGGTCCTTCTTGTTCGGCACCAGGGCCGTGTGCGGGATAGGCAGCCCCATCGGGTGCTTAAAGATCGCCGCGACCGCGAACCAATCCGCCAGCCCGCCGACCATCCCGGCCTCCGCCGCCGCGCGCACGTACCCCACCCACAACGGCGCGGTGCCCTGCGACTGCCACCACGAACACGTCAGGAAGATCACGGCCATCAGCCCAAGCAGGGCCGTCACCCCGATCTTGTACTTCCGCAGTGTCCTGCGGCGCTGTTCGTCCGCCTCGGTGAGCTCCATTAACGCGTGTGTAGCCATGCACTTGATTAAAGCAAAAATCTCCCCGCCACCATATTGAGCGTGGTGACGGGGAGACCTGGAGGTAGCCGCTAGTTGACGCGACCGGTTTGCTCGCGGTACTGACGGTAGGCCGCGCGACCCTTCACGATGAGGAACGCGCCGAGCACTAACGTCACAACCGCCTCTACGAGGCCGTACAGGATGAGCTGGCTGCTGACCTCAGCAGACGCACCATACCCGTACGTGCCAACAGTTGCGCCCCAGATGGCAAGCCCCATACCGAACAGTGACGCCAAGATCAGGCCCATCGCTACCCACGTGGAGTAGCGCAGCAGCGAAGAGTGCGGCGCGGAGTACGACACCGGGTCGTAGCCTTCGACGTACAGGTCCTGAATCTTGCCCTCGTACTCAGGGAACGATTCACTGCGGATATCAGCTACAGCATGTTGGGACGCCATCGTTGTTTCCTTCCTCGTTTTATTCTCTGTTTAGTCGTCGCCGCCGCGGGCGGCCGCGCGGACACGCTCGGCGTTGATCGCGCCGACCGCATCCAGCGGAATGCCTGCAGGGCAGACGTCTGCGCACTCGCCGTACAGGGAGCAAGGACCGAAGTTGGTTTCCAACTCGTCGATCATCTTGCGTGCACGACGGCCACGCTCCAGCTTGCCCAGTGGCAGCAGCTTCAAGTGCTTCAGCTTAGCACCAGTGAACAGGTGCGCGGCGCCATTCGGGCACGCAGCCACACAAGCACCACAGCCGATGCAGGCTGCGTAGTCGAGTGCAAGCTCGGAATCGTGGTGGTTGACGGACAGGGTGTCTGCGTCTGGGGCGGTACCCGGGAAGACGGAGACGTAGCCGCCCTGCTGCATCACGCGGTCGAGCGCGGAGCGGTCAACCACGAGGTCCTTGATGACCGGGAACACAGCGGAGCGGAACGGCTCAATCTTGAGGGTGTCGCCGTCGTTGTAGTTCACCAGGCGCTGCAGGCATGCAGGGACGTTCTGGTCCGCACCGTGCGGGCGACCGTTGATGGTCAGGCCACAGGTACCGCAGATGCCCTCGCGGCAGTCAGAAGCGTAGGTGAAAGGCTCCTTGCCTTCCTCAACAAATTGGTTGTTGACGTGGTCAAGCAGCTCCAGGATAGACATCTGCTCAACTGCGTCCGGCACCTCGACGGTTTCGAAGTGGCCTTCAGTTTCGGGTCCGGCCTGACGCCAGATCTCAAGTGTCAGTTTCATTACTTGTAGTTCCTCGTCATCAGTGGGATCGAATCGAAGTACAGTGGCTCGGCGTGACGCACGAACTGGTCGTTGCCCACGGTCTCCCATGCGGAGACGAAGCACCAGTTCTCGTCGTCACGGCGGGCCTCGCCGTCTTCGGTGAGGTGGTCCATGCGGTAGTGAGCGCCACAGGACTCGTCGCGGTCAAGTGCGTCAATGCACATCAGCTCGCCGAGGTTGATGTAGTCAACCAGTCGAAGCGCAGCCTCGAGGACCTGGTTCATCTCATCAGCGCGGCCTGGGATGTGGAGGTTCGCCCAGAAGTCATCGCGCAGTGCGCGGATCTTGTCGATGCCCTCGCGCAGGCTGTCGGCGGTACGTGCCACGCCACAGTGCAGGTAGAGGATCTCGCCCAGCTTGACGTGGTAGTACTCCGGACCGTGCGGGTCGGAGCCCTTGATGTTCATCAGGCTGTCGATGCGCTGCTGCGCACGCTGTACAGCCTCAACGGATGCAGGTGCATCCTCTGCGTACACCGGCTCGTTCAGGTGGTCTGCCAGGTAGTTCGGCACCGTGAACGGAATGGTGAACCAGCCGTCAACCGATGCGGACAGCAGCGAGTTCGCGCCCAGGCGGTTCGCACCGTGGTAGGTCCAGGAGCACTCGCCGGCTGCGAAGAGGCCGTCGATAGACGTCATCTCGTTGAAGTCGGTCCACAGGCCACCCATGGAGAAGTGCACCGTCGGCGCAATACGCATCGGGGCCTTGTATGGGTTCTCGCCGGTGGAGTCCTCGTACATCTCGAAGAGGTTGCCGTAACGCTCACGGATAGTGTCCTCACCGAGGCGCTCGATGGAATCCTTGAAGTCCAGGTACGCCGAGTTGTGCAGCGGGCCAACACCGAAACCGGCGTTAAGCTGCTGCGAAATAGCACGAGACGCAACGTCACGCGGCACGAGGTTACCGAACGCCGGGTAACGACGCTCCAGGAAGTAATCGCGCTCGTCCTCTGGAATGGTGTTCGGGTCGCGGTCGTCACCCTTTTCCTTCGGGGTCCAAATGCGGCCGTCGTTACGCAGGGACTCGGACATCAGCGTCGTCTTCGACTGCCAGCTCGCGTTCAGCGGCAGGCCGGTCGGGTGGAACTGAATGAACGCCGGCGACGCCAGGTACGCACCAAGCTCGTGCGCACGCATCATCGCGGAGGAGTTCGAGTTCTTCGCCAACGTGGTCTTGTGGTACACGTTGCCGTAACCACCGGTACCCAGCACAACTGCGTGGCCGGTGAACGGGGTCAGGGAGCCGTCAATCAGGTTGCGGGTAACAATACCGCGGCAACGCTTCTTGCCGTCTTCCTCAGTAATGATCAGATCGATCAGGTCGTTGTGCGTGAAGATCTCAACGTTGCCCAGGTGGATCTGACGCTGCAGCGCCGAAGCGGTGGACAGCTGCAGCTGCTGGCCTGTTTGGCCACGGGTGTAGTAGGTACGGGAGACCTGCACACCACCGAAGGAACGGGTAGCCAGGGAGCCACCGTACTCACGCGCGAACGGAGCACCAATCGCGTTCATGTGGTCAATCACGCGGACCGACTCGACGGCCAGGCGCCAGCAGTCAGCCTCACGGCAGCGGTAGTCGCCACCCTTGACAGTGTCCTTCACGTGGCGGTACGCACCGTCGTTATCAACCTTCTTGCCGCGAGCAGCGTTGACGCCACCCTGCGCTGCAATGGAGTGTGCACGACGAGGAGCGTCATGGTACGTGAAGACCTGTACCTGGTAGCCCAGCTCGCCCAATGCGGCGGCAGAAGCACCGGCAGCCAAGCCCGTGCCCACAACGAGCACCTTGAACTTGCGACGGTTCAGTGGGGACACCAGCTGCATGTGGTCCTTCTGGTACTCCCACATGTCCTTCATCCGGACCTTGTGGCGGTCCGGCATTGCATTATCAAGAATGCGGCCAATGGTGACGCCAGGAGCCGAGGACTCCGGCTGGCGGAACACCTCGTCCTGCGTCTGGTTCAAAGAGGTAGTCATTAAAGTTTCTCCTAATCAGCCGTTAGCGGGTGTACCCCGGGATAAGACCAGCCATGATGGCCAGTGGCATGATGACGTTTCCAAGAACAACGATGAACGGCAGTACGTACCCCAACACGACCATTACGCCGCGTCCACGCTCGCCGAGCCATCCAAGGTCAGAAACTGCCAAGTACACACCGTGCGTCAGGTGCAGCAGCAGCGCAAGCATGGCAACCAGGTAGAACAGGGTCACGTACCAACGCTCAGGAGCGAAGGTTGCAATCAGGTTGTCACGGACATTGCCATGAACGAACTGCTCAGAAGCAACAACCGTGCCCGCGGTCAGATCCAGGATGTGGAAAATGATGAACAGCAGCAGGATGACGCCGGTCACCAGCATCCAACGCGTAGCGGTGGACTGCCAGCCTCCCATCAGGTTCGTGCGCTTGAACGTACCGCGCGACTCGGCGGAACGCTTCTTCAGAGTGAACGCACCATACACGTGCAGGATCAGGCAGGTCAGCAGGACGATACGGAGAATCCACAGGAATCCTCCGCGCGGGAACAGTGGTTCACCAAACGTGCGGAACCACTCGCCGTAGTCATCAATGTGTGCGCCGCCATCAGCCTTAAGCGGCATGAAAATCTTCAGGTTGCCCACCATGTGAACAAGAAGGAAGAGCGAGAAGATGAGGCCAGTGATGGCCATCTCGAGCTTTACTGCCCATGTTGGGAACCCTGGCCGCTCTCGTAGCGGCTTCTCAGTAATTTTTCCGTGACGAATTGCTTCACGGTCTGTTTTTTGTACAGTCATGGCACCTCCAGTGTCACAACCACTTTAGGCACCATTCTTCACTATTGCCTAGTCAGAGCATGTTTCTTTCGCCTGATTTTCACCCAAAATTCACCGCCTGGACGCGCTTGGCAAATTTTCGAAATTTTAAGCATGGCGACACCCTGCACATATTCAGTATGAGAACAAACCAAGGTAAACCTAATTTGTGATGTTACTCACGACCTGCGCGTAACGTCTATAAAATCTTCGAACTACCCCCAAAGGTCGGTAGTCAAGAGTCTGCTTCAAACATCGGGAAATGGGAGGGTGAGCGGTCCTTTTACTACCCCGTCAGCGCGCCCCCAAAACGTTCGAAGCGTGCGCTTAGAAGCGTGCGATGCAGGTCGGTAAAAATCGGACGGGGTTGGCCAAAAGAGGCGACCAGCATCGCACTCCTTTAACTCCTCGACCGGAGCAATGTATGAAGGCGCGAAGGCAGGGCAACTGAGCGAGGACCCCACCCACGCAGCGCAAAACCCGGCCCCACCAGGCGGCGGGACCGGGCGTCGAGAAGAAAAGGCTACAGGTTAATCATGTGGCCTTCAATGCCGTGGGCTGCTTCCTTCAGCACCTCGGACAGGGTTGGGTGAATGTGGATGGAGCGCGCGATTTCGCCGGCGGTGAGGTCGAAACGCTGGGCGAGGACGACCTCTGGCAGCAGCTCGGCAACGTTGGCGCCAACCAGGTGAGCGCCGAGGATCTCGCCGTATTCGGCGTCGGCGACGATCTTGCCGAAGCCCGCGGTCTCAGCCAGGCCGACTGCCTTGCCGTTCGCAGAGAACGGGAAGGTCGCAACCTTGATCTCGCGGTCGGGCCACTTCTCCTTCGCCTGCTCCTCGGTGTAGCCCATGGAGGCGACCTGAGGGTTGCAGAAGGTGGCGCGCGGCGTCATCATGTAGTCCTCGATTTCGAGGGTTTCGGCACCCGCGATGGTCTCGGCGGCGATGATGCCCTGCGCCTCCGCAACGTGCGCGAGCTGCAGCTTCGCGGTGACGTCGCCGATGGCGTAAATGCCGTCTACGTTGGTGCGCATGCGGTCGTCGATAGCGATGGCGCCACGCTCGGTGAGCTCGACACCAGCCTTGTCCAGGCCGTAGCCCTCGACGCGCGGGGCGAAGCCGACAGAGATCATGACGCGCTCAACGGTGAGCGTTTCAGTCTTGTCGGTGCCATTCTTCTTGACGTCCACCTCGACCGAGTCACCGTTGTCCCGCACCGCGGTGGTTGCGTGGCCGGTCATGAGCTTGACGCCGAGCTTCTTGTACGCCTTCGCGATCTCCTTGGACACGTCCTTGTCCTCGTTCGGCAGAACGCGGTCCATGTACTCGATAACGGTGACGTCCACGCCGTAGTTGGACAGCACGTACGCAAACTCCATGCCGATAGCACCGGCACCCACGATGACCATGGACTTCGGTGCATCCTCGTTGAGGATCTGCTCCTCGAAGGAGACAACGTTTTTGCTCAGCTCGATGCCTGGCAGAGTGCGCACGACGGAGCCGGTCGCGATGATGCAGTTGTCGAAGGTGACGGTTGTGCCCTTGTCGTCGCCTTCGGTGATCTCGATCGTGTTGGAATCGGTGAAGGAGCCAAGACCGTGGATCTCCTGGATCTTGTTCTTCTTCATCAAGTAATGCACGCCACCAACGATCTTCTCGGAGACCTTGCGGGAGCGCTTGTGGGCGTCTTCGTAATCAAACTCGACATCACCCTTGATGCCGAACGTCTTCGCTTCATGGTTGAAGATGTGGGCGATCTCCGCGTTCTTAATCAACGACTTCGACGGGATACACCCAACGTTGAGGCACACACCTCCCCAGTACTGCTTCTCAATGACCGCAACCTTCAGGCCCAGCTGCGCTGCTCGGATGGCGGCGACATAGCCACCAGGGCCAGCGCCGAGGACAACAACGTCATAATGCTCTTTAGTCACGCCCCATAGAATACGTTGCTTGTAACGTTTTCGCTTCAATATCGGACACTTTAATAGAATGCTTGAAGGACCACCTTCACCACCTACAAATAGTTGAGGAGCACCCCGTGAATATTGCGCGTCCAGCTATCGCCGGAGCCGCCGCCGTCGCGATCGCTGCAGGAGGCTGGTATGCCGTTGCACCATCCGAACAGGCAACGACTATTTCTGCCGCCCAGAGCGTAGAGGAGACGTCGATAAGTGAGGCGACGACGACCTCTTCCTCGAAGACCACCACGACCACAACCAAGGTTGAGGAAACGACGGTCGTCGAAGTCGTAGAGGAAGACAGCACCGAACCCACGCTTGATGACGCCGACATCCCCACAGCCGAGGGTGCCGAAACCACAAACGATGCCATCGCGCGCGTAAAGAAGCTGGAAACCGCACCGCAAAAACCCAGCGGCGGCGATCAGTATTGGTTCACCAACATCGACGGCATCAAGGGCTCCGAGAAGCTCAGCGTCTACTCCCCCGCCATGGAACGCGACATCCCAGTCGGTGTGATCCGCGCGGGCGTACCCGACGCACCCACCGTCTACCTCCTCAACGGCGCCGGTGGCTCCGAGCAGGATACTGACTGGATCGCGCAAGCGGGCACCGTGGTGAAGAAGGTCTTCGAAGACGAGCCGGTCAACGTCGTCATCCCGATGGCGGGTGCGTTCTCCTACTACATCGACTGGCTCTACGAGCCGAACTCCCGCTACCTGCAGGGCAAACAGCTGTGGTCCACGTTCCTGGGCTCCGAGCTTCCCGACGCCATCGAGCCCTACCTCGAGGCCAACGACAAGCGCGCCGTCGTCGGGTTCTCCATGTCCGCCACCTCAGCACTCCTCCTTGCCGAGCACAACCCTGGACGCTACGCCGCCGTCGGCTCCTTCTCCGGCTGCGCCGCTACCTCGACGGGCATCCCGAACGGCTGGGTCAACCTCACCGTCAACCGCGGCGGCGCCAAGCCCGAGGAGATGTGGGGCCGCGCCGGCAGCGAGTACAACCGACACAACGACGCCCTCGTCAACGCCGAGAAGCTCAAGGGCACCAAGCTGTACATCTCCAGCGCAACGGGCCTTTTCGCCGAAAGTGACACCGTCGGCTTCCTCCGCAAGACCCGCGACATGGACTTCGTCCAGGCCTCCGCGAACGCCCAAACCCTCATCGTCGAGGGCGGCGTGATCGAAGCCGCCATGAACGCCTGCACCCACGACCTGCTGGTCAAGCTCAAGGCCAACGACATCCCATACAACGCCAACCTGCGCGCCACCGGCACCCACTCATGGCGCATCTGGAAGGAGGACTTGGAGCTGTCCTGGAAGCAGACCATCAAGCCGGCGCTTGGGCTCTAACTCCCGCCCCAGACACCAAATTCCTTCACGCTCCCTTCGGCGACCTGGGGAAACGCAAACCATCCCGCCGAAAACTAGGGATTTGGTGCGCCCCCTGGTCGACCAGTGCCAAAGGACGCAACCCTTAACATCTAGCGCTTTTCTCACCTGCAGGTTTGAATGTCTAGCCTAAATAAGGTTGCGCCCTTTGGCACTCCAGCGTTTCCACAAGACACCAAATTCCTTCACGCCTACTCGGCGACCTGGGGAAACAAAAACCTGCCCGCCGAAAACTAGGAATTTGGTGCGCAGCGCCCTGCACGAACCACAAAAACCCGCCGCCCACCCAACAACAGGTGGCGCGACGGGTTCAAGCGGGCCAAATCGGGCGAAGCCCCTAGAACAGGCCCATGCCGTATGCGATGGTGGAAGACGTCGAGGAGCCGAAGTGGATCAGCTCACCGAGGACGTTGTTGATGGCGACCTGCATGGACTCGATCGGGTTCATTGCAACTACCTTCTTTCAAAGAGAAATTCTGTAAGAACGAAATACTTCCCACATTCTTGCACGAAACGCCGAACAAAGTGACACCAGAAGCCCCAATTGCCACATCTGTAAAGTAGGATGGCTTCCATGTTGAAGCGCATCACTCGTTCGGTTGTGGCTACAGCCATGGCTGTGGCCATTCCTTTGTCGGCACTCCAGGCGATCCCAGCAGTTACGCCAACAGCATCGGCCCAGCCCGTGGGTACGGTGAAGCCCTGGAACGCAATTGCGAATCCACCGTTGGCGAAGACGGACGGGAAGCCGCAGAAGTGGGTCGAGAAGGTTGACCATAAGCAGGTGTTGAGCTTCTTGGTGTATTCGCCGTCGATGCGCCGGGATATCCCGGTGGCGGTGTTGCCTGCGACGAATACTGCGGGGCAGCGCGTACAGAACGCGCCGACGATCTACCTGCTCAACGGCGCTGGTGGTGCGGAGCAGCACCAGGACTGGTTGAGCATGAGTGATGCTCGCGAGTTCTTCGCAGGCAAGGGCGTCAATGTTGTGATTCCGCAGGAGGGCGCGTTTTCGTACTACACGGACTGGGTGAGCGACAATGTGCGCTCGCGTTACATTAACGGCCCACAGAAGTGGGAGACGTTCCTGGTCAAGGAGTTGCCGGGGCCGATTGAGGGGCTGCTGGGGGCGGACAAGAATCGCCGTTCGATTGTGGGATTCTCGATGTCGGGGACCACGTCTCTGGTGTTGCCGACGCACTACCCCGGGTTCTATAAGTCCGCGGCGTCCTTCTCGGGGTGTGCGGCGACGTCGACGCCTGAGGCGTACCAGTTTGGCCGGATTACGGTGAACCGGGCGTCGGGAACGTTGGATTACCGCACGGTGACCCCGGAGATGATGTGGGGCCCGATGGGCAGCCCGAATAACCGCTACAACGATGCGCTTGTGAATGCGGAGAAGCTGCGCGGGACCCGCTTGTACATTTCGACGGGCACTGGCCTGGCGGGCCGCCAGGATCAGGTAAGTTACTTGGTTGGCCAGGGGCTTCCGCAGCCTGCGGCGAGTGTCGGTTCGGCGATTCTGCAGGTTGAGGGCGGCGTGATTGAGGCTGCGATTAATAAGTGTTCGCATGATTTGCGCGCGAAGCTGGAAGGCCTGAATATTCCGGCGCAGTATGAGTTCAGGAATGCGGGGACGCACTCGTGGCCGTACTGGCGCGAGGATCTGCACAAGGCGTGGTTTACGACGATCGCGCCGTCGTTCGGAATGTAAGGCGATGTAACGCCAGGTGAAGCACCTTTCTTTTGCCACGCTGTTCGCGGCGGTCAGTGGCTTTGTGGTGTTGTGGGTGGCGTCGAAAGCACTCGACGCCGACTCGGCCTACCGCTACTTCGCTGCGTACTGGGGATTGTTCTTCGCGTCCACCGGGCTTATCGACGGCCTCACCCATGAGACCACGCGTGCCGTCGCGGCGGCGCGCGAGGACGGTCGGCGGGGTTCGGCGAATCCGTGGCGGTTGGGAGCGTGGACGGCGCTGGTGGTGGTCGTTGTGGCGGCGGCGGCGGGCGCGCTGTTCATCGGCACTGTTGTTCCCGGAAGTACGCTGACGGCCACTGCCCTACTGCAAGTTGGCCTGGTGATGTACGTGTTCCAGGCGGTGCTGGGCGGGGTGCTATCGGGGGCGCAGTTGTGGGAGCGCTACGCGGCGCTGGTGGCGCTGGATTCGGGTGTGCGGCTGGTATTGGCGCTTCTGGCGTGGGCGCTGGGGTGGGGCCTGCCTGCGTTTTTGGTGATTACGGTGGTCGGCGCGTTGAGCTGGCTGGTGGTGTTGCGCCGGGAGCATTTGCGGGTGCCGCTGGATGTGCATCGTGGGGTGTTCGTGCGCCGGGTGTTGACGGCGATGGTGGCGTCGGGGGCGTCGGCGGCGCTGATCACGGGCTTCCCGACGGCGGTGAACGCGGCGTTCCCACAGGCGTCGGTGGCGGCGATTATGAACGCAGTGATTTTGACGCGGGCGCCGGTGTTGGTGCCGTTGCAGCGGTTCCAGTCGGCGCTGGTGGTGAGGTTTGTGGAGCGTCGAGAAGCGTTGTTTGCGGCGTTGGTGCAGCCGGTCGCTGCCGTGCTGGGCCTAGGTGTTGTGGGCTTCGCCGCGGCGTGGGCGGTGGGCCCGTGGATTCTAAAACTGGCGTTTGACCCGGAGTTTTACGTCGATGGGTTGACGCTTGGGGTGCTCACGTTCGCGTCGGCGTTTATGGGCGCGCTGATTATTACGGGGGTGGCGGTGCTGTCGCTGGAGCGGCACGGCTGGTACGTCGCGGGGTGGCTGACGGCGACGGCGGTGGCGTTCGCGGTGCTGGGGGTGATGCCGCGGCTCGTGGGTGTCGACGTCCACTCCGTCGTGGTCACGGCCTTGTTCGCGGGCCCGCTGGCGGGGGCGGCGGTACATTTGGTGGCGCTCCGGCTAAGGTAGAGGCCCATGGGAACAATGCTGGTCACTGGTGGTGCGGGCTTCATCGGCGCGAATTTCGTGCGGATGGTCACCGAGCGCACTGACTACAAGGTCACGGTCCTGGACAAGCTGACGTACGCGGGCAACCCGGCGAATCTGCGGGGGTTGGACGTGGAGTTGGTGGAGGGGGACGTCGCTAATGAGGCGCTGGTGGGTGACTTGGTGGGGGCGTCGGATGTGGTGGTGCATTTCGCGGCGGAGTCGCATAACGATAATTCGTTGGAGGACCCGTCGCCGTTTATTCACTCGAATTTGATCGGCACGTATGTGTTGTTGGAGGCAGTGCGCAGGCACGGGGCGCGGCTGCACCACATTTCCACGGACGAGGTGTTCGGAGACCTGCCGCTGACGGGCAACGAGAAGTTCACGGAGGCGACGCCGTATAAGCCGTCGAGTCCGTATTCGGCGACGAAGGCCGGCTCGGATCATTTGGTGCGGGCCTGGATCCGCAGTTTTGGTATTCAGGCGACGATTTCGAACTGCTCCAACAACTATGGGCCGTACCAGCACGTGGAGAAGTTCATCCCGCGCCAGATCACGAACATCCTGTGCGGGCAGCCCGCGAAGCTGTACGGCACGGGCGCGCAGGTGCGTGACTGGATCCACGTCGACGACCACAACGACGCCGTGCTGACCATCCTGGAACGCGGCAAGCTGGGTGAGACGTATAACATCGGCGCGGACAACGACCACACCACGAACAAGCAGGTCATCGAGATGATCTGCGAGCTGATGGGTGGCGAGTACGAGCACGTCAACGACCGCCCCGGGCACGATCAGCGCTACGCGATGGACTCCACGAAGCTCACTACCGAGCTTGGGTGGCGGCCGCGTTACACGAAGGATCTGCGCGACGGGCTGCAGCAAACCATCGAGTGGTATCGCGAGAACCGCTGGTGGTGGGAAGGGGCGAAGGGGGACGTCGAGAAGCGTTATGAGGCGAGAGGACAGTAATGATTGCTGGGTTGGAAGTCCACGAGCTTGCGGTGCACCGCGACAACCGCGGCTGGTTCAAGGAGAACTGGGCGGGGCAGAAGTTGGTGCCGGTGCAGCAGAATGTGAGCTTCAACGCGCGGCGCGGGGCGACTCGCGGCATGCACGCTGAGCCGTGGGATAAGTGGGTGTCGGTGGCGTCGGGCCGCGTGTTCGGGGCGTGGGTGGACATGCGGGAGGGCTCCGCGACGTTCGGGGAGACGTTCAGCTGCGAGATCGGCCCGGAGACGGCAGTATTTGTGCCGCGCGGGGTGGCCAACGGTTTCCAGGCGCTCGAGGACGACACGACGTACATTTACCTGGTCAACGAGCGATACCAGCCCGGCGCGCGCTACGCCTACTGCTCCTACAAGGAGGTCGAGTGGCCGATGGAACCCACGGAGCTTTCGGAGGCTGACCTCACCCACCCCATGCTTGTCGACGCCACCCCCGTCCCCCAGCGCAGAATCCTCGTGACGGGCGCGAACGGGCAGCTGGGCCGCGCGCTGCAGGAGCTCTACGGGCCGGATGAGGCGGAGTTCTGCAGGCGGGACCAGCTGGACATCACGAACCTGGAGGGCGTGGACTGGTCGAAGTACTGGGCGGTGATCAACTGCGCGGCCTACAACGACGTCAACGGCGCGGAGGATGACCCGGCGGGCGCGTGGCGCGTGAACGCGGAGGCCCCAGCGCAGCTGGCGCGGGCGGCCAACGAGCACGACTTGGTGTTGGTGCACGTGTCCAGTGATTACATCTTCGATGGCACCCAGGAGGTGCACACGGAGGAGGAGCTGCCGAGCCCGCTGAGCCGCTACGGGGCGTCGAAGGCTGCCGGGGAGACGGCGGCGCAGCTGGCGCGCAGGCACTACGTGATTCGGACGTCGTGGGTGTTCGGCGATGGGGCAAACTTCATGGCGACGATGCGCCAACTCGCGGAGACGGGCAAGGAGCCGCGCGTGGTGAAGGATCAGCGCGGGCGGCCGACGTCAGCGGAGGACCTGGCGAAGGGCATCCGCCACCTGCTGGCCAACGAAACTGAGTACGGTGTGTACAACATCACCTCGGATGGGGATTCGGTGGGGCGTGACGAGATCGCGATGGCGGTATTCATCGGGATGGGCAAGGACCCCGCGCAGGTACACCCGGTGACCTCAAAGGAGTACGGGGACAAGGCGCCACGGCCTGCGGAATCGACGCTTGCGCTGGACAAGATTAAGGCGACGGGCTTTGCCCCCATGAACTGGAGAGCTGCGTTGGCGCTCTATCTTGGGTAGGTTGTACTGCATGAATCGCACTTCTCTTGCAGCTCTCGCGGTGGCGGGGGCACTGGTGGTGGCAACCCCGGCGTTCGCTTCCACCCAAACTTCTACTACTTCGACCCCGTCTGCTCCTTCGACCCCAGCAACCACCACGGTCACCGTCACCCCGACGGTGACGGCGACGGTCACCCCGACGGTTGCACCAACGACCACGACGAACACCGCTCCGACGGACCCGGCGATGGCGCTGTCCGCGGGCGACACGTCGAACGTGTCCACCCCGGCGCTCGTCCTGTTCATCATGGGCATTCTGACCACGGTGCTGGCTGTGATCGAGAAGCTGCCGCTGGATAAGATCCTGCCGAAGCGCTAAGTCGATGAAGGGCATCATTCTGGCCGGCGGGTCCGGCACCCGGCTCTACCCGATTACGAAGGGTATTTCGAAGCAGTTGATGCCGATTTATGACAAGCCCATGATCTATTACCCACTGACCACGCTGATCAGCGCTGGTATCCGGGAGATCATGGTGATCACCACGCCGGAGGACGCGCCCGCGTTCCGGCGCCTCCTCGGCGACGGCTCCGACTGGGGCATCATGCTCCACTACGGCATCCAGCCCTCCCCTGACGGGCTTGCCCAGGCGTTCCTGATCGCCGAGGACTTCATCGGGGATGACTCGGTGGCCCTCGTGCTGGGTGACAACATTTTCGACGGCGCCCTGGACTTAAGCCATGACGGCACCGGCGGCACCATCTTCGCCTACGAGGTCTCCGACCCGCACCGCTACGGCGTGGTGGACTTCGACGCGAATGGCGTGGCCACCTCGATTGAGGAGAAACCGGAGCACCCGAAGTCCAACTTCGCCGTCGTCGGGCTGTACTTTTACGACAATCAGGTCGTGGACATCGCGAAGACGATCACCCCGAGTGCCCGCGGTGAGCTGGAAATCACCAGCGTGAACGAGGCGTACCTGAAGGCGAACCAGCTGCGGGTCCACCGCCTGAACAGGGGTGACGTGTGGCTGGACACCGGCACGATCGACTCGATGGCGGAGGCCTCCGCCTACGTGGAGGTGCTGCAGAAGCGCACCGGGCTGGTGATTGGCTCGCCGGAGGTCGCCGCCTACGAGCAGGGGTTCATCTCTGTGGACAGGCTGGTCAGCCTGGGTGAGTCGATGGTGAAGTCCGGCTACGGCACATTTCTTCTCGACGCCGCACGCAACTAGTATCGGTATCCATGTCCACCGTTACAGCGCTCCTGTCTGCCTACCACGGCACCGTTCCTGACCAGCTCGCCGAGGCGCTACAGTCCCTCGCTGAGCAGACCCGCCCCGCGGACGAGGTCGTGGTCGTGTTTGATGGGCCGGTGGCGGATGGGGTCGAGGGGGTCGTCGAGAAGTATGGGGCGCGCGTGGTGCGCTGTGCCGAAAACCGCGGTGCTGGCCCCGCGCTGCAGGCGGCACTGGAGACGATCGACAGCGAGTTCGTGGCGCAGCTCGACTCCGACGACAAGGCGTTCCCCCAGCGCATCGAGCGACAACTCGAGTTTTTGCAGCAGCACCCCGAGGTGTCGGTGGTGGGCACCGCGGTGCAGGAATTCGACGGGGAGCGCACCGGCGGCATCCGGCGCCTGCCCGAGCACCCCGCGCACTACGCCAAGATGAACTCCCCCATGAACCACCCTTCCGTGATGTACCGCACCGCGGACGTCAAAGCTGTGGGCGGCTACCAGGACGTGCACCTCATGGAGGACTACGACCTGTTCGCGCGGCTGATCGCCGAGGGCTACAGGCTCTACAACATGCAGGAGCCGCTCACGTACTTCCGCGTCACCGACGAGCAGTTCGACCGCCGCACCGGCAGCGACATGTTCACCTCCGAGGTAGACATGCAGATCCGGCTGGTGCGCTACGGGCTGATCGGGCGCACGCGCGCGATGGTGAACGTCGCGGTGCGCACCCTCTACCGCCTGCTGCCGAAGCCTCTGCTGAAGCGCGTTTATGCGCGGCTTTTCCACCGCGGCGGGTAACATCTGCGTCAACATGAATGACGACACTTGGCTCATCATCCCCTGCTATAACGAGGGCCCCGTTATCCAGCAGGTTATTGAGCATGCGCGGGCTACGTTCCCGAACATCGTGGCCGTCAACGACGGCTCCCGCGACAATTCGGCCGACGCCATCCGCGCCGCCGGGGCCCACTTGGTCAATCACCCGGTGAACCTGGGCCAAGGCGCTGCGATCCAGACCGGGGTGGAGTACGCGCGGGCCCAGCCGGGTGCGAAGTACTTTGTCACCTTCGACGCCGACGGTCAGCACCAAGTCAAGGACGTGCTGCGCATGGTGCAACGCCTGCGCACGGAGCCGCTCGACATCGTGGTGGGCACCCGCTTCGCCGGCCAAGACACCTCGCAGGTGCCATGGATCAAGCGCGTGGTGCTGCGCACGGTGGTGATGCTCTCGCCGCGCACTCGTCGCCTCGGGCTGAGCGACGCCCACAACGGCCTACGCGCCTTCAACCTCAAAGTGGCCAACGAGATGAACCTGCGGATGAACGGGATGTCGCACGCATCCGAGATCGTCGCCCTGATCGACCAGCGCAAGTGGCGCGTCGCCGAGGAACCAGTGGAGATCCTGTACACCGAGTACTCGATGAGCAAGGGCCAGTCGCTGATCAACGGGGTCAACATCCTGGCCGACAACATCGTGGCAGGGAGGCTCCCATGATCCAATTCGCGCTGATCTGCGCCACCGTCCTGTTAGCGCTCTACTTTTTTGCTAACCGCCGAAAGGCGAACGCGAAAGCGTGGGTGAAGATCGGCTTCGGCGCGATGTTCATCGCCGCCATCTGGGCGATCCTGCGCCCCGACGACGTCACCATCCTTGCCAACTGGTTGGGTGTTGCCCGCGGCACGGACCTGATGCTGTACGTGCTGATCATCGCGTTCTTCTTCACCACCATCTCGACCTGGACCCGGTTCCGTGAGCAGGAGCTGCGCTACGCTCGTTTGGCGCGGGCGGTAGCATTACAAAACGCAGAACAACCAAAGGAGCACCATGAGTGATACCAAGATCCCACCACTGATGTGGGCATTTACGGCAGTATTGGCGGTCGGCACCGGGGTGGGTGGCTACGTCATCGGCGCAAACTCCGCGACACCCGCCACGGAGACCGCCCAGACTGCACCGTCTCAGGCCGCCGAAGAGCCTGCCGCCGAACCGACTATGAACGAGGCCGCCGCCGAGATCGAGCGCCGCGACGCCAACGACCCAATGGCCCTCGGCGATGTCGACGCCCCCGTCGTCCTCTCCGAGTTCTCCGACTGGGACTGCCCATTCTGCATCAAGGCCAACGTTGAGATCATGCCGCAGATCATCAAGAACTACGTCGATGAGGGCAAGGTGCGCATCGAGTTCAACGACTTCGTAGTTAACGGCCAGGCCGCCGTCGAAGCAGCCCGCGCCGGCCGCGCTGCCGCCGACCAAGGCAAATTCTTCGAGTACCAGGACGCCTACATGGCAGAGGCCATCAAGGCCAAAGGCCACCCCGACTTCGACATGGAGGACTTCGTCCGCTTCGCTGAAGCCGCAGGCATGCCGGACATGGAGAAGTTCAAGGCCGACGCCGCCAGCGACAAGTACGACGCCGCCCTGCAGGACGCCAACAACCTAGCGCAGCGTGCAGGCTTTAACTCCACCCCGTCCTTCCTGGTCAATGGCCAGGAAATCATCGGCGCGCAGCCTTACGAGGCCTTCGAGCAGGCCATCGAGGACGCGCTGGCCAAGTAGCTAGTTTCTAGGAATGCGCGATGACGTCCGCGACGTGGGCGTGGCCGCGCTGGTTCACGTGCAGCGGCATGTTGCGTGGCGAAGGGCCGAAATCGACCAGCCCGGCCCACATCCGGATGTGGTCCGGGGCACACATGTTGTTGTTCCACGTGGACGGCTTCAGGTCCAAAAATTCGACACCCGCTGCGCGCGCCAGGTCCACCTGCATCCACTGCGCGGTGTCCTCCCACGCTTGCACGAAGGGCATCGGGGTGGCGTCGTGCATGTTGTTGCCCAGCTGAAACAGGCACACGCGGTCGCCCTGCGTGATCTTCGGGTAGCCGACAATCTGGATGCGCGCGTTCGGCGCCGCCGCCCGGATACGGTTCACCTGCGGCACCATCGCGTCGACGAAGGCGCGACGCACCTGCTCCGGGGACCGGCCGCCGGTCGAATAGGTGTCATTGAAGCCGGTCGAGATGATGACGCGGGCCGTTGCCGGGTTCAGGGCGCGGTCGCGCAACGCGCGGTCAACCTGCAGGGAGAAATAGGGGCCAACGCGAGTTGAAACGGTGCCGGCACAGGAGTAGTCCATTGCCCGCAACCCGAGGCGCGCAGCCGCCTGCTTGCCCCAATTCCTCGCACCGGTTGGGCACCAGACCTTCGCATCCGAGGAGCCTTGTGGCGTGGCGCCGATTTTTCCTGCCGCCCAGTCGTGGACTGTTGGGTCGGCAATGACTGAATCGCCGAAAACCACCATGTTACGCGGCTGCGCGGTGGCCTGCGCTGGCACAATGGCCAGCGCGGTCGCGACGATCGCCGCCGTCAACTTACGAAACACAAGTGCACTTCTTTCACATCTACAACAAGAACTACGCCTACTTTGCCAGATGTCATAGAATAGAGCAATGTTTCTCCGCTTTCTCAGGGCCACCCACCGCGCCGGAATGATCAGCCTCGGCAACAGCCCGAAAGCAGCGCTAGGGGTTATACCAAATCTGCTCCGCTTCCATTTCACCACCGCCCGCGCCATCGAACAGGGCTACCTCGCCGCCCCCGAGCGCACCGCCCTTATCGACGACGCCGGCCTCCTCACCTACCGCGACCTCCGCACCCAAGCGCGCAACGTCGCCAGCTGGGTCCTCAGCGTCACCGATCAGCCGCGCATCGGCGTCATCGCCCGCAACGGACGCGGCATCATCCTGCCGCTGGGCGCCAAAGGCTACACCGGCGGCTCCATCTTCCTCCTCAACGTCGGCTCCTCCACCGAACAGCTCCGCGGGTGTATCGAGGAAAACGACATCAACGTCCTCTTCACCGACGACGAGTTCCTGCCCCGCATCCCAGACATGGGCACCGCCATGGTGGTAGTTGACGAGGCGAAGTTGGCGTCGATAAGTATGGGTGGCGGCGACGCCGCGCTGCCGCTGTTCCCGAAGCACGGCGACATCGTGCTCATGAGCTCGGGCACCTCCGGCATCCCCAAAGGCATCCTGCGCGCCGAGCCCGGCCTCCCCATCGTCGCCGCCGGCTACCTCGAAGCCATCCCGTTTCGCGCCGGCGACACCGTGCAGATGACTGCCTCCATGTTCCACACCTGGGGCTGGTCCGCGCTCAACATCACACTCGGGGTCGGCGGCACCATCGTTACGCAGCGTGTCTTCGACCCTGCCAACGCCTTCCGCCAACTCGAGCACTTCCGTTGTGACGGCCTCATCTCCTCCCCTATCTTCCTCAAACACATGCTTGACCTCGAGGAGGACTACGACACCTCGCGGCTGCGCTTCATCGGCACCGCCGGCAACGCCCTGACCCCACTGCTCGCCGAGCGACTCATCGACCGTTTTGGCCCCATCGTCGCCAACATTTACGGCTCCACCGAACTCGCCCTCGCCGCAGCCGCCGACGCCACCACCGTCGCCAATGACCCGACCTGCGTCGGCCGCGTCCCACCCGGCACCACCCTGCGCATCTACGACGACGCAGGCCGCGAAGTCCCCACCGGCACCGTCGGGCGCATCTTCCTCAACAACGAAACCGCCCTGCGCGGCTACACCAACCCCGACACGCCCATAGTCACTATCGACGGCCTCATCGAAATGGGCGACCTCGGGTACTTCGACAACCAGGGCCTCCTGCACGTCGTGTCCCGCAGCGACGACATGATCATCGTCGGCGGCGAAAACGTCCACCCCCAATCCGTCGCAGCAGTCCTCGAGCGCATGCCAGGTATCGACGACCTCTACGTCGGCAGCGTCGACGACCCCGACACGTTCAAACGCGTCGCCACCTGGATCGTCCGCGCTGACGATCCAGACGGCCAGGCGCTGACGGCTGCCAGCGTCCAGGGCTGGGTCCGCGACCACCTCGCCGAGCATTCCGTTCCGCGCGACGTCCACTTCGTCGACGCGCTCCCCCGCAACGCCACCGGCAAAGTGGTGCCGCGGGAGTTGTAGCGGGCATTCGGCGCGCGGGTTAGCACGTAGCAGCCTCACATGAGACGCACCAAAACGTTCCGGTCGAGGTCTTAGAAGCGTGCGATGCTAGTCGCCGAAAATCAGCCAGGCGACGCGAAAATGGGCGACCTGCGTTGCACTCCTTGAACACCTCGACCGGAGCGAGAACCGCCCGGAGACCAGCCGCAAACCACCCCCACCTACCCCCGAATTCCCACGTTAACGCTGTCGCAACATGCGGTGTCGGAAACTAAACACGTACGCCCAGTACACCCACTCGACCTCAAGGAGGACACCATGAAACGTATCGTTACCTGCGCTGCTGCCACCGCGATCGCGCTCGGCACCATTGCCGCACCCGCCCACGCCGCGACGGTGAACGTGAAGGACAAGGACGGCATGTGCACTGTGCAGCTCTCTGCCGACGAGCAGCGCTTCGTTGTCTCCTGGTTCGAAGCGTCGAAGGCGATTGGGCTGCATGAGCAGGCACGCGACTTCGTGGCCGCCGTGGATACTGCTTACCCGGACGCCACGAAGCGCCCAACCAAGCTCGCCGAGAAGTACGCCGAGGCACAGAAGACGGTGAAGGAGACGAAGCCGACGAAGGAACGCACGCTCGAGGGCATCGACCCGGCCAAGCGCCAGGTCGGTCCGGAGATGAAGCGCGCTGAGGTGCCGTTTGGCGTCGAGAAGAGTGATGAGGCGCTGTATAAGGCGTGGGCCGCCACGCCAGCTGGGAAGGTCGCCGAGAAGCAGGCAATGCTTGACGACGCCGACTCCGCCGCGGCCGCTGCCTGCGCGAAAGGCGCTCAGGCGGATGTTGCGTACCCGACGGCGGAGCCAGAGCTGAACGTGGCGGCGATTGTTGGTGGCGTGATCGCGGCGGTGCTCGCGATCATTGGCCTGATTGCCGCGTTGCCGAAGCTCGGCGTGAAGTTGCCGATGCTTCCTATGTAGACAGGTAGTAGCTGCTAGAACTTAGGCAGCTGCGTGCGCAGGTTGTCCACCAGGGATGGTGCTGCCTGTGCGATCACAGCCAGCAGACCGGCGACTCCGAGGATGGACAGGATGGCGATGAGCCACGGGGAGTCGGCGGAGGAGCCGTCGGCAGGCTTCTTGTTGTCTGCTGGCTTTTCGCCGTTCCACCACTTGTCCAGGGTGAGGCGGGCGACGGTGGTGTTGTCGATGTAGGAGCCGCGGATCTTATCCGTGTGCTTCGTGGACTCTTCGTAGATGTCGTCGGAGCCTGCGCCCTTGTACCAGAAGCCGACGAGCTGGTTGGTGTGGTTGTCGGAGTTGTAGGTGTGCTCCGGCTTGGCACCCTTTTCGCCGCTGAGCTCGCTGTACTTGGATGGGTCCTGCGGGCCTGCGAGGTAGCCGGTTTCGTGGTCGGCGGTGACGATGAGCAGGGTGTCCTCCCAGGAGGAGTTCTCCTCGACCCACTTTTCGACGGCCTCTACCGCGTCAAAGAAGTCGATGGTCTCCTCGATGGAGCGGCCGATGGTGTTGGCGTGGCCGGTCCAGTCGATGGCGCCGCCTTCAATCATGAGGTGGAAGCCGTCTTCGTCCTGGTTGAGGGTGTTCAGGGCGCCGAGCGACATGGTGGCCAGGGTTGGCACGCCCTTGTTGAACTCGGTCAGGTACGGGCCGACGTTTGCCTTGTCTTCGCCATCGGAACCGTCGCGGCCCTGCTGCAGCGTGTTGGCCACGGGTGCGAGACCGAAGATCTTCTTGGCGTCCTTGTTGGCTGCCTTGGCGAGGGACTCGAAGTCCGCCTGGTCGGTGACGAGGCTCCAGTCGGTTTCGCCGTTGGCGACCTTGTTATAGGTCTCCTCGGTGATGTACTTGGGGTTGAACTTGCCGGTTTTTTGGGCGTTGTCGTCGTAGAGCGGGTGGCCGGCGCCCATGATGACGGACAGTGGGCTGTCGGGCCCGAGCATTTCGTCGGCGAGCTGGGTGTAGTTGCTGCGGTTCTCGTTGTGGCCGCCCCAGCCTGCCGGGGTGGCGTGGTTGAACGGCACGGAGGACACGACGCCGGCGGCCTTGCCCTGCTTCACGGCGCGCTGGGAGGTGTTCTCCAGTTTCTCACCCTTGTGGTCGACGCCGATCTTGCCGTTGTCCGTCTTGACGCCGGTGCCCATGGCGGTGGCGGCTGCGGCGGAGTCGGTGAAGTTCTTGTTGATCCAGTCGCGGTCGCTCCACGCCTTGATTTCGTCGTACTCGTTGCCGTACTGGAAGGTGGTCATGGAGGTGTGCTTCCAGCCCTTGTCCTCCTGCTCGAAGGCTTGGACTGGTTTGCCGTCGACGTTGGAGATGCTGTTGATGCTGTTGTCACCGTTGAGCATCCACTTGGACTGGCCGGTCTGCCAGAGGTTGGCTGCGGCGACATGGTTGTAGCCCATGCCGTCGCCGACCATGTAGATGATGTTCTTCGGTGCCTTTGGTTCAGCGGCGTCTGCAGGCGTTGCGACGACAGCGAGCGCCACCACTGCGGACGTTGCTGCAGCGGCGACACGTGGGTTGGTAAAAGCCATGAGAATCCTTCACAGAATCAGTGTTTGATGTTGCTCGCCGGGTTGGCGACGTATCGATTCTGCGAAAGCAATGTGAGTTTCCGGAGACATTCCGGTTATGGTTGGCGCAATTTTGGGTGAACGCTGAGCAAACCCTCCAAGTGCGCGGAACGCCAAAAGGCGCCACCCGGTGTGGGTGGCGCCTTTCATTCGGCTCTGCGCGGTTTACTTCTGCTCAGAAGAACCAGGCTTGGCGTTGTCGGCAGGCGTGTCGCCCTTCGACGAGCCGAGGATGGTCAGGCCGTTATTGAAGCCGTCCTCCTCACAGGCCTGGGCGATCAGAACACCCAGCATGCTGACCGCGGCAATCGTGCCAAGCGCGATACCCAGCGGGCGCAGCTGCTCGCCGTAGCCAGCGAACTGACGGTTCACGGCGTCTGCCTTCGCACGCAACTCACGGACCCACTCCGGGTCTTCGTGGCGACGACCCTGCTGACCGTGGCCCCAGTCATGCTTTGGCATGGACTCCTGGAAGCGGGCGTTCAGCTCAGCACCAGCCTGCTGCAGCTGCGGGCCGAACGCTTCGTTCACGCCGTAGCCGATACCAGCAAGCAGACCGATTGGCAGCAGCCACAGCAGCGGACTGTTGACCGCGAACGCGTTCGCAGCGCAGCGCTTCGCCTTCTCGGACGAGGCGTTGGCGCCTGGCTCTGCAGGAGTCGAAGGCTCGTTCGGATTCGAAGGCTCGCTCGGGTCAGTCGGGTTCTTCTTCGTGCCGACCTTGATGATCAGCTTCTGCGGAGCAACCTCGACGACACTGCCGTCTTCCTTATGGATGCGCTGACCAGGCTTACCCGGCTGCACAACCTCGTGCTTGCCCGATTCGAGGTTCGGGTCCTCAACGACCTCGTAGTCGTAGGCGACCTCCTCAGTCCAGCTGGTGCCCGCCGGTGGCTTGGTGCCAACGCGAACAACGCGCTCAACTGGCTTCTCCACCATCTCGGCGACGGGGCTGCCGTCGACAACCTTGATGGTGTAGCGGCCGTCCTTACCCGCAACGTCTTCGACTTCCTCGCCTGGCTTCAGGCTCGGGTCGTAGACAATCCGGGTGGTGTAGCGGACCTTGATGTCTAGCTCGCCACCAGGCGTCGGCTGCTCAGGCTGATCCGGGTTCTCCGGGTCAGTCGGGTCGGCCGGCTTCTTGGTGCCGATGAGGATGACGTGATCTTGCTTCTCTACGAGCGTTTCTTCGGTGCCGTCAGACTTGTGGTGAACCAGGCCAGGCTTGCCTTCCTGCTCAACCTTGTGCTTTCCGGCCTCAATGGTCGGGTCGAACTTGACCTTCACCTCGAACGGGATCCGCTCCTTCCACTCCTGACCAGCCGGCGGCTTGGTGCCAACACGGACGATGCGCTGGACCGGCTCCTTGGTCGTCTTCACGGAAGGCTGACCCTTTTCGACGGTCACCTCAACCTTGCCGTCTTCACCCTTCTGATCCTCGACTTCCTCGCCTGGTTCAAGCGTCTCGTCGTAGATGATCTTCGTGGTGAACGGAAGCTTGACTTCCTTTGCTTCAATCGACGGTTCCGGATCAGTCGGCGTCTTCTTCGTACCAACGCGGATGATCTGCTTGACCGGCTCCTTGGTGCGCTCAGTGGTGACCTTTGGATCCCCGGAAGGCTTACCATCGACGATCTTCTGGGTGGAGGTCTCAACATCTTCACCAAGCTCGCCCTGCTGGTCAACCTTTTGCGTGCCGTACTCAAGGGTGTCGTCGAGGATGACCTCGGTCTCGAACGGAACCGGCTTCTTCACCCGGTTGATCAGATCTCCGTCCTTGAGACCCGGACCGTACTCGATGATCTCCTTGACCGGATCCTTGGTCTGCTTCTCTTCAGGCTTCACGGAAGCCTGGTCGCCCTTTGCGGTGAAGTCAGCCGTGTAGGTTGTCTCACCCGGCTTGCCCTTCTGGACGACCTTGATCTCGCCCGGCTTCAGCGCCAAGTTCGGACGGGTCTCAACGTCGAACGGAAGCGGCGCCTTCCAGGTGACCTTCTTGGTGACCTCAGGCGCTTCGGCTGGCTTGGTGCCGACCTTGATCACCTGGTCAACCGGCTTTTCGGTGATCTCCTCGGAAACCTTCGGGTCACCTGGCTTGGAGTTGGTGATGTCGCGTTCGATCGTCACCTTCTTCTTACCCGGCTTACCTTCAGTGACCGTCTCAGAGGTGCCAGCAGGCAGGTTCGGATCGAACTCGATCTTCACACCGAATGGAACTGGAGACTCCACGGTCTCGGTAGTAGAACCGGTGGTCTTAGTGCCAACGCGGATCTTGGCGTTCTTCGGCGCCTTGGTCTGCTCAGTGGTCACGGTCGGCTCGCCGTCCGGCTTACCGTCCTTGATCTTCTGAGTCGAGGTAACCACCTCGGTGCCCAGTTCGCCCTGCTCATCGACGACCTGCTCACCCTCCTTAAGGGTGTTGTCGAAGACAATCTCGGTCTCGAACGGAACCGGTTTCTCGGTCTTGGTCACCACAGAGGTGTCCTCGGCCGCAGGACCGTACTCGATGATCTGGCTAACCGGATCCTTGGTCTGCTTCTCCTCAGGGGTCACAGTTGCCTGTTCACCCTTGGCAGAGAAGTCAGCGGTGTAGGTCTTTTCGCCTGGCGCGCCCTTCTGGACGACCTTGATCTCACCCGGCTTCAACTCCGGGTTCGGACGGGTCTCAACGTCGAACGGAACCTGAGCAGTCCAGGTGACCTTTTCGGAGGTCTCGGACGGCTTGGTGCCGACGGTGATGACCTCGTCAA
Organism: Corynebacterium lipophilum; assembly: GCF_024102595.1. Lineage (NCBI taxonomy): Bacteria > Bacillati > Actinomycetota > Actinomycetes > Mycobacteriales > Corynebacteriaceae > Corynebacterium > Corynebacterium lipophilum. Next base: position 44,079 of record NZ_JAEUWV010000016.1, read on the forward strand.
CAGGCTTCTTGGTGATCTCCTCAGTGATCTGCGGATCGCCCGGCTTGGAGTTGGTGATGTCACGCTTGATCGTCACCGTCTTCTCGCCTGGTTCACCCTTGGTGGTCACCTTGGACTCACCGGCAGGCATGTTCGGGTCGTACTTAACGACGACCTTGTACGGAGCCTCAGCCTTGTAAGTCTCGGTGTTCTCACCGGTGGTCTTGGTACCGATGCGGATCTTGGCCTTCTTCGGGGCCTTCGTCTGCTCGATGTTGATGCTCGGCTCGCCGTCCGGCTTGCCGTCCTTGATCTTCTGGGTGGAGGTAATCGTCTGCTCACCCGGGACACCCTCATCGTCGACAACCTGCTTGCCGGACTCGAGGGTGTCGTCGTAGACGTACTCGATCTCGAACGGGACCTCTTGAGTCTTCTTGCTGGTCAGTTCCTGATCAGGGATGCCCGGGCCAACCTCGATGATGCGAGTGACCGGTTCCTTGGTGGTTTCATCCTCAGCAACCTGTGCCTTAGCGCCCTTGGAGGTGAACTTAGCGGTGTAGGTCTTTTCGCCCTTCTCGCCTTCCTGGACAACATTCATCTCACCAGGCTTGAGCTCCGGGTTCTCGCGAACCTCGGTCGGGTACGGAATCGGGAACGTCCACTTGACGTCCTTGGCGCTCTCGGCAGGCTTGGTGCCGATGAGGACAACCTCGTTGACCGGTGCCTTGGTCTGCTCCCAAGTACCGTCCTTGTGCATCTTCGCTGCGCCTGGCTCGCCCTTGGTTTCAACCTTGTACTCGCCAGCAGGGATGGAGTCGTCATACTTGTACTCGACCTTGAACGGTTCCTCACGCTCCGGAACGTCGATGACGTTGACCGTCGCAGTGGTGTTGTCCTTCGAGCCGTCCTCGTAGGTCACGATGATCGGAACATCGATCTTGTCACCCGGCTTCGCGGTCTCCGGAGCTGTGGAGATGACGTTGCCCTTGTCATCCAGGCCGACGATCCAGTCGCCATTTGCCGTCTTCACCTTGTACGTCGGGTTACCGAACTCGTTGTTCTCACCTGTGGCCTCGAGGCCCTTCGGATCAATCGTGAACGGCTTGTCCGGATGAAGGTTGATCTCTGCAGGCTTCTCGACGCCAATCGGCGAGGTCGCCGTACCACCCGGGTAGACCGTCTGCGACGGAACAACCGGCTCAGACTCCCAGTTGTTGGTCAGCTTCACCACGGTGGTAACCGGTGTCTGAGTCGTCAAACCACCCGGGGCGTTAACCGTTACCGTGACGGTGTTCTTGTCGCCTGGCTTGGCATCCGCCGGCGGGGTGGAGGAAACTTCACCGGTCTTCGGGTCGACCGTGTACTTCCAGCCGTTGACTTCCTGAGAAAGAACCGGCTTGCCATTCTTGGTTCCGAAGGAGAACTTGGAGCCGTCCGGCGTGTCCGCAACCTGGTGCTTCACTTCCTGGCCCGGAGCAGTGACCTGAACGTTGTAGTTCGCCTCAAGGTCTCCCTTGATGACGACGACAGTGCCGACAACCGTCTGCGGTTTCTGCTTGCCTTCATCGCTGTAATGAGCCTTAACCGGAACGTTCAGGATGTCGCCTTCCTGCGCACCCTTCGGAATCGTGGTCGTGATCTCGCCAGTCTTCTCGTCAACGTAGACGGTCCAGGTCTTGCCATCCTTGCTGGTCAGGGTGGTCTGGTTGGTGCCGTCCTCGAAGGTGTAGCGCGTCGGGGCCTCGTCGTTCGTGTTACCGCTCAGGCCGCGCTCTGGGATCTCAGGAGTAAGGCTGACGCTCGCATTTGGCTGACCTGTCACCGTGTCGTAGGTCGGGATCTTGATGTCCACGATCGCCTGGAACTGAGTCTCGATCTCATCCGTGGTCTGGTCTGGGTAGGTCGCTTTGACCTTCGGGGTGATGACGGTCCCCGGTGCAACAGAGTCATCCGCCTTTGCGGTGACCTTGCCTGTCTCATCGACGGTAACAGTCCAGCCCTCAGGAACAGTGGATTGGTCGATCTCAAACTTGGCCGGGTGGACTGGCTTGTGGCCCTTCATGATGGACTTGGTGCCCACCTGAGCGGTAAGATCCTCACCGATTTTGCCCTTGGTCAGGCCTGGGCGTACCAGGTCGGTGACCTGGGTGTTGTTCGGGTCAACGACCACCATGAGTTGGAGTACGTCTGTGGAGCCGTTCGAGTACTCGACAGTGATTTTTGGCTGCGCAAAGCTACCCGGCTTCGGGTTCTCCGGAGCGGTGACGGTGACGTTGTAGTCGTCGTCCATCTCGACGGTCCAGCCGTCGAAAATGTACTTCTCGTCAAGCTCGACCTTGGCCTCGTACCCCTTTTCACCCTTCTTCTTCGCCAGGTCCTTAATCAGGTCAGGGGTCTGGGTGAAGGTGACCTTCTGCGGCTCGGTAGCCAGCGGACCGGTCGCGCTATCAACGCCGGAGATGATCGAAGCATCCGTTTTGTCGTACTTCGGAGAGTGGTACTCCGTGTCATCCAAGGAGAAGGCCTTGGAGTCGATGACGTTCGCCTTGTTGTAACGGGTCAGCGAATTGGAGCTGTCGAAGACTTGAGTGGTGCCAAACTCATTGTTGTTCTCACCAGCGGCCTGGAGCTGGTCCACGCTACGCGGCTTTGCCAGAACGGAGAAATTCACGTTCTTGTCAGTTGCCAGGTCGGTTCCACGGTACTCAGGCCAGGTGAAGTAGATCTCTCCGGTCGCTTCGTCGATACGCAGGAGCTGCTTACCACCGGACGACGCTGGGTCCGTGGTGCCGATGAACTTGCCGTTGCCGTCGTAGGCCTCCACGACCATGCGGCCCATGGAGTCATCCGTGCCACCGTTGGCCACATCCGGAATGTTAATCTTACCGACCTTGGTTTCATCACCAGGGACGATGACGTGCTGTCCGAAATCCTCCCACGACACCGTGATCGGGTTACATTCGATGTTCTCGCTCGGCCAGGGGTTTACGACAGCCGTGAAAGTTGCACTTGAACCCTGGGTGGCCTTGGGGCCATTAGGATTGTCCTTCGTGTAGTTACTCTGCCACGCATAACGTACCGGGTTCGCGGCAGTGGCCTCAGCGAACTGCTTGACTTTCGCGTCGGTCAATTTCGCAGTGAGGTTCAGGTTTCGTTGTTGCCTAGAAGCGGTAATAGCGAGGTTTTCGTCAGCCTTGTCAGTGACATTGTTACCAAGAAAGGTCTGACCGGCTCCCATAGAGGGAACCTGTCCAGTATCGAGAACTGCCCCCAACAGCCCTGAATTGGTAAAGCTCCAATCAGCGAACGTGCGGTCCTTCGAGTTATCGAAGGAGACACTCAAGCCCCACCGGGTTTTCGAGGGGCTGCTCCCGCTTGGTTCCAGGGTGTTCCAGCTGAAACCAGCCTGACTGCCATCCGGCTCGACACTTTCGATAACACACGAGCCGGCCGGCAGGTCGGAGGCCTTCTGGGCGTCCTTCTCCACCGCGCCGGACTTCTCGCGGATACCGCCGGACATGGTGGCGGCCACAGCGTGCGGCGCCAGCGGGCCAGGGGCGACGACGCTCAAGCCTCCGAGTGCGAGCGCGATCGCGGATGTCGCCGCGATGCCAGTAGACGTTGACTTACGTAAACGCCGAGATGATTCGGCCATTAATTTACTCCTCATAATTGCTTCAGAAGAAACTGATAAAAACAACCAGCTTCCTGAATCTGGTGTAAAAGTGCCACTGACATGGTATTTCCAGCAGTAGATAGCTATCTATTCTAGTGAATAGGTATAACGGATGTCGATATAGAATTCACAGCACCCCCACCGCGAACGTCCATGAAACCAGAAAAACACCCCGCGTATTCGCATTTTCCGTACGGGCGGGGGTGCGTTTATTTTTCTCGCCAGACTGGCATCTGCAGTGGTGGAAACAGGGAGTGAGCAAAGAGAGCGGCGATACATGGGCGAGACCTACCACACACCAGAAAGCACGCTAAATGTGCCCTATACCTATGAATATAAGTCACGCTAAGGTTTCGTAGCAGGGCACGCTGTCGCTGACCGGTTCGACTGCAAAAGGTTCCCGGTTCCGCGAACTATTTTGGTCCCGGCCCAGGCTTTCTGCGCTTTCTCGTAACGTTTTACCAAGTCGTCGAAGTGGTCATCTGAAATAATTCCAACGAACGCGCTGGTACGGGAGACGATGGGGGTTAAGCGACAAAATGTGTGCTTTTTTGGATATGGATTCCAGGTCCTGCCTGGGCCTACGGCGGGACAGTGCTCGTTGAATCGGGATTCCCTGCCGTAGACCGGAAGGTCCACCACTTCAGGCGT
>NZ_JAEUWV010000017.1:0-45832 GCF_024102595.1 Corynebacterium lipophilum
AAATTATCCAAGCCCCGGCCGAAACGCAGGCTGCAACCGTAAGCCGCTAGAAGTGCCCAAGAACACCATGGATTCCGTGTCCAAAAAGACACCGGACTCCGTGTCCAAAAACCCTATGGACATAGCAATCGGGAACTAGTGCGAGTACTAGTGCGCCTACGATGGGCGTATGACTTTCTTCGGAAGCGATACATTTGAACGTCGACGCGCAGCAGCCTGCAAATTTCTTGCGGCAAATCACCTGCGCGCCGTGATCATCGGCCCTGGCCCGGAATTTGAATACCTGACCGGTACACAAATCGATACGCACGAGAGGCTCTCCGCTATCGTGCTCACCGATGAAGGAAACGCTACCGTTGTCCTCCCCAGCACCGACGCTGGCTCCTTCCCCTCAGACGACCCGGCGCTCATCCCCATTGGGTGGCGCGATGGCGAAGACCCCTATGAAATTGTTTATAAACTCATCGCATCGCCTGCCGACAGCGCAACGCCTCCGATCATTGGCCTGGGCAGCACGCTCACCGCGGATCACGTGCTGGCTTTGCAGCGATACCCATTCAAGACCTGTCTTGCGCAGGACGCATTGTCTAGTCTGTTTATGGTCAAGGATGATGACGAGATTGCGCAATTGGCTCAGGCCGCCGAAGCAATCGACCGCGTTCATGCCCTCGTTCCCTCGCTACTTACCCCAGGTATTACCGAGCGCGCTGTGGCCGACGCACTGCACACGGCGATCCTGGAGGAGCACACCGCAGTAGACTTCATCATCGTCGGTTCTGGCCCCAACGGCGCAAACCCTCATCACGACTTCTCCGATCGAATCATTGAAGCAGGGGACATCGTCGTCGTCGATATCGGAGGGACGATCGCGAGCGGCTACCACTCCGACTGCACGCGAACGTATCTTGTCGAAGGAGCACCGGGTAGCCAAGAGCAGCTCGATGCCTACAAAGTGCTTTTGCAAGCGCAACAGGCAGCTTGCGACGCCGCTCGGCCTGGAATGCGAGCAGAAGAGCTCGACGCGGTTGCGAGGAACATTATCTCCGAGCACGGGTACGGCGAGTGGTTTACGCACCGAATCGGGCACGGCATTGGGTTGGCTGGCCACGAACCGCCGTTCCTGGTCACCGGCAATGATCTCGTCCTAGATGAAGGAATGGTCTTTTCCATCGAACCAGGAATTTACAAACCAGGCAGCTGGGGAATGCGTATCGAGGACATAGTGCATCTTCAGGCAGACGGTGCACACGCGCTGAACACCAGGCCAAAGACTTTGCAGCCCCACCCGCGAGACACTCCGAAGATCTAGGAAAGCACATACATGGAGTTCGGCTTAACTCTTCGCACACTGCTGCCGCTTAGCGTTGACCTCACGCATTCACATCCGATCACGGATGCGGAGTATGGCAAAGCAACCTGGGCAGTCGGCGCTCCTCCTGGCACATTGTTGCAAGCAACGCCGATTCGTCCTATAGGGCTGCAGTACAGGCTCAATCGTGCCAACGCATTCAGAATTGAATACACCACGACCGACGAGCGGGAACGCGTGATGTCTGCTACCGGCGCGGTGTTCCTCAGCAAGCGTCCCTGGCATGGCAATGGACAGCGTCCAACCGTCGCGTTCGCCCCCTCCACCCAAGGCGTTGCCCCGGCATGTGACCCTTCTTACTCCTGCACAGTGGGACTTCGACTTCGACGCAAACCACTGGACCTTATCGCTGCCTACGAGCAGCCTGCGATCAACATGTTGCTCGCCGCGGGAGCGAATGTCGTGTTGACGGACTATCCACGAGATCCCGAAGACAATGTGCAGCTCTATTGCTTCCACCGCGCAGCAGCCCACGCACTCGCCGATGCAGTTCGCGCCAGCGTAGGCCTAGGCTGCAGCGTCGAAAAGCTTGGTCTCTGGGGTTTTTCTCAGGGCGGGGGCGCCGCAGCTTCATGGTTAGAGCAACCCGAGTACGCGCCGGAACTACATCTGCGTGCCGCAGTCGTCGGAGCACCACCTGCAGATCTGCTTGCGATGCTCGACCGCATCGATGGGACGCTTCCGTCCATCATGATTCTTTACGCAGTCGCCGCCCTTCTAGCATCCGACCCAGAGATCACGGAAGAGCTGATGCCCCACCTCAGCCCCGTTGGTATGTCCGCTGTCATCCTTGATGCGAACATCTGTGCAGTGGGCGCGGTCCTCCGACATGCTTGGGCAAGCACCGTACACTGGACGGCAGCAGGTATCCCAATGTCTACGCTCCTCGAGGATCTTCCGAAAACAGCCGCAGCGCTCGACGATCAAGCATTAGGTACTCGTACACCACTCGATATCCCACTCAGACTGTGGGGCAGTAAGCACGACGACATCGTCCCGTGGCAAGTGGTCGCCGAACTAGGGGAGAGGTGGGATAGACCCGTTCAAATGCGAAAACTTCCCAAGCTTCCGGGAAGAACTGGCATCAACCACTTCGCCCCATACTTCCAGCACCTCCGAAAGGACGTCCTGTGGCTATTAAGCCAGCTAGAATCCTCAGGCAAGTAACCGTGTAGTCCGGCTAAGATGGTCGGCATGCCAATCTACATTTTGACGTATTTCCTCGTAGAAGCGCTGGCGTTTTTCCTTGTCGCGAAGTCAATCGGCGTTGGCTGGGCTTTGCTGGCAATCTTCGCGCTGATGGTGCTAGGCGGTGCACTGGCGACGCTCACGCTCCGCGGCGAACTCGCAAAGGCGGCACGTGGCAAAACATCTGTAGGGAAGCTAGCAGGCGACTCTGCGCTTCTCATGGTTGGCTGGGCTTTTTGCATTATCCCGGGCTTCGTTTCTTCAATCCTGGGGTTCTTCTTGGTCTTCAGCCCTACTCGCTCGATACTCCGAAACCACCTTTCACGCTCTCTGCGGCAACGCTTGGAAAATGTTGGAATCAGGATGTACGAATCGACGCCGATGTCCCGAAACTCTGCTTCCTACGGCTCGTTCACGCGGCCAACTCCTGAGCGTGGGGCCAGCGACGATGAGCACCCCGTCATTGACACGGATGAAATTGAAGACTGGCTCTACGAAGAGCACAAACGCCGATCAGAAGGTGGGGAAGAGGGACCACGGTCGTGAATGCGTCACTCCGACTTGTCCTCGCGGTACTTTCCGGCGTTGCGGTTGCGTTCTCCTATGAGCCGTTCGGGTACTGGTTCCTCGCAGTACTCGGCGTTGGTGCGTTCTACCTCGCTCTGATGCCGTGGCAACGTTTTGCTACAGCAGCGAAGCCATCGCCAAGTGCAGCATTTGGCTGCTTGCTCGGGTTTGCCCATGCCGCCACGTGCTACTTGATCCTCCTGCCCTGGATCGGAGCATTCGTCGGCGCGATGCCCTACGTGGCGCTCGCTATCACGCTGGCGCTCTCAGCGCTTATCACTGGCGCGGTTGGCGTCCGCATTGCCCGTTGCCAGTATGGGTTCCTTGCTTTTCCATTTGTGTATATCGCGGTGGAGTTCCTCCGCTCGTCGCTTCCATTCGGCGGATTTTCCTGGGTCCGGCTGGCATGGGGGCAGGTCAATGGGCCTCTGGTGTGGCTATCTTCAATTGGTGGTCCAGCGCTAGTTTCTCTCGCCGCCTGTCTCGCTGGTGTAAGCCTCGTGACGTTTCTCATCACGCGTGGGAGAACCCGCAGGGTAGCTGCGTTAGGTTTCGCGCTCCCGATCGGGCTCGGAGGACTTATCAGCCCGAGTTTCGATGGCGACGGGACAGAGGCTCAGACGGCACAGGGCAACTCCATACTGGTCGCAGCGATTCAAGGCAATGTGCCGCGCCTCGGGCTTGACTTCAACGCTCAGCGCAGAGCCGTGTTACAAAATCACGTCGATGAAACTGTTCGCGCAGCGAATGATGCCCAAAAACAAGGTGAAAAGCTTGACCTCGTTATTTGGCCGGAGAACTCGTCGGACGTGAACCCGTTTCAAGATCCTTTGGCGGCGTCGTCAATCGAACGCGCTGTTAGCGCAGTAGGGGCACCGGTGCTGGTGGGGACGCTGACGCGCGACGAGGTCGGTGCGCGCAACACGATGGTCGTGTTTGACCCGGAAACAGGGCCAGGCGAGACGCATCATAAACGCTTTTTGCAGCCGTTTGGCGAGTACATGCCAATGCGCGACTTCTTCCGGAAAATCACGGACCTCGTGGACCTCGCCAGCGATTTCAAGCCCGGCAATGGCCCAGGTGTCGTCCACATGGGAGGCATCCCTGTTGGGGTTGCCACATGCTATGAAGTGGCAGAAGACCCGGCGTACCGGATGGCAATTAATAATGGTGCGCAAATTCTCGCTACACCGACGAACAACGCGACTTTCGGGTTTAGCGATATGACCTATCAGCAGCTGGCGATGAGCAGGCTGCGTGCCATTGAAACGGATAGGGCAGTGGTTGTTGCAGCTACTTCAGGTGTGTCAGCAATCGTGCACCCTGATGGAACGGTGAGCCAAGAAACTTCTATATTTGAAGCTAACCACCTGATTGAACGCCTGCCACTACATACAACGCGGACATTTGCTGTGCGTTTTGGGGACTACCTCGAGGCTGCGTTCGTTTGGCTTGGGTTCATGCTCATACTCGGTGCAGCAGTCCGCCGACCCAGGGAGTATGCTAGACAACATTTGAACAACGGCGAGAAACGTTGCTGGAAAAGGAGCAGCCACCGTGGCGAATTCGACATTAGTGATCATCCCGACGTACAACGAGATTGAGAATCTTCCCCTCATTGTTGGCCGGGTTTTCGATGCAAACGATGATGTAGACATCCTTATTGTCGACGACAATTCTCCTGACGGAACGGGGCAGAAGGCCGACGAACTGGCAGAAGCGAATGATCGCCTGCACGTCTTGCACCGTGCTGGCAAGGAAGGGCTACTCGCCGCGTACCGCGACGGTTTCAACTGGGGACTCGAGCGTGACTATGAGGTTATCTGCCAGATGGACGCCGATGGCTCGCATGCACCTGAGGAGCTTCACCGCTTGTTGGAGGAGATCGAAAGCGGCGCAGACGTCGTAATCGGTTCGCGGTATGTGGACGGCGGGGAAGTTAAAAATTGGCCGAAGCAGCGCTACTTGCTTTCCAAGCTGGGAAACGCCTATGTTTCCCTTGCGCTGGGTGGCGATGTTCGCGACATGACCGCAGGTTACCGCGCTTTTCGACGCGAAGTCCTCGAGACCATCGATCTCCAGGAGTTGTCCAACAAGGGCTATATTTTCCAGGTCGATATGGCGCACAAGGCCGAGCTTGCCGGTTTCGACGTTCGCGAAGTACCGATTACATTCGAGGACCGCACGTTGGGCGAATCTAAGCTAGACGCAAGCTTCGCGACAACTTCTCTCTGGGAAGTCACCAAGTGGGGTGCCACCGAAAAGTTTGGCACCGCACGGGAGATGGCGAAAGAGGGATTCCGAATGCTCAGCTACGAGGCCAAGCGCTCTAAAGCAAACGAGCTGCTGAGCAAGGCGAACGACCTGCCTCAGCTCGCGGGCAACGTCGTAGAGGTTGCCAAGGAATTCATCGCTTCGAAGCGTAAGTAACTTCGCGTTGACAGTTAGACGAAAGGCGAGAAGCTACAGAATATGTGGCCTCTCGCCTTCGGGCTATAACTAGCTCTTACTTCTTGTTTTCTGCTGCTTGTTCTTTCGCCAAGCGCGCAGCAGCGCGACGACGTTTCCGCAGCTGTTCAAGGCGCTCTTCAAGCAGCACGTCGAGCTCTTCGATAGTACGGCGTTCGCGAAGCATATCCCAGTGAGTACGGGGTGGCTTCGTCGGCTTCGACTCGACGCCTTCGCCTTCCATAAGGGTGCCGAGCTGGCCGTTCTTGCACATCCATTCCTCTGGAATCTCTGCATCATCTGCGAACGGCACTTCGAAAATCTCGCCGTTCGGAGTGCGGTATCGCGCTTGCTGCCGAGGCGCGAGATCATGGTCTCGGTCCGTCTCGTAGCTCACAGCGCCCATTCGACTTCCGCGAAGAACACGATCAGCCATACTCAATTGTCCCTTCTAAACACATTTAAATGCAGTCGCCCTATTATAACGTTCACCTTTTAGATTTTGTTCCCGCAGTATTGAACCGGACATGCATTCCGTTCAAGGTGTGTATTAGGCTGACCCGTATGCCAGAAAGTGATGTGTACGCGAAGAGCGAATCGCCTACGTGTCAGTGGTGTGGCAAAGAAATGGCTCGTCAGCAGGGAAGAGGACGCCGCCGAAAATATTGCAGCCAGTCATGTAAGCAGCGCGCGTATGAACAGCGTAACTTTGTAGCCGGCACTGCGATTGATGAAGGGGCAGCCATCCTTAAACCGGAAACTGTGTCGATGCTCCGCGACAACCTTTTCGTTTTGCGTTGTACAGCGGAAGATATCCGGACAGCGGTGGATGAAGGTGCAAACCCGGATGAATTACGTAACATGTGTGACGAATTAATTGAATTAGCGCGAACAGTTGAGAAGTTGAGGTAAGTACCCATGAAGGAAGTGCAAGCTCCCAGCGACCGCAAGAAGAAGCTCTTGATGGTCATTGTTGCGGGAATTGCGGTGCTCGCGGTCCTAATCGCGATGATCCCATTGCTGCTCAACATGTTTGGTGGCGGTGGAGTCAAGACAGAAGGAATTGATACAGACCGACTTAAACCGGCGGACACTGACATCAACGGCGTTTGGAAGATCCAAAAGCGTCCTGGCGTCAACTCGACGTCCGTTGGGTTCACGTTCGATGAAGTTCTTCCTGGTGAAGCAAAGACGACCTCAGGATCGACGACAGGCGTTGAAGGCGAAGTACATATTGAGTCGGGTGTACTGCAATCTGGCGAAATCGTAGTCGACATGACGAATTTAACTACAGACAGCGATGTTCGAGACAACAACGTACGCCGGAAGATTCTTCACACGGATCAATACCCGACGTCAAGCTTCACGATCACCGAGCCGATTGATCTATCCAAGGTTCCATCAGACGGTTCCGCTGGAACCGTGAACGTGGTCGGAGACTTGACCATCCATGGCGAGACGAATCGCGTCACAGCACCTTTTGACGTAGCCCTGTCTGGCAGCCATCTCATCGTCGCGGGCGATGTACCGTTTGATAGAGCTGACTACGGCGTTGAGACGCCTGAATTTGTCGCAGCGAAGATTGCCGAGAGCGGGCTACTCAATATTCGCCTCAATATGACCAAGTAGACTGTCAGAATTACCCGCCCAATTACGTCACGTTACGTTATTGGGCGGGCTTCGCTATCTATATGCAAAGTTGTGTAAATGTCCGATAATGTACATTATGTCAACTAAGACACTTGACCCTTGCTTCTTATCGGCGCCCACCCCGGTGCTTCCGTACCAATACCGCCTGCGCCAGATCCAAGCCCCCTACGGATGCAACTGCTTCGCGAACCGCAAACTGCCAGAGCCATAGTCGGCGAAATACTTCGTCATAGCCATCGGCCGCGGCTTCACGGAGCCGCCCTTCAAACATTTGACGCTGCAAACGAATCGACAACCGAAGATGTTCCGGCGCACGGCTAATACTGATCGCTTGGAGATGCGTTTGCTGTTCAACTAGCTTCAGAAAATCGACTTCATATTGATACTCCATACCTGGCCATACATACGCACCAAGCACCTGAAGCGCACTCCGACACGCTCGGTTCACGGATTTTGATTGCACGCGACGTGCCATCACCGATTGCACACCGATACGCCCGCCTGGAAGTAGCATGCGGTCCATCGCGCGAAGGTACTGCACTTTATCGCGTTTCGGGCATGATTCAAGCTGACTAAATGAAACGATTGCATCATACGGCCCATGCTGCTGGGCCCATTGAGCGTCACCAAGTTTGCCCACGGCAACGCGCACATCGTTCGCAGCGCCATTAAGAATGAGGTATTCCCGAAGATGAGCGGCACTGTCATGGCTAATTGCGAGAGTATCAACCACCACTCCGCGCCCTATCGCGGCCAGAGCCACAGCACCTCCCGAGTTCGGATACTCGAGCAATCTCGTACCGCGCCCTGCACCGACTAGGTCCAGCAACTGCTGAGCGCTCCGCGCCTGTATATCGCCCAAGTCGGCTCGATCCGCATCGAGCGGTGCTTCGTAGGTGGTCACATCGATATAGCGGCGCTTTGCGCCACGCTGTTTGGCACGCTGCTCCGGGTAGGACTTGGTCAGTTTGCGCTCGGTAGTTGCGACACCTGTAGCGAAATGACCCTGGAAAGCACTCACACGATCGCCCGAAAAGTGCTGTACGAGAGAACTCGGCAGCATCGCTCCAACAGTTTCCGGCCGTGGCTTCCACGATGTACGACGGGGTACGTAACCCTGCCCCAGCAGCTTCGCAATGACTTCAACAAGTACATCCGATGAGGTCACTGACCACTCGCCTGCCATGTACCCCTCTGCCAGGCCTGTCCAGCCAGCAGCCGCGATTCGTTCAAAAAGCCGCTCATGGTTCACGAGAATGTCGGCGTCGTCACCAGAAAGCGTCACACCCGCGGCGTCACAGGCTCGAGCAAACTCGGCCTCTGCAAGCCTGGCGCGAGTTTTCAGAGCAAACCCATCCAACGGCTGCACTAGCCGTGGCCACTTTGTGGCGTCAACAGTGTGTAAATGCGTTGGTACTGGTTCAGGAATCGGCACGCTTCCCCACCTTACTTGGTCAAACTTTCAGCGGAGTTTTCGACGCTTCATCTCCAAAACCATACCGTTCTAACATTATGGGCGTACTATAAAGGGAAGAAAATTCAAACAGCTTTCCCAAGGAGCGACACTTTTATGACTCAGACACCATACCGCCCCGCTGGAAACCGCCATCACGTCGTGATCGTAGGTGCGGGGTTTGGTGGCATTAACGCTGCTCATGCACTCGCGGATGCAGACGTAGACATTACGATTATTAACCGCACAAACCACTTCATCTTCGCCCCTCTGCTCTATCAGGTAGCGACCGGTCTTCTGTCTGTCGGCGAAATTGCCTCTTCGGTTCGCCAGATTTTGGCAAGCCAGGACAACGTTCGCGTTGTGCGCGGCAATGTTGACGAGATCGATACCGCGAATCAGATCGTCACTGCTTCCGATGATGGTGCGTCGTCACAGTATGCCTACGACTCATTGATCCTCGCAGCGGGTGCAGGCCAGTCCTACTTCGGCAACGACCACTTTGCGGAGTTCGCACCTGGTTTGAAAACAGCCGATGACGCGCTCGAGGTGCGCGCGCGCATTCTTGATGCCTTCGAGAAAGCTGAGCTAGCTACTTCCGCTGAAGAACGCGAACGGCTGCTCACTTTTGTGCTCGTCGGCGCCGGTCCAACTGGTGTTGAGCTCGCTGGACAGATCGCCGAGTTGGCGCACCGCGCATTTGCTGGAGGCCAGTACTCGTTCTCACCAGATCAGACCAAGATCCTTCTTATCGACGGCATGCCACAGGTTCTGCCACCATTTGGAAAGCGTCTTGGCCGGAAGGCGCAGCGCGAGTTGGAGAAGGCAGGCGTTACTGTCATCTTAAATGCCATTGTGACTAACGTCGACGCTGAGAGCGTCACGTACAAGAACACCAAGACCGACGAAGAGACCACTGTCTACACTCCAACGAAGATTTGGTCTGCTGGTGTCCAGGCTTCCCCGCTGGGCAAGCAGGTCGCCGAGCAAGCTGGTGTAGAGGCTGAACGTAACGGCAAGGTGCCGGTGAACGCCGACCTGTCCGTTGGCGAACTGTCGAATGTATTCATCGTGGGCGACATGATGAGCCGCGACCGCTTGCCAGGCGTCGCCCAGGTTGCAATCCAGTCCGGTGAATATGTCGGAAAGATCTTGAAGGCACAGGTTGAAGACGAGATTACGCCGGAACAGCGCGAGCCATTCTCCTACTTTGACAAGGGATCGATGGCTATCGTCACTCGCTTTAACGCTGTCGTGAAGATGGGCAAGGTCGAAATCGCTGGATTCTTGGGTTGGTTGATGTGGCTCTACGTCCACGTCTCATTCCTCACTGGACTGCGCAACCGCACTGTCACAGCGTTGACGTGGGTTTACAACGCTTTAAGCTCGAAGCGATACAACCTTCCGACGACACCCGGCCAACGCCACGCGAAATCCGAAAACTCAGAGAACTAAATGACTCTGCTGACGCGCCTCTCCCCTTTGTATACGGTTGGAGAGGCGCGTTCGTGTTCCGTTCTCGAAGGGCGTAGTATCTCGAGCGTTGTTATATCCCTCGCCCTTGATTGGCGTGACGCAGGTAGTAAAGGGGGCCACTATGCCACCAAGGATCCCGTTGTCGAGGAAGTCGTCGAAAAGCACGCTTCAACCATCGCGCATACCGGTGAAGGTCCCTCTGGAACGCTCGATCGACTTTTGCAAAGTATTTGTCGACGGCAAGCGCGTCCCTGGCAACTATCGGATTCCACAGGCACTGCAGGTCGCACGGGAGCACGATAACGCGTTTGTGTGGGTCTCGTTGAAAGGTCCGACAGATGAGCAGATGACGAAGATCTCGTCGTTTTTCGACATTGACGATCTGATCGTTGACGACGTAGTCGATGCCCACCAGAGGCCAAAGGTTGAGCGCTACGATGAGCAGCTGTTCATGGTCGTGCGCTCGGTGTATTACCGCGACGATGAGGAAGTTGCGGATGCCCGTGAAATCATTTCCACTGGTGAAGTCCAAATTGTGACCGGTCCGAACTTTGCGATCACAATCCGGCACGGCGCACCACTGCCTGATTTGACTGGCAAACTAGAGAGCGAGGAGGAGCTTGCGGTGCTTGGCCCAAGTGCCGTCGCATGGGTGGTGTCCGACTACATCGTCGATAACTATTTGAAGGTCGCAGACAACCTGAGCCGCGACGTCGATGAGCTGGAAAACGAAGTGTTTACGCCTCGGCGAGACATTAACATTGACAAGATTTACAACTACAAACGTGAGATCTTGGAGATGCGCCACGCGATCGATCCACTTGCACCGGCGTTAAAGAATGGGTTGACCAACAACCGTGATCTGATGCGGAAAGCGCTCAGATCTTACTTCCGTGACGTGCAGGACAACGCGACGATCGTGAGTGACCACCTCTCAGGCTTCGATGAACGCCTTTCCTCCCTGCTTGACGCCTCGGTTGCGAAGGTTTCGATGCAACAGAACTCCGATATGCGTACGATATCTGCAGTAGTTGGTATGGCTGCGGCCCCGACCATGATTGCCGGTGTTTATGGCATGAATTTCGAGAATATGCCGGAATTGGCTTGGAAGTACTCCTACCCGGTGGTGCTCGGCGTAATGATCCTGACCATGGCACTGATGTATTGGTGGTTCAGGAAGAACCGCTGGCTTTAGGGTACGAGGAGCTTCAGATTCGTCAGGGCCACTAACTTGCCTTCGTGATGCATTTCGATGCGCCAGAGGTGGGTTCGCCGCCCGACATGAACTGGGCGCGCGGATGCTTCGATTCGCCCGTCACGGACGCTTCGTAGGAGGTCGGTGTTGTTGTTCATGCCGACAGCAGGTCTGCCAGCTGTCGCCATCGCTGCAACGGAACCTACCGTCTCTGCGAGACCGGCATAGACTCCCCCGTTGACGATCCCGGCAGGCTGAAGATGCTGGGGTCCGACGTCTATATGTGCAGTTACGCACTCTGGGCTACACGCCGTGATCACCATTCCGATCGTGTTGGCGTAACCGTTGTTGTATTCGTTGAGGGTCCGCAATTCTTCCTCGTTGAGCTCGCGATCAACTTTTTCGAATAGAAAACTCATTCCGTTCTTTCCTCTCAGCAGCGTAGTATTGTCTGCATGACTACCACCGAGCATGATACGAATCAGTCCCAGACTCATCTCGCCCAGATCGGCGTTGTCGGTATGGCGGTGATGGGTTCGAACCTAGCACGTAATTTCGCCCGCAACGGACATACGGTTGCTATCTACAACCGGTCCCCTGAGAAGACTCGCGCCGTAATGGCCGAGCACGGGGATGAGGACTCGTTTATCCCATCTGAAACGATTGAGGACTTTGTTGCCTCGCTGGAGCGTCCACGCCGTGCTGTCATCATGGTCCAGGCTGGCAAGGCTACGGATGCAGTGATCAATCAGCTCGTCGAAGCGATGGATGAGGGCGATATCATCATCGATGGCGGTAACTCGTTGTTCACCGATACGATCCGCCGTGAGAAAGAAGTCGCTGAAAAGGGGCGCCACTTCGTCGGCGCAGGTATCTCTGGCGGCGAGGAAGGTGCACTGCTTGGTCCTTCGATCATGCCTGGTGGTCCTGTCGAGTCATGGGAGGCGCTTGGCCCACTCCTTGAGGATATTGCCGCGAAAGTCGATGGCGTTCCGTGCGTGACCCACATTGGCCCAAATGGTGCCGGACACTTCGTCAAGATGGTGCATAACGGCATCGAGTACGCCGATATGCAGGTCATCGGCGAGGCATACCATTTGCTTCGCTACGCAGCTGGGTTGGAGCCGGCGGAGATCGCTGAAATCTTCTCCGAGTGGAATGAGGGTGACCTGGATTCCTACCTGATCGAGATCACCGCTGAGGTACTGAAGCAAGTCGATGAGCAAACAGGCAAACCGTTTGTCGACGTCGTTGTGGACGCGGCTGGCCAGAAGGGCACGGGTCGCTGGACTGTGAAGGAGGCCCTAGACTTGGGCGTCCCAGTCACTGGCATCGGCGAAGCAGTGTTTGCTCGTGCGCTTTCTTCTTCTACTGCGCAACGCACCGCGGCCTTGGAGGCCAACCTCCCTAGTGGCGTAGAAGCTTCGTTCGCTGACCTTGGTCTGGACAAGGCGCAGTTCGTCGAGGATGTCCGGCGTGCTCTGTACGCCTCAAAGCTCGTTGCGTACGCGCAAGGCTTTGATGAAATTGCTGCGGGTTCCGAGGAGTACGACTGGGGTCTGAAGCCTGGTGAGCTGGCGAAGATTTGGCGTGGTGGCTGCATTATCCGCGCGAAGTTCCTCGACCGCATCACCGAGGCGTATGAGAAAAACCCTGAGCTGCCATCACTGTTGCTCGACCCTTACTTCCGCAATGAGCTGGAGGGCGGCGTCATTGATGCGTGGCGTCGCGTCGTCATAACGGCTACGCAGCTCGGGCTTCCGGTTCCGGTATTCGCGTCCTCGCTCTCCTACTACGATTCCTTGCGTGCAGACCGCTTGCCTGCGGCGCTGATTCAGGGACAACGTGATTTCTTCGGTGCGCACACCTACAAGCGCGTCGATATGGACGGCACGTTCCATATCGCGTGGTCTGGCGACCGCAAGGAGCTTCGTTACTAAGCGTGGCGATAGCACCTGACCGCAAAAAGGCACTAGGGTGTTTGCAATGAAAAGTTTTGCCGATCTCGGCCTTCCCCACCCCCTGGTGCGCGCGCTCAACGCAGAAGGAATTACTCGGCCGTTTCCAATTCAGGAAGCGGCTATTCCTGATGCCCTAGCAGGCAGAGACGTGCTTGGGCGTGGTCCGACCGGCTCCGGCAAGACTTTTACGTTTGGTTTGCCGATGTTGGCGCGTCTGAGTGGTGCGCCAAGTCAGCCTGGACGGCCCCGTGGACTTGTGCTCGCACCGACGCGTGAATTGGCAAGCCAGATTCAACAGCGATTGAACAGCCCCGCGAGCGCACAAGGCCTTCGCGTGCTGGATGTAGTTGGTGGCGTCAATATCAATACGCAGATCCGCGCTTTGGCGGCACCAGTCGACCTCTTGGTGGCGACACCGGGCCGTGCAGAGGATCTATTGCAGCGTGGCGTCCTCGATTTTCGGGCTCTGGAGATCGTCACGCTTGATGAAGCCGACCAGATGGCCGACATGGGCTTCATGCCTCAGGTCATCAAGCTTGTCGACCGAGCGCCAAAGGATTCCCAGAAGTTACTGTTTTCTGCAACGCTCGATGGCGATGTACAGAGAATCGTTGACAGGTACATGCATAATCCGGTTACGCACTCCACAGCTCCAGCGAAGTCAGCTGTAAAGACCATGAAACACTTCGTCCTGTTGTGTGGCAGCCGCGAGTCGCGCAATGCTCGAGTGCTGGAAATCGCCGCACGCGAAGGCAAGACGATCATGTTTATGCGCACGAAGCATGGTGTGGACAGGCAGGTGAAGAAGCTTCGTCGCGCCGGAGTTCACGCGCAGGGAATTCACGGTGACAAAGGTCAAGGTGCTCGAACTCGCGCACTAGAGGGGTTCGCTGATGGTTCAACTCCAGTCTTAGTTGCGACGGACATCGCAGCACGCGGAATCGACGTTTCGGGAGTCTCACTCGTTGTCCACATCGACCCGCCTGCAGAACACAAGGCATACTTGCACCGCGCGGGGCGTACAGCGCGTGCGGGCACTGAGGGCAACGTTGTTACGTTGGTCATGGATGAACAGCGTAAGGAGGTTCGCTCGCTTCTAAACAAAGCTGGAGTGCGAGCGACCGAAGTCCGGGCGCAGGAGCTCACACCTGAGGTCGTTGAGATCACCGGAGCTCGGCAGCCGTCTGGGAAGCCCCTGCCACCGCCTGGTGGCCAGCCACCACATCAGCGAAAGAACCACAACGCAACCAGGCGTTCGAAACGCCCCAGTGCGAATGCTCAACGACGACGGTCGACGGGAAGGAGCGGTAGGCGTCGGACGCCTCGGTCATAGTCGATGGATATAGTCATTTCAATCTTTGCTCTTTTGGGCTTCATCTTGTTGACGGCCTCAACGGGCCTGTTCGTTGCAATCGAGTTTGCAATGACAGGACTCGAGCGCTCAACTATCGATGAGCACGTCCGGGAGGTCGGCGACCGCACGGCGAAAGCCGTCGCTCGAGACCACGCGAACCTTTCGTTCGTGTTGTCAGGCGCGCAACTCGGTATTACCGTGACGACGCTCGCAGCTGGCTTCCTCGCCGAGCCGGTGTTGGGCAAGTTCTTCACTCCCCTGCTTGAGCTCGTTGGTCTGAGTGAAGCGGCCTCAACGACAGTAGCGCTGATCCTTGCATTGGCGATTGCGACATTGCTCTCGATGGTTTTTGGCGAACTTGTTCCAAAGAACATGGCGATTACGGATCCGCTGAAGACTGCGCGGGTCGTGGTACCTCCTGTGAATGCGTTTAATACCGCAGCTGGTTGGTTTATTAAGTGGCTCAATTCTTCGGCGAACTGGGTTGTGCGAAAACTCGGGATTGAGCCAGCAGATGAGCTAGCCTCCGCTCGTTCTGGCCAAGAGCTGGGTGCGGTGGTCCGAAACTCGATGGAGTCTGGAGACCTTGACGCAGATACCGCAGCGGTGATCGACAGATCGCTGCAGTTCGGAGAGACCACCGCCGAAGCCGTGATGACGCCACGTTCAACCATTAATGCGCTTGACGCCGAGGACACCGTAGCGGATTTGATAGCGTTTGCCCGTGAGACAGGCCATTCGCGCTTCCCCGTCCGTCGCGGTGACTTGGACGACACAATAGGCGTGGTCCACATCAAAGACGCCTTTTCTGTAGATAAGAAGCAGCGTGCAACCACCAAGCTGTCAACACTGGCCAAGCCAGTTCCGTTTATCCCCGGGACGCTTGACGGCGATGCGGTGCTCAACCGGGTTCGCTCCGCGGGCTCACAGGTAGTGCTGGTTGCGGATGAGTTCGGCGGAACGCAAGGTCTGGTCACGATTGAGGACGTGGTCGAGGAGATCCTCGGTGAGGTGTACGACGAGTACGACGACCGCGAATCCGAGCGGGACTTTTTGCACGTCGGAACGTCGTGGGAGATTTCTGGTTTGGTGCGGCTCGATGAACTGCAGGAGGAGCTCGGTTATGTTGCACCCGAGGGGCCTTACGAAACTCTTGGAGGACTGATTATGTCAGCACTTGGACATATCCCAACAGTTGGCGACAAAGTAGTGCTCCCCTCCGGTACAGCTGATTTCCAGGAACAGTTTGAAACAGGCAGCGCTGGCCACTGGCTCGCAAGGGTTTCCACAATGGATGATCGCAGGATCGACAGGGCAATTTTGAATCCGATTTCTCCAGAGGAAGCAATCGAGTTTCAGAGGAGGTCAGCACAGTGAATATTTGGGTAGCATTCCTTCTCATTTTGGTCCTGCTGACGCTCAACGCGTTCTTCGTTGCGTCCGAGTTCGCACTCGTGTCCTCCAGGCGCGATCGATTGGAGTCAATGCAGGCACAAGGCAAGACAAATGTTACTGGCGTGCTGTACGCGACGGAACACCTCTCGATTTACCTCGCAGGTGCCCAACTGGGCATCACCATCGCGTCGCTCGTGCTCGGTAAGGTCGCTGAGCCTGCGGTTGCACACTATGTTGAAGTTCCGTTTCTCGCGATGGGGTTGCCGGGTGAGTGGCTGCATCCTGTTTCCTTCGTGATTGCGCTGGCGTTCATCTCCTTCTTGCATATTTTGTTCGGCGAGATGGTGCCGAAGAACATTGCGATTGCCGGACCAGAGTCAACTGCTGTTTGGCTTACCCCCGCTATGACGCTTTGGATGAAGGCCACGGGGCCGTTTATTCGCTTCTTGAACTGGGTAGCGCGTAAGACGCTGGCTCTGTTTGGTATTGAACAGCGCGATGAGCTTTCATCCACTGTGGACCAGAAACAGCTGGCGAACATGATTCGTGAATCACGCGAAGAGGGTCTTCTTGACGCTGAGGAAACAGCTCGCCTTTCAAAGGCGCTGCGCTCTGAGTCGAGGAACCTCAAAGAGGTAATGATCCCGCTCGATCGTCTGACAACCATCCCCTTTTACCCTGAGGGCGTCGCGCTTTCGATAATCGAGCAAGCTGTACGTGAAACCGGATATTCGCGCTTCCCCGTTGCTAGGCCTTCCGGCATTCTCGTTGGATATATTCACGTGAAGGACATTTTGGACCTGATGGAGTCCGATGAGGATGATCCACTGGTACCGGTGAGCCGCATCCGCCCATTGATGGTGATTGATGGCTCTGAGTCGCTGGATAGTGCGCTGACGTCGCTGCACCGTCGCTCTGCACACATGGCTCAGGTCCGCGATCAAGGTCGCCTCGTTGGCGTACTTGCTCTTGAGGACGTCATTGAGGAGTACGTGGGCACGGTCGCAGACTGGACCCACGAGAATTCATGATTCGCACGTTCCTGGAGTCAGCCGAATA
Source organism: Corynebacterium lipophilum (assembly GCF_024102595.1). Lineage (NCBI taxonomy): Bacteria > Bacillati > Actinomycetota > Actinomycetes > Mycobacteriales > Corynebacteriaceae > Corynebacterium > Corynebacterium lipophilum. Next base: position 17,116 of record NZ_JAEUWV010000017.1, read on the forward strand.
CGAGGCTCGAATCGCGTCGCATGAGGAACGTGCGGCCGGATTCGTCGAGCCACACCTAGCTCGCCGTCGTCGCGCACAGAAGCACCCGGTGTGGGACTTCCTGTTCGACTACTACAGTTTCCGCCCCACACACCTTAAGAAGTGGCATCCTGGCGCAAATACAGTGCTTCTCGACGCCTCTACGCTTCCTCAAGCCTCATGGCGCAACTACCAAGTTGTAGACAGCAGACACGTGTGTGCAGACATCGCGTCGTTTCTTGCGCACCGTGAACAAGACGTTCGGGAAATTGACGAACTACTTCGCGCGACAGCCTCTCGTTCGGCGCACTTTGACTGCTTCGGTTTGCATGAATGGGCAATGTTGTATCGCGAGGAACACCCTCGCCATGATCTTCCGCTTCGTCTCGGAGCAGACGGCACGAACTCAGTGGTTGAATCTCATCAGCTTCGATGCAGCCACTTCGACGCGTTTCGTTTCTTTACTCCCCCAGCTCGCCCCCTCAACGTTGTGGCGTTGCGGAGGGAAGACCAGGTATCGAGGGAACAACCAGGCTGTGTGCACGCCACCATGGATCTGTTTAAGTGGGCTTTGAAACTTGGCCCATTGGTCCCTGGCGAGCTTCTCCTTGACTGTTTCGAATTGGCCAAGGACGCGCGTCGCCTCGATATGGAGGCATCCCCGTACGACTGCCGGGAACTCGGCTTCGACATCGTTCCTGTGGAGACTAACGAGGGAAAAGCCATGTATGTGCAGCGCCAACGAGCGCTCAGCGCACGTGGAGAAGAATTACGCTCCCGGCTCGTCGCTCTCCTCGACGTAGTTCTAGGGCGATAGACTGTGTGACAACGCTAGACGGGTTGTACACGAAGTAAGGACGGTATTGGCATGGGCCGACATTCTGATGGCAAGAGTAACTATCGCTTGTCCGGTGGAGCGATCCTGGTCATTCTGGTCGCGTTCGCTGTGATCTTGAGTGCCATTTTGATGATGAAGCTGAAGCCAGAACAGTCCGATGATGCTTCTGAAGCACAGTGCGTGTCTGGAGAACTCTCACTGCCAGTAGCGTCTACGGAACGATCGGTCGGTGAAGCGATCGTAGCTGCGTACAACGAGTCGCACCGTGTTGTGCGGGACTACTGTGTGCAGGCAGAGCTCGTCGATAAGGTCGAGGACGCAGCTATCCTTCTCGCTCCGGAAACCGCGAACCCAGACGCCGTACTTAGGAACGCAAAACGCTCGGCGGCGGTACCTGACCCACAGATTGTTTACGCAGCACCTCTCGGCGTGGAGGGGCAAACTTCTACTGATCCAGCGGCACTTAAGCTGGAGTCAGTGCGATTTGTGTTGCCTGAACGCTCGGATGCCTCTGTTGCTGTTGCGTCATTGCTTGCCAAAGGTGAGGCAGGCGCCGTAGATGTCCTACAACAGCAGGCAGTGGAAGATATAGAGCCAATACAAGATGAACAGAGTCTATACGCAGCAGCTATTGAGCAAGCATCCGGTAACCGGGTTTTCACATCACTAGATGCAGTTTTGAACTACGTCGGTATCCCGCTGAACAGTACTGATAACGTCGATGAGAATAAGTCTCGCGCCGGGCAGGACCTCATGAAGTACGCGGCGTCAACGTTGAAAACTGATAGCAAATCACAGGTGGTTGATGTCCCTGATCAGGTTTGGTCCCAGGTGGCAGAAATTCCGGTCGATGAAACAGAAAAGGAACAGAAAGAAGTTGGTTCCGAGAACCAACAGCAAGCTCTGGACACGTTATTCCTGTACGATACGTCAGATGCGATGCAGCCTTTCAAGCCAGCAGTCGACACCGCGATACGCGATGCTGCATACCGTGTCACCGAATCTGGCCATCAAGTAGCGCTTTGGAACTACTCTTCCCCACTGAACCCTGGTGTAACGAAGGGTTGGCGCAGCAACATTGCTATGACCAGTGATGCCGAGGACGTCGCATACACCGCCAGCTTGCTTGGCACCGGCGGTGCTCCGCAGACTCGGGAAGCGCTCTTCGCTGCCGCCGATGCCATGCGTGAGCTCGATCGCGATATTCGCATCGTGTTGATTACCACCGGCACCGCCGATGATGATGGTTCACCACAGGCGGCAGCAGCACTGCAGGACCGGCTCGGTGAGCGAATCAAGCTTGACGTCGTTCGTGTAGGCGATAGCCCTGCAGATACGGCTGTGACAGATGTCGCATCCGTGGTGAAAGAGGCTCCATCCGCTGAGCAGGTCAGTGCCGCTCTGACCGCCGTTGTGGACTAACCACTTGCGCTAGACCCACAGCAGTACGAAAGGCTGCAGCCCCGCCGGGGAGTAAACGGCGGGGCTGCAGCCTTTCAGAACTCTCTAGGAAGACTTACGACGGCGACGATCTGCGAGTTCATCGAACCCGGCAGGCTGAGGGTCATTGAGTTCGGGATTGATGGTTTCTGCTGGGAAGTCAGCAATTGTGCCAGTCAGATCCTTCATAATCTGCGGGACCGCGATACCAAAGACACCCTGGCCGCCGCCGAGAAGGTCAATGACCTCCTCGTTGCTGCGGCACTCGTACACCGTTGCGCCATCAGAGACCAACGTGATCTCGGCGATGTCATTCACACCCCGGTTACGGAGCTTATCCACGGCTAGGCGAATGTTTTGCAGTGAGATCCCGGTATCCAAGAGACCTTTCACGATTTTCAGAACCAGAATGTCCTTGAAGGAGTAGAGGCGCTGGGAGCCGGAGCCCTTTGCGCCACGGATTGAAGGCTTCACCAAGTCAGTGCGCGCCCAGTAATCGAGCTGGCGGTACGTGATGCCTGCTACCTGGCATGCAATCGGAACTCGGTACCCCACTTCGTCAGAAGGCCCGATATCAAACAGCGTTTCCTGAACAGGCCCTTCCACTGCGGAAAGTTCAAGCTCTTGTTGCAGATCGCTCATTTTCCATACTCCCGTTTTCTATTGTCTCGGCTAACAGTATTTGTACTGATAGCTTAGGCATTTGACTCTATCAGCTCGGGCCGACACGCCGAAGTCTCAACCTTTACTTTACATTGAGGGAGGTTTAGTTGGCAGCCCCGTCTCCATCTTCATCATCGGAAGTAAAAAGATCATCCGCGCCAAGGCTCTTCATCAGCTGCTCAAAATCGCGGTCTGCTTCTGGGTCACCGCTTGCGGAAACACTTCCGTCTTCAGCGTCCCCTTCGACAACGGGAAGATCAAGGTCAAAGATACCTTTCGCATCTGCCGCGGAAATCCGTATGCCGGCTTGCCGCAAAACCTGAGGGTCAACCTCGAGAGCAATATCCCCTGTCCAAGCCAAAAGCAGCGCGTCGGACATGCTCGTGTCTACTTTGCTGTCAGTACTCAGCAACACCTCGGCATGAAACACGCCTTCGTAATAGCTCGCAATGCGCACGGCCTGCACTTGAGCGCCGAGATCCTTTAACGTTTCCAAATACGTTTCGTAAATACTCGGGTTCAGGGGGCCTACATCATCAATGAGCGCGGCCAGTTTGCCTCCAGAAAATGGCGAAAGCCAAATTGGCAGGAATAGATTCTGCTCTGGTGTGTGCAGCAACGCGCACAGAAAGTGTTCCGGGCCGACCGGGTAGACCCCGAGCAAATTCAGCGACCGCATCTCAGCGCCCGGAATTTCGCAGCTCATTCTTGAGCAGCGAAGCATGCAGTGATACGACCAGGGCAGAAAGCTGCTGTCCAAGTTCTTCCGCCTGCTGTGCTGAATTTTCCTTACCGGACTTCGCAACGGGTTCCGTTACTTGAGAGATGAGATCAGCCTGGCGACGAGCCATAGTCCGCAGCGTCTTGAGGTGGCGAGAATCCAAACCGAATTCCGCTAGAGCCATGGCTGCAGTAACCACGCGGACGTCGTCGGCGGTGAAATGACCAGCCACATCAGGACCGATCAATCCATCACGCACGAACTCATCGACAAGTTCTTGGTCTGCTTGAGCCTGCTCGGCAACGTCTCGGTCGCTCAAGTGCGTCGAAGTTGGTGCGCGGAAGCTATCTGGAGAAACTAGTGGATCAGCTTCGCTCGCGCTCATGATCGCGGTGACCTGACCGGAATCCATGGCCTCGAGCTGCTCGCGGATCACCTTTAATGGAAGGTAATTGTCTCGCTGGGTAACCAAGATGTAGCGAAGTCGCTCGACATCATCACTTGTAAAGCGCCGGTATCCGGACGCAGTGCGTTGTGGAGTGATCAGGCCTTCGGACTCAAGAAAGCGAATCTTCGACACAGTCACATCAGGGAACTCTTCCCGCAACTGTTTCAGGACAACACCAATAGACATGGTCTTTGTCCCTGACGGGGCGACGGTGGCTCCCATTTGCTCTGTAGCAGCTCGACGTATTGCACTCACGGTGATGATTAATCTCTTCTAATGGGCAGGGGCAGACAAACGGACAATACTATTTTTCGTCGGCGATAAAGACCAGGCGGAATTTACCAATCTGAATCTCATCCCCGGAGGAGAGCACCTGCGAGTCCTTTGGCTCTCGGTTCACATAAGTGCCGTTCAGTGATCCCACGTCAACGACTTCGAAAGAGTCACCATCGCGGCGGAACTCAGCGTGACGGCGGGACACCGTGACGTCATCAAGGAAAATGTCGGCCTCAGGATGGCGACCTGCGGTGGTTGCATCCTGGTCCAACAGGAACCTTGCACCAGCGTTCGGTCCGCGCTTCACCACGAGCAACGCAACACCATCCGGCAAATTCTCCGTGCTGGTGACGTTATCGTTGGCTGCAGCAGCGCCGTTCTCCATCTCCCTCAAAAGGTCAGCGCGAAAGACGGAGGTCGTTTCGACCTGGACGATGTCTGCATCTTTGTTTTCGGCCATTCCAAACTCCTGACGGTGTTTTTGAAAGTCAATAGATTCTAAATCGCAATATTACCCAATTGTGGGTCAACGTGCTGTTGCGGTTCTAGTGTAACGCTCTGAACCTCAACATGAGGATTAACGGAAAATATTTCCAATCCCGGAGATCACCGAGTTCCCCGAACCCGCCAACGGATTATCCGACACCATGTAGGTCCACGTCGCACTCGGACGCTTCCAACCAGCATCTTCGAGGTGTGCTCCATCGTTATCAATCACGACTTTCCTGAAAGTATCGACGGCCTGATCTACGGCACGATTCGCTAGTTCTTTAAATTCACGAATGGCGATTCGATGGTATTCGTCGATTGGCGTTTCACGGGCGATGGCGCGCAGGTGGATCGATTCGCGAACATCGTCCATGAGCGCGAGGTACTCAGACCACTCATGGTCCAGGTGGTAGAGCATTATCTCCCGAGCTGCCTGCCGTAGTTTGTCGGCATCGATGGCCTCCAGTTCGGTGGCGCGCTCCGGTGCTCGTTCGCTAAGCTCACGCCACGCCGCGTCGGTATCGAGCAATGACGCTCGCCGCTCATCAAGGATTGTACGGTGATCCGAGATGAGCTTGTTGTATTTCCACGTTTGCGAGTGAATTTCTAGCAGCTGGCCCTCTGTAACGCGCTGGCAGTGGTCAACAAACTGCTGTGCACGCGAGGATTCGATCCGTCCCGACGCGTCGGGATGTACGGTGATGCGCTCATCCTCTCCCCCGGTAACAACAATGTCATCTTCCAGGGAAACAAAGAACAGGCTCAGGCCAGGGTCTCCCTGACGCCCTGCACGTCCGCGCAATTGATTGTCGAGCCGCGCTGTGCGATGGCGTGCTGTACCGATAACGGCGAGACCACCCAGCTTCGCAACCTTGTCGTGATCTCCTTCGTCAGCGCCACCTAGACGAATATCGGTACCGCGGCCTGCCATTTGTGTAGACACGGTCACCCGCCCTAAATCTCCAGCCTCAGCCACAATGCGTGCTTCCTCAGCGTCATTCTTCGCATTGAGCACGTTCACGCTGATCCCACGCTCGTTCAATGCCTCAGCGAGAGCCTCAGACTCCGCTACGTCATGAGTCCCTACAAGAACAGGTTGACCATTCGTGTGAAGCAGCGCGATCTCTTCGACGATCGCTTGGTTCTTCTCCTCCATCGTTGCGTAGATCCGGTCGGCTTCATCAAATCGCTGCAACGGATTTGCGCGGTCAATAACAGATACGTGCAGGTCGTAAAATGAACGCAGTTGATCGGTGGCTTCTACGGCGGTTCCAGTCATGCCACAGACCGTCGGATAGCGACGCATAAGTGCTTGCAGCGTGATCGAGTCGAGAATTCGGCCCCCCTCGGAGACCTTCAGCCCCTCTTTTGCCTCGACTGCTGCCTGCAATCCGTCAGGCCAACGCTGCAGTTCAGCGACGCGGCCGCGAGAGGCGTCAACAAGCGCCACCTTGCCGTCCTCGACGATGTAATGTACGTCGCGGATCAGCAGTGCTCGAGCGTGTAACGCAAGGTTGACCCGGACAAGTGTGGTGCCAATGTGCTCATCAGAATAGAGCGAGTCGATACCGAGCAAACGTTCAACTTTCTTCGCCCCCTCCTCGGTAAGGAAGACATTGCGACCATCGGCATCAGTTTCGTAGTCCTTCTCCTCGTCAAGGTGCGAGACCGCTTCGGTGATCTTGCCTGTGGGCTGCTGCGTACCTTCAGAACCAGCCAGGACGAGCGGGACGAGGGCTTCGTCGACAAGGACGCTATCGGCCTCATCGACAAGAGCAACCTCGGCTGGTAACTGAACGGTTTGAGAGCGGTGCGTGATCTGATTATCACGAAGGTGATCAAAGCCGATCTCGGTCACCGGAGCATAGACGACGTCACATCGGTATGCCTCTACGCGCTGTTCACGTGGCGTCGATTCCGTTACAGCGGCAACGCTGAGCCCAAAGAACTCGACAAGCGGCCGCATCCACGTGGCATCGCGCTCAGCGAGATAGTTATTCACGGTGATGAGGTGCACCCGCTTACCAGTGAGCGCAAAACCGGTCGCAGCGATAGCCCCAACGAGCGTTTTGCCCTCGCCGGTGGCCATCTGAATTACATCGCCTTCGAGTAGGCGCAAAACCGCCTGGTTTTGAACGTCGAACGGGGTCATCCCAAGGGTTCGCGTGGCGGCAACCGACAGAATTGCGAGGAAGCGAGACTTGTCGACGACCTCTCCGTCACGCACGGTGTCACGCACAGCGGCGCTCAGCGCGGCGTCGTCAAGAGCTTCGAACTCTCCGATGAGCTCGTGAGCTTTCGCCACGATCCCCTTCGACTTCTTGTTGTTGCGTTCGGACGTTGCACCCATTGCTTTCCAAAACCAGCCAAATGCAGCCATTCCTCATACGACCTTTCGTCACGGCAAAAGTGGCCTTTTGCCTCTCGCACTACCTGGCCTACATGGTAAGTGCTTTTCACTCGTTCACGTCAATGTACTCTATCCTTGTTCAAGCAAAGACCACCGAATGCGTCCCCGTTCTCAGGAGGAAAGCCCACATGTTATCGCTGAACGTGAAGGTGCCGTCGTCGACGGGCAAGATGATGGCCGGAACGATTGACCGGCCTGACGGGCCGGCGAAAGCCTACGCGATTTTCGCACACTGTTTTGCGGGGTCCAGACATACTCCTGGTGCTTCGCGAATCTCCAAGCGGTTAACAGAGTTCGGCATTGCAACGCTCAGATTTGATTTTCCTGGTCTCGGACAATCTGAGGGTGAATTCGCCGATACTTCGTTCTCACAAAACGTTGACGATATCGTGGCTGCAGCAAAGTGGTTAGCCAAAGAGTTCAAAGCGCCACAGCTCATCATGGGCCACTCGCTCGGAGGCGCTGCAGCACTGAAAGCGGCGACCCATCCCGATCTCAAAAAGACGCTCAAAGCCGTAGCGACAGTCGGTGCGCCGTTCGACCCTGCACACTCGGTGTTGCACTATGCGGATAAGATTGGTGACGCGGACCGCGACGGCTATGTCCCCGTCATCCTCGGCGGCAGGGAGCTCATCATTTCACGCGACTTCCTTGAGGATCTCGCCGACACGAACCCCGAAGAATACCTGCCGAAACTGCGCAAGCCACTATTGCTGGTCCACTCGCCTATCGATGTGACGGTAGGCATTGATAACGCCCAGTCAATTTTTAGCCTCACCCGCTACCCGAAGTCACTCATGGCGCTGGACAAGGCCGATCATTTATTGACGCGCCAAGGCACCGCACAGCGTGCGGCCGACATTATCGGCTCGTGGGTCATGCAATACATCACCCCCGAATTTGTCCCGGATGCCACCGGCGACTCCAACGCAGTCTCCTACTCCGCCCGCGGGACGAAGTATGGCGACGTAGTTCGCACCTCCAATCGTGCGATCGCAACTGACCGGGCTAAGAATGCTGGCGGCAAGGGCCAGGGCGTGACGTCGACAGGCTTGTACATGTCCGCGTTGGCAGTATCTTGTTCCCAGGCAATTCGTTCCGCCGCGAAAGGACTTGCGCTCAACGACGTGCGCGTGGAGGTCACACATCTCGGCGAGGGGCACTTCACACGTGACATCACGTTATTCGGCGACCTCAGCGACGCCGAGGCCCAGACGCTCATGGAGGCCGGCAAACGCTCAACCGTCGACGGCTACGTTCACAGCGCCTCGGTGCAGACAACCATCGACGTGGTGCGCTGACGTGAAACGCTGCCCATGTGGCCTCGATCGCCCATACCCCCTGTGCTGCGGCGCCCTGCACGCAGGCAAACCTGCTCCCACAGCAGAATCGCTCATGCGGGCACGCTACAGTGCGTTCGTCGTCGGCGATGCGGATTACTTGCTGCGCACCTGGGCTTCGAGCACACGACCGGCATCGTTGGAGCTTCCACCAGGTGGCGAACCATATATTGCGCTGCGAGTTCTCCACTCCGAACAAGGTGGCCCAACGGATACCTACGGAGAGGTCCGCTTCGAGGCTCTTCACCCGAGTGGCACCCAGCGAGAACATTCCCGTTTCATTCGCGAGGGCGGCGCATGGGTGTACCTCAACGGCACTGCCTTCTAACAGCTGGTTTCATAGTTGTAGTAACTGTGCGCTAAACTATCGGAGCTGTTCCGGTATTCGCCGGATGAAGGCAACGGGCTGTGGCGCAGTTTGGTAGCGCACCACACTGGGGGTGTGGGGGTCGCAGGTTCAAATCCTGTCAGTCCGACAACTATCAACAAAAACCCCGCTTGACCAGGCGAAACTCCTGATTGAGCGGGGTTTTAGTTTTCGTAAGCTACTCAGTTGCAGCACGTTCTACCGGTACCAACCCACTCGCCGCGCGCTTCCCCAGCTCAACATAAAACGCTGCGTGGCGTTCACGTGCCGAGTAGGTTGACTCCTCAAGCTCACGCTTGACCTGCGCCGGTACGCCTGCAGCGAGTGAGAATTCAGGTATCAGTTGGCCTTCGAGCACCACTGCGCCACCGGCGATGATGCTCCCCTTGCCAATGCGAGCCCCGGACAGCACGGTCGCGTTCATGCCGATTAGGCACCCAGATTCAATATGGCACCCGTGCACCATAGCAAGGTGGCCAATGGTCACGTCGGCTTCGAGAATGGTCTTCCCGTTCTCATCAACGTGCAGCACTGATCCATCTTGCACGTTGACCCTTTCACCGATTCGAATCGCGCCAACATCACCACGAATCACCACTCCGGGCCAAATATTGGCATCCTCGGCAATTTCGACATCACCGATAATCGTGGCTTCATCGGACACGAATGCGGACGGATGAATCTTCGGGGTTTTACCTTCAAATGAGTAGATCATGTCGCCATTATGCCGAAACCCTATTGGCCCTGCAGCGGAATCTATCGCATCAGCACCAACGCTTGTGGGATCACCCGGATAGTGGCTGCTTCGATCGATCCGATAGTGTCGCCATCAACTTCGAATACTTCGGGGGCAGCGAAAGAAACGCTTATCGTGTGTCCTTTGAAATAGTCCATCTGCGGAGCTGGGATACCCTGCCACCCGCCACCGAGGAGTGCACGCAGAGTGTTAAACACGATGCGTAGGCCAATCAGCAACCATCCGATAAGTCCACGCGGAGACATCGCCACGACATCAATTTCGCCATCGTCGGGGAGCGCATCGGGGAACAGCGGGATTTTATTCACCAAGTCACCGCAGTTGCCGAAAATCATGGTGTGCAAGCGATGCCTGTTCGAGGGATGGTCGTCGACGGTTACGGTAGCCTCCACACTGTTACCACCGCCCAGCGATCGTGCGATCCCGCCGATGTATGCCAGCGGACCTATGCGTCGCTTTAATTCCTCCCTGGTACGTTCAACCATCTGCGCATCAAGGCCCACTCCAGCCATGACTGTGAACCCATAAGTCTCCTGCGAGCCGTCGCGCCGAGTGACTGTGGCTTCGCAAAGGTCCACAGCGTGCTCTTCTCCAGTAAACGCACGGCGTATCGCGCTCTCAGGATCCAATGGCAAGCCAAGGTTTCGCGCAAGTAGATTACCGGTACCAACTGGGATAATCCCCATCTTGATGCCGGTGTCTGCTAGGACGTGAGCGATGCGGCGGACAGTACCGTCACCTCCCGCGACGAGTACCACGTCCACGTCCTCGGTGAGTGCAGTCGCGAAGCCAGCAAGTGCCGTGTCCTCTTTTGTCGTGGGTACCCAGCAAATTTCGCGGCGAGGGTCAGCGTAGAGTTCGACAAAGCGCTCCAAAACCGCAGCGCGAATCTTCGTCGGGTTATACACCACCACAGCGGTGCGATGAAACAACTTTTCCGAAGTCACTTTTGCATCCCTATTCCGAAGAATTCCAGTACTGCTTCACTGGCAAAACCGATCGGCAAATTCGATGCCGGCGAAGTACCAGGCCCAAGCCATTCGTGCTTGCCGCCATCCACTTTGTAATGCACAAGCCCCGCATCACAGCCGACCCATTCAGCTTTTGCTACACCGGGCAGTGCTTCTGACCACTCTGGTTTCGGCGCCTCCTCGCCAGTGGCTTTGCAGTGGTTGCGTCGGGCTTCTCGCTCAACGTCTTGATACGCACCAGCGTAGTGCGTCTTGTGCCGGGTTCCTCCGCTGTAGTCAATGACGCTGTCAGCGGTCCCGTGAATGTCGATGCGTTTGACGGGGATCGCCGAGCACCCCTCAAGCACCGCGTCATAGACGGCGGCTGACACAGTCGCCACTGCGGTGTAATCCTGTGGTCGCTGGCAGCTCAGGAACTCCGCGAACCCTCCTCCATTTGAAAAGCCTGCGGCGAATGTACGAGCAGGTTGGGTGTGAAACTCTTGTTGTAGCTGCGCCCGCACGGCGTCAGCGAATGCCAGGTCCTGACGTGCATTCGTATTTGCATACGGTGCCGGCGCCCACGCCTTGTTCACACCTTGCAAGTACGCCACAACCGCGTCCGCGTTGTTAAAGCCCGTCGTGCGCTGCATCGACGCAGCTGTGCTCGTGTAACCGTGGAATACGAGTATGAGTGGCAAACCTTCTCGCTGCTGTGCACCCTTTGGTAGCGAGAGTATGTACTCGCGCTGCAGTCCCCCAGCCGGGATCGTCCGTGACTCGACTGATGCAGAGCTCCACGGTTCGACTTCCGCAACCGTGTCAGGCCGACTACCGTTTTCCACTGTACGCAGGGGATTCGGCAGCGCATCGGCTGCCTCCGGCTCCTCGTTGTCTCCACTACAGCCAGCCATGACTGCGCAGCCAAGCAGCACAGCGAGCAGCACCGTACGCACCGACCAGCGCCGGTTCATCGTGTTGGAAATGTTCACTCGCGGATTCTCCTGACAGTCACAGGTTGTTAGGTTAGTTGATTATGAAGCCAAGCGGAAAGCACCAACCACTGTTTCACAGCAGTGAGCACCGGCTGAATTCGTCACGCGCGTTCACAGTCGGCGCAGACACTTATGATGCGGTCAGACCGTCATATCCGGACTCAGTAGTTGAGCTACTTGCCGGTCGCGGAGTCGTCCGCACTGTCTTAGATGTTGGTTCCGGTACCGGAATTTTTGCTGCACAACTGCACGCCGCCGGGCACCGAGTTGCTTGCTGTGAACCTTCACCAGACATGGCGAATACACTGCGCGCCCGACACCCAGAGCTTCCAGTATGGCGCGCAACCGCCGAGTGCACCGCATCAGCACCCAAGCTTTTCGACGCCATCACCTTCGCCCAAGCGTGGCACTGGGTCGACCCACACCTCGCTAGCGCAGAAGCTGCCCGAATCAGCAAAGATGACGGCGAACTTCTCTTATGCTGGAACACCCTCGAGGTGGAGCATCCGTGGGTACTACGTCTGGCAAAGATTATGCACTCTGGCGATGTGCTTACCAAAGGCTTCTACCCCACTGTCTTCGAGCCTTGGCACCTCAAGCGGGAACTACGAACAACGTGGATTCAACCGATCCGGACGGATCAGCTATTCACGCTCATGGCGACCCGTTCCTATTGGCTTCGCGCAAACCAGCGCACTCGGGACAAAATGACGAACAACCTCACCTGGTACCTGCATGAGCGCCTCGGATTCGATCCTGGCCAACTTATACCACTGCCGTACAGGACCGACGCGTTCCTGTACGGCCGTAGATAATGCTACTTGCGACGCCGCGGGTTACGTTCACGCACACGAACTGCGATCCGAATCGGCGTGCCGTGGTAGCCGAACTGCTCACGGAACTTTCGCTCCAAGTAGCGGCGGTAGCTGCCGTCTAAGAACCCCGTGGTAAACAGGACGATTGTCGGTGGGCGCGTGCCAACCATGGTGGCAAACAAGACCTTCGGCAACCGGTTGTTCTTCATCGGCGGTGGGTTTGCGGCAATCGCATCGCGCAGCCAGTTGTTCAGCTGTCCCGTGGTGATTCGACGATCCCAGTTCTCAAGTGCTTCCTCCATCGCCGGCTCAAGGCGGTGCAGCCCGCGCCCAGTGTCTGCCGAGATATTGAGTTTCGTCACCCACGGGAGGTGCCCGACCATCTCATCAAACTCGCGGTCGAAGTAGTAACGACGGTCCTCGTCCATCAAGTCCCACTTGTTGAAGCAAATGACCATCGCCTTGCCTGCTTCAAGCACCATGGAGATCACTCGCTGGTCCTGCTCAGAAATCTCCTGGGAGGCGTCGATAAGCACGACGCACACCTCCGCTGCCTCGATGGTGCCTCGGGTACGAAGGCTGGCGTAGTACTCGTGCCCCTGCGCATTCTTGACTTTCTTCCGCAGCCCGGCAGTATCGATGAACTTCCACAGTTTGCCGTCGAGCTGGATCAGTTCATCAACAGGGTCAACAGTGGTACCTGCAACGTTGTCGACTACGGCGCGCTTCGATTTGGAAAGCTTGTTCAGCAAACTCGACTTGCCCACATTTGGGCGTCCAACCAGCGCAACTGCGCGTGGGCCATCTGTGATGGAGTCCTTCGCGCGCGGCTCATCCGGAAACAGTCGCAGAATCTCGTCGAGTACATCCGCGCCGCCGCGACCGTGCAATGCTGAGACTGGCCACGGGTCCCCGAGGCCGAGCGCGTACAGCTCAGCAACGTCGCCCCATTGCGACTCGGACTCAAACTTGTTCGCGACCAAAATGACTGGAACTTCGGAACGCTGCAGATTGCGAGCCATCGCCTCATCTGACATCGTGATGCCGGTGTGGGAATCGACCACAAAAACGATGACGTCTGCAGTTTCCATAGCAGCTTCCGACTGGTGCGCGATAGCCGCGTTGATGCCTTTCGCGTCCGGGTCCCAGCCACCAGTGTCTTGCACCCAGAAACGTCGCCCTCCCCAGTCAGTAATGTAACTGATCCGGTCGCGAGTCACACCAGGGTGGTCTTCGACCACGGCTTCACGACGCCCAATAAATCGATTTACCAGTGTGGACTTGCCCACGTTTGGGCGTCCAACGATGGCCACCGTCGGTAGGGCCTCTTCGATGTAGTCAGGATTGAAGATGCCGAACGCTTCCTCAACGGCTGCCCACTCTTCCTCGGTGTACTCCTCAGCGGAGTTGAGATCTCCGAAGTCCGCCTCACCGAAATCCGCATCGTTGAAGTCAGCTTCATTGAAATCCTGTGGAAAGGAATCTCCTGTGGTCATTTGCTGCTCCTTTCAATCACGTCGACGAGGGCCGCCAGCACCTGTTCAGGAGCCATCTCAGAGGTGTCTACGATCAATGCGTCATCAGCCGGCTTCAGTGGGCTGGTCTCACGGGAGGAGTCAAGGGCATCACGACGTTCCACGTCTGCTAATACCTTCTCAAACTCTACTTTGCGGCCTGCTGCTGTGTCCTGGTCGAACCGGCGCTGTGCACGCACCTGGGCTGACGCCGTCATGTACACCTTGGCCGGTGCATCTGGCAAAACTACGGTGCCAATGTCCCTGCCCTCAACGATGGCGCGATGCGCCTCAGAGGCGAGGCGACGCTGCAGGGCCACCAAATTTTCACGGACCTCTGGGATCGCGGCAACAGCAGAAACTGCACTGGTTACTTCCGCTCCTCGGATCACGTTGGAGACGTCCCGGCCGCCCAAAATAACAGCCTTGTCATCGGGGTCGTCGGAAACCTCCATCGGCAGATCAGCAGTAGCAGCGATGACTGCACTAGTGTCTTCCGGATCCACGCCGGCGTCCAACACCGCCAACGTCGCAACTCGATACATCGCGCCCGTGTCGATGTACTTTGCGTCAAGCTTCTTGGCTAACGCTCGGCACATTGTCGACTTGCCAGTACCCGACGGCCCATCCACTGCGAGCAGCAGACCATTATCTGGCTGGTTACTCAACATCGTTTCCTCCATTTACATCCCCACCGCCTTGAACAGTGATGCCAACTCGGATGAGTTGAGTGCGCGCATCGATCCTGGCTTCATATCGCCGAGCTGCACCGTGTGCACTTTCGTTCGCACCAGACGCTGTACCGGGTAACCAGCTGCTTTCAGCATCCGACGGACAATGTGCTTGCGGCCTTCGTGTAGTTCGACGCGAACAATCGACTGGCCATTGTGCACATCGACGATCTGCACATAGTCTGCCTTCGCCACACCATCATCGAGCTCAATACCGTCGCGCAACTGCTTAGCATCAGCGGATTTAAACTCGCCGAGTACCGTGGCCAAGTACGTTTTTCGAACTTCGTAGCGCGGGTGCATGAGGCGGTTTGCAAGCTCGCCGTCGTTGGTAAGCAGCAAGAGCCCTTCAGTGTCGGCGTCGAGACGCCCGACATGGAACAGACGCTGACCTGCAGCGACTCTCTCAGCAACGAAGTCACCAACAGAGGCGCGATCATGCTCATCTTGCATGGTTGTGTGTACTCCGCGCGGCTTATTAAACGCGAAATACTCCAAGTCCTCATTTACATTGATGCGTGCACCGTCAACTCGAATCACGTCGACGTTCGGATTCACACGGGTGCCCTGGACGGTAACGATCTTCCCGTTGACCTCAACGCGCCCCTGATCAATCATAATCTCAGAGTGCCGTCGCGACGCGACGCCTGCTTGTGCGAGCACTTTTTGCAGACGGATCCCGTCGGTGTTCTTCTTGCGCTGCTTTGTTTCTTCGTCGTCCCACCAGTTGTCATCGAGTGGGTTCGGAGCCTCATTGGCAGCCTTGGCGCGCTTGTCACGCTTGACATGTTGTTTACGTGCCGGTTTCGCATACGAAGGATAGAACGGCTCGTTCTTTCCTTGTTCCGGTATGCCATCTCGGCGAGCGGGAGGATTCATCTTGAGTCCTTTTCTCTTTGCGAGTTATACAGTTCTTCGAACGACCGCAAGTGTAGCAGCCTTTACCATGCTTCCTCGATATCGTCGATCTCAGGCAACAATGGCGCCAGGTTCGGCAGTCGCTCAAGTGAATCTATGCCCAGCAACTCAAGAAAGAGCTCGGTAGTGACGTAGCGGTGCGCGCCGGTCGACTCGTCTGGATCAACCTCGGCAATGAGCCCTCGCAGCGTCAGCGTTTTCATCACACCATCAACGTTGACGCCGCGTACTCCGGAAACCTGCGTGCGTGTCACCGGCTGGCGATATGCAACCACCGCAAGTGTCTCCATTGCCGCGCGGCTCAGCTTCGTCTGTGCACCATCAAGCAGAAATGCCTCCACGGCGTCTGCGTATTCTGGTCGCGTGTACAGTCGCCACCCCTCAGCTGTCCGCCGAACGTCGATCCCGCTGCCGCGCAGTTCGCATTCCTCGGACCAGTCCTCGAGCTGCTTCTCGACGTCTCCCAGCTCCGCCCCCAGTGCCGACGCTAATGCATCTACCGTGACTGGATTGTCCGCGACCAGCAAAATCGATTCGATACGTGCGCGAAGCTGCGAAACCATTTGGGGAGCATTCATGGTCTGGCATTCTATCGCTATTCCCAGTTGCTTGACGCAACCACAGCAGGATCAACGTTGATTCCTGTCCAGGAAACCTCCAGGCTACCGAGGGCTTCTGGCTGCTCGGTCTCCACCGCGCGAGCCTTGTACAACTCCAACAACGCCAAGAAGCGCCCCACGAGTTCCATGGAGGAACTACAGTCCTTCGTGAGCACCTCAAATGCGACCCACTGCTCCGCACCAAGGAGATGCAGCGCGCTCAGTAGCTTCCCGGCCTGCTCGGGCACCGAAACGCTGACCGCGTGCAAGTGGTCCGTCCGCACTTCCTCCGGTGGGCGGGGCCGAAACACAGCAGCGGCCAACTCCGCAAAGGAATCAAGCGTGTGCCCCAGCTGCACAGGTGGAAGCAACGCAGCAAATCGGTCTTCGATTGAGACCGCACGCGGGTATCTCCGCTTCGCGTTGCGTTGCCAGGCCACGAACTCGTCAGCGACCTGCTGATACGCACGGTACTGGAGGAGACGCGCAAAGAGCAGGTCCCGAGCCTCCAGGAGCTCAAGATCTTCAATCTCTGTGTCTCCGTCGCGCGGAAGTAACCGCGCAGTCTTCAAATCCAGCAGTGTGGAAGCCACAAGAAGAAATTCAGTGACTTCGTCAAGTTGCGCTGCTGCACCCAGCGCACGCGTGTATGCAATAAACTCGTCGGTCACCTCAGCTAGTGCAACTTCGGTCACGTCCAGCTTCTTGGAGTGGATGAGGTGCAGGAGCAGATCAAACGGCCCCTCAAAGTTCTGGAGGGCCAACGTAAAACCGGTGATCTCGGGCTGGACTCCCTCGGTGGCGTCCTCAGACACGGTGCAACAAACTACTTATCAATGCGCTCGAGCAGCTCAAGCGCCAACTGCCGGTACTGCTCTGCGCCTTGGGAGTGCGGCGCCCAAGTAATGATCGGTTCACCGGCAACCGAGGTCTCCGGGAATCGAACCGTTCGGGTAATCACCGTGTCAAAAACTCGCTCGCCGAATACCTCAACGACTCGATCCATCACTTCTCGCGCGTGTGTAGTGCGTCGGTCAAACATCGTGACCAGGATGCCTACGATGTCAAGGTCGAAATTGATGCGGTCTCGCACCTTTTCCACTGTGTCAGTCAACAACGCAAGACCACGGAGCGAAAAGTACTCGCACTCCATCGGAATCATCACGCCCGCCGAACACGCCAGCGCATTGACGGTCAACAGGCCGAGCGAAGGGCCACAGTCGATGATGATGATGTCGTACTCGTTGCGCACAGGGCGGAGCGCACGGGCCAATGTGTGTTCACGGCCGACTTCATTGACCAGTTGAATCTCCGCAGCAGAAAGGTCAATGTTCGCGGGGACAAGGTCCAGCCCCGGCATATTCGAGTGCCGAATGGCCGCGTGGATCGACGCAGTGTTGTCAAAAAGCAAGTCATACACGGTGACTTGCTCTTCATCATGGGACACTCCAAGACCGGCTGAGAGCGCACCCTGCGGGTCGAGGTCAACAAGCAGCACCTTGCGCCCTTGCTCTGCGAGACATGCACCCAGGTTGATTGTCGACGTCGTTTTGCCGACGCCACCCTTCTGATTCACCATCGATAGGATGGTCGCCGGGCCGTGGTGCTCGAGCGGTTCAGGCTGAGGGAACTCGCGGAATGGACGTCCCGTGAGAAACTTCTTTTCTTCAGCAGCGTCAAACAATGCGTTGCCTGCCATTGTCATCCCTTCCGTCCAATGCGCGTCACGTGTAAGCCCTTGACGCAATCATCTTACAATGCCATACCTAGTTATGTGCCTGTCGCCTCTTTCGAATCAGGAACACGATGAGCAGCAAGGCCACCAGTGCCGCAATTCCTGCGATGCCCAGGGCAAGAAGCCCGTCATTCGTCCTCGATTCGTCAAGTGTTTCCACTTGACTGTCGCCCCCCTGGGCATTTCCATCCTTTGGTGCAGCAGTCGGAGCGTTCTTTGACGTTATCACCGCGATGAACTCCGCCGCCGATCCATCCCGGACAACCTCCATGATGAAGGGGTTATCCGGCGTCTGTCCCTCCGGGTACGTTAATGTCAGCGTGCGCGACGCTACGTCCACGTCACGCTTCACGCCTTCAATGATATTGCCGTCCACGTCTACATAACGAAGTGTGGCGCCTTCCCTATCGGTCTTAGCGTACTTCATCAGCTGTCCGGCCTTACTCAGTGGCACCTTCACCACGATGCTGTTGTCCTCGATGACGCCCTCGAACTCCAGGCGCTTCGCGTTCGTGGTATCCACCTCCTTGGCTGGGACACGGTGGGCCTGTGGCGCAGCAGGCGCGTCGTGCACACGTTGATCTGAGCCTGAACCAGTCTCGGATCCGTGTCCTTCCCTGTTTGAGTCATCAACGCTATCGCCATGTGGCTTGCCAGCACCATCATTGTTTTCAGGCTCCGCAGCGCTCTCAGGTGGAGCATCAACGGTCTCACCACCGCCCACTGCGACGAGATTCACGGTCGCCGAGTATCCCCCAGCGGAGACCGGAACGCTCACCGTTGCACCTGGAGTATCAGGAGCAGTCACGGACACAGAAGTGCCAGATGATACAACGGTCCAGCCACCCGAACTGTAATTGAGGCTCAGCGGAACACCGGTGTCGACAGTCGTAGTCTGCCCGGCCTGCACGTGGATCTCGGAAGGGATGGCCTGCTGGATCGCGGCAGGATCAAGCCCCTCCGGCAACTGCGCATACGCGTTCATATCAACTCCCGAGGTGCTCAGCCCGAAAGCGCATGTAGCAGCAGCGACAGTTGCGAGAACGTGGGGTCGTCGAAAAGCCATGTGGCAAGAATCCTTCCGGTCGTGCATCAGAACATGTCAACCCTACATACCTATGCACGAGGGTGCGTAGCGTGCCAGACTTCCCGAAGGCTTTCCGCAGTAACGTGTGTGTAAATTTGGGTAGTCGTCACAGATGCGTGCCCAAGCAGTTCTTGCACTACTCGTACATCGGCGCCGCCGTCGAGCATGTGTGTTGCAAAAGAATGCCGCAACGTGTGAGGAGAAACATGCTTGGTGATCCCGGCTCGCTCAGCGGCCTGTTTGATGACCGTCCAAGCACTTTGCCGAGACAAGCTGCCGCCACGTGCGTTCAGGAACAGCGAATGAGAGCGCCCTTTGGCCAGCGCTGGGCGTCCGCGCACCAGATATTTTTCGACGGCCTCCTTCGCCATCGACCCCACCGGCACGATGCGCTGCTTATTGCCCTTGCCTGTCAATGTCAGTACCGCGTGCTGTTCGCCTTCGAGCGCCATGAAGTCATCGACGTAGAGCGCCAGTACTTCCGACACACGCGCCCCCGTGGCGTAGAGCAACTCCAGTAACGCTTTGTCTCGTAACCCAATCGGCTCCTCCGTGGGGCACGAGTCCAGCATCTTGCCGACCTCTTCGATACTTAGCGTATCGGGCAGCTTCTTACCAGGCGAAGGTGGAGCTACTTGGGCTGATTCATCACCTGCAAGTACGCCCTCAAGCACCCCAAACTTGTGTAGTCCGCGGGCAACCACAAGTGCGCGCGCAGCCGAAGATGCCGCCAACGGCGCAGCCCCATCAACTCCACGCCGTAGGTCCGCCAGGTACGCCTCGATGTCTGCAGCGGTCACCTCAGACAAGTTGGCTTTGCCGTTGGCATGCAGCCACGAGGCATACCGTCTAAGATCCCGACGATAGTTGCTCAATGTGTTTGCTGAAAGACCTCGTTCAACTGCAAGGTGCTCGAGCCAACGCCTAACAAGCTCATTGACGTCCAACTAGATCCTCTTCATATCGCGCGTGACGCCTTGCGCTGTGCGTCGCTCTGCTAGCGATCTTGGCCGCAGGTCAAAGGGCTCGGTTACATCACGCGGCTCTACCTCGCCTTCTAGCACTCGCGCCGCTGCCATCACTCCGGCAATCGCAATCGAGTTCACGATGTCACCGCGAAACACCATCGATTGTGCCTCTTCAATTGGCACCCATTCCAGCACCATATCGGCTTCTTCGAACTCGGCTTCACCACGAGGGGCCTCACGGAGATCCGAAGCCAGGTACACACGCACCGCTTCTTCTGCGAAACCCGGGGACGTCACCAGATCCAGCAACAATGCCCACTTCTCAGCAGCCAAACCAGCTTCCTCGGCCAACTCACGCTGGGCGCACACAAGCGCGTCTTCCTCGCTGACGTCGAGAAGTCCAGCAGGAAGTTCCCACAACCGGCGCCGAACGCTGTGCCGGTACTGGCGGACCATCGCAATCCTTCGTTTGGAATCGACGGCCACCACTGCAACCGCACCGAAGTGCTCTACGATCTCGCGTGCCGCGGAAGCGCCCCCCGGCATCGAAACAATATCTTTGCGCACCGCGATAATCGGTGCATCCAGCAGCAGCTCCGACTGTTGAACTTCAAACTCGTGCATCATTCGACCGCCAATTCTTCCGCAAGCGAAAGCACCGCCGACACCCTGCCTGCTTCCGTATCAACAAACCCACCGTCTTCATCTGGCGCCGCATACACTGCCGCAGCTAAGTCATTGAGCTCCGCGGTCATGTCTGTCAACAGTTGTGTCCCGAAAGAACGCTCCCCGCCGGTATCACCGGCGCCGATCACAACAATCGCATCAGCAGGCGCTGAAACATCTGTGTCGTCTATAAAACCGCCTCCATGCAGCGCCTCTATAACGAAATTACGATCAGATTCCGGAGCCACCGGTTCACCAGTCGCTGGATCCTTGAGCAGAACGCTCCCCAGCGACTGGCCAGCATGTGTGCCAGGCGCGCGTCGATCAACGGAAAGCTGCGCTCCTGCCGGCAGGGTGTTCGCGATGATCGTACTCAATGCATCAGCCGACTCCTGCTGGGTAAACTTCTCGCCCAACGTAATCTGGCCCGCTTCTGATGCCCCTGCGGTGCGAAGCAGCCACGTTACAGCATCGACATCTTCTGCTGACGCATCGTGCGCGCGAAGCACCATCACTGACTTACCATCCAGCGTGTTCGCAACAAGCTCGGCCGAATGCTGAGCTATCACTGCATCGGAAAACTCAAATTTTGTCCCCTGCGAGGCGTCAGCCGACTGTTGCGACTCGCCTAACTGCGACGACGTTGAAAAATCAAGCGTGCCCATTGCTGGCGCAATCACCAGCATTCCTGCTGCGACACCAAGTGCAATGCCCCAGCCCAGACCTGCTGCAACATAACCTGCCGAACTACTTCCTGAAGACATCAAAACCACCTACTCCCTATTAGCTCCACAGACTCTGCAGCTGTGTAACAATCGTGTTCCACGTATCCGCCAGGTTCGTGCTAAACGGCCCACTCCCGCCAAGCCCGACGATGAGTACAATCGTCGCCGCAGCAACAAGCAATCCCAAAATTGCCCATGCCCAGGCGACTCCCCGACCAGTCGTCAGATTGTACAAATCAGCTATCACTGTGGAATCCACCAGTTTTTGACCCGCTTTCAAACGAGTGAGCAGTGCTGCCGGCGAGCTTTCATCTGATTCGGTAAAGATACGGTCCAGGTTCACGGGCTGCTCAACCATCACGATCATTTCTGCATCGTGGAACACGCTCAGTAACACCGCCAGGTCTGTTGCAGATTCGGTCGCGGCGGGAAACGTCATCGCACCTACTCCAAGATCCTGGATGCGCTCCAGACCAGGCGCGTAGCCGTCGGGGTCCGCTGGCAAAATCACCCGCGCGTCGCTTCGCAAGTTTTCTTCAGCCACGTCGCCCGGGTCGCCCACGATAAAGTCGGGCGCGTACCCCATCTCCGCCAAGGTATTCGTCGCCTTGCCTACACCAATCAACACAGGTGTGAACTCACGGATGAAATTGCGCAACGATTCGATACGCTCTCGGAGATCTGGGCACGGGCTCGCGATAATAACTTTTCGGTCCGCAATCACGTCACCTAACTCAGGCGCGCCAACACCATCGATAAGCAGCGGCGATTCGGAGTGTATAAATTCGACCGTGTTTCCGAAGTACGCCTCCATGTGATCTACGAGGTGACGCTGTGCTTCAATAAACGTCGCGTCAACATCAGCGCGCACCACTGGTGAAGCAGAACCGACTTCCTTGCGCCCAACCTTGATCTCACCCGAAGCCGTTACGGATGTCTTCTTGCCATCGCGTATCGACGCCCGCATCTCCGCACCGGCAGCTTCAAACAGTGGAATGCCAGCGTCGAGAAGCAAGTGCGGGCCGTAATTAGGCACAGCCCCAGTGCTAAATCGTGCAATATTGACAACCGCCGCCGGTGCCGCGTTGATCAACATCTCAGCTTCCCTACGGCTGATATCTGGAGCATCAACGAAGGCAATATCCCCAGAACGAAGACGGCCGCACCCCTTGCCTTGCGGCGTGCAATCACGCAGCGGTCCCTGCAACGGCGCGCTAGTCGATTCAGAAGTTGCAGAAGTTTCAGTCATATGTTGAATTCTGCCTGCATCGCCCGCCAAGTACTGCTAGGCGCGCGGGCTATCGACGAAACTCTTTTGTTTCGCGCTGTGCCTGCTCCAGTAGCTCCGCCGCGTGCGCCTTTCCTGTTTCCGAGTTCGCCATCCCAGCCATCATGCGAGCCAGTTCCTCCACACGCTCGGCATCGTCGAGCACAAGCACTCCTGATGTCACGGTTTCATCGCCAACGTTCTTCGCAACGTGTAAGTGTCTGTCCGCGTAAGCCGCAACCTGTGGCAGGTGCGTCACCACAATTACCTGATTGTTTACTGCGAGCCGTGCAAGGCGACGCCCTATCTCCACCGCGGCCTGACCACCGACACCAGCATCAACCTCATCAAAGACGAATGTCGCGCCGTGCGTTGACCCGGCAAGGATCACTTCAATCGCGAGCATGACGCGTGAAAGCTCACCTCCTGACGCGCTGGTTGCCAATGGCTTTGGCTCTGACGCAGCGTTAGGCGACAGACAAATCTCGACAGCATCAGCGCCATCACGGCCGTAGTCTGCTCCCTCAACGCGGACGCTCAGCACAGCCTTAGGCATCGCCAGCCCATGCAACTCCTGTGTCACTGCCTCAGAGAACCGTCGTGCAGCATCGCGACGAATGCCCGTCAACTCCTCAGCGTGCTGCTTCATCTCGGTCGCAGCGTCATCAACCCGCAGTTGAAGCTCCGCGAGGGCCTCATCCGACGTATCAATTGACGCCAACCGTTGCTGCGCCTCGTCCCTCCAACGGAGCACACCATCAATGTCCGACGCGTACTTTCGGGTCAGCACCTTTAACGACTGTTGCCTCTGAAGCATGTTCTCGAGCGCATGCGGATCCGCATCCAACGAAAACAAATACGTTCCAAGTTCCGAAGAAACATCCGAAAGCACAGTGGCGGCTTCTTCCAGTCGACGCCCCAGCTCCTGCAGCTGCGTATCAGTGGATGCACCAAGTGCACTCGCAGCCTGCCCTACCAAATCTGAAGCGGCGGACGCCTCGTCATACTCACCAACCGCCTCAGCGCCATCGATTGCAACCATCGCCTCTTGAACCGCGGAGCGCAATCCATCAACATCTTGCAGGCGCTGAATCGCAGAGACGAGCTCAGCGTCTTCACCTGGCTCGGGTGCGACCTCGTCGATCTCGTTGACAGCAAACAGGAGACGGTCCTGTTCCATCGCTAATTCTCGACGCCGCTTTGTCCGCTCCTCTAAATCTCTCTTCGCAACGCGCCAGCGCTTCCACGCTTCCTGATACGCACGGAGAACCTTTGAAGCAGCAGGATCGAAGCGGTCCAACGCATGCAGTTGCTGTTCTGGCGACATCAAACGTAACTGATCGTTCTGGCCATGAATCGTAAGCAGGTGCGAGGAGACTTCGCTGAGTGTCGCAGCCGGTACCGCCCGGCCACCAAAGTGTGCCTTCGACCTGCCTGTCGATTTTACGGAACGGACTACGACGTACTCACCGTTTTCATCGAGGACCGCGCCAGCGTTCTCCGCGATCTTCGCAATAGCCTCGCGACTGTCCTCGTGGATTCCTGTTACCGCGAACGCACCCTCCACCACCGCTTCCGGCGCTCCCGTACGGACACGAGAAGCATCAGCACGACCGCCAGTCAACAGCCGCAAACCCGTGACCACCATCGTCTTACCGGCGCCAGTCTCACCCGTAAGGACTGTCAAACCTTCCGAGAGCTCCGCGCTAGCGTGAGGGATCACACCGAGGTTCCTGATAGCAATTTCCGACAGCACGCCGATCTACCTCTCTTTATCTGGGCCACGCCACCCAGATACCGGAAGCTGAAACTTCTCCACCAGGCGGTCGGTAAACGGACGCTCATCAAGCCGAACCCAGCGCACCGGGCGGCGACCACGCGTCACTTCGACCCGTGCACCTGGCGGCATCATAATCCTACGAACCCCATCCATCACGACAACAGCGGAGCTGGTCGTCGAAAAGGACTCAACCGCTACCGTCGACAACGGTGAAACAACCATTGGCTTCGCGAAGAGGGCATGCGCATTATTCGGAACCACCAAGATGGCATCGAGCTCAGGCCACATCACCGGACCACCGGCCGAAAAAGCATACGCGGTTGATCCAGTAGGCGTAGATACCAGCACACCATCACAACCGAACGAAGATACCGGCCTGTAATCAATCTCCAGAAACGCATCAAGCACTCTTGTACGATCCGAGTTCTCAATGCTGCATTCATTCAGCGCCCAACTTTCGCCAAGCACTTCACCCGTCGCATCCAAAACCCGCACGTCAAGTGTCATGCGGTCTTCAACCCGATATGAGCGCGCTATCACCGAGGACAGCACATCTTCCAGGCTTTCCGCTTCGGACTCTGCCAAGAATCCCACATGGCCGAGATTCACCCCGAGCACTGGAATGTCCTGAAGGTGCGCAAAGTTTGCTGCGCGTAAAAACGTTCCATCGCCTCCAAGCACAAATACAAGCTCGCAGCCTCGGCCAGCCTCGGCCCCTGGGCTTACGTGCTCCAGCTTCTGCAATACTGGATCCTCTTCAGCGGGACTTGATTCCCCCGCAGAAAGCAACTGCACCTCAATGCCAGCCTGCTGCAGCATCCGGGCAGAATTCGCCGCAGCCTCAATATTGTCGGGCCTGTAAAAATGGGGCACCAACAAAATGCGTCGCCGATTATCTACAGACATATCTACGCTGGCCCTTCCTGCACCGCCTGTGCTGCCATCTCTTCGACGGCCTCGACAGATTGTTCCTGCGCATTTGCTGTCTTACGCAGCCACAGAAAGTATTCTACGTTACCACTCGGACCTGGCAACGGAGATGCAACCATTGATTTCACCTCAAGCCCCAGCGACTGTGCGAACAATGCGACATCTACCACTGCTTCTCGACGCAGCTCTGCCGAACGAACGACACCCCCGTGACCAACGCGGTCTTTACCAACCTCAAACTGTGGTTTCACCATCGGCAGGAGGTCCGCCTCGTCCTCAAGCGCTGCTACCAGCGCAGGAAGCACAAGCTTCAAAGAGATAAACGATAAATCACCCACCATGCAATTGGCCGACTCGCTCAGCATGTCGGCAGTCAACGACCGTATATTCACACGGTCCATCACCGTCACACGCGGATCGTTTTGCAGCCGCCAAAGTAATTGCCCGTAACCGACATCTACCGCAAAGACCCGGCGGACACCTCTTCGTAGCAAAACGTCAGTGAATCCCCCCGTTGACGCTCCCGCGTCAATCACCGTCCTATCCTTGACCGTAAACCCAAGCTTTTCGAAGTGCTCTAGTGCCCCCAGAAGTTTGTGCGCGCCACGGGAAGCCCAGTCATCGGTGTTATCAACATCGACCTTGATGGAAACATCGGGTTCGACAACTGTAGCTGGCTTTTTTGCAGGAAACCCTCCGACCTCAACGCGTCCTTCAATAATCCATGTCCGGGCCTGCTCCCGTGAACGAGCGATCTTTCGTCGAACAAGTTCTGCGTCAAGGCGTCGCCGACCAGGTGCCACCCGTACTCCTCTCCTACGGCGATGCTCAGTCTTTTAGCGCTTCTGCTAAAACGTCATGAGCCTCAGCCAACTGTTCAAGTTCATCCCTTATCGTAGACGGCACCCGCGCCAGCACACTATCTACCTTCGAACGCAATTCTTCCGGTGAAATGCCGACTCGCCTTGGATCGTGGGGTTTCGGGGCGTGCCCTACCACCACGACTCCACAGCCTTCTGCGCCCACTGCGATACCGGCTCAACCACTCGTACTTCGGCCTCTGCAGACCACGCAACAGCCAGAGCCGTTCGCAAGGCCTCCGTAGGCGAAGAAGATGCAGCACCACCGTTAAGCAGGAGCGTATCTCCTTGCAGCTTCGCCACGAAACCGCCCTGTGCTCCCGGCCGCAAGCTCTCCGCATCTGCCAAGAGGCTACGCAAGTCATCACCAATATATGTCGGGCGCTCCACCGGCTTAGCCGCCAACAAAGCATAAGGACCAGACACACCTGTAAGTACCTGCAACGTATCCATCCCCGCACGATTTCCACCGGCAATATCGGTATCTAAACGGTCACCGACCGCCAACGCTCGCGTAGCACCCGACAGCTTCACAGCCTGATGGAACATAGCCGGTTCTGGCTTTCCGGCTGCCTCTGGGACAACGCCGGTTGCTGACGTCACCGCCGCCACCATCGAGCCGTTACCGACCATAAGCCCCCGCTCCATCGGCAAGGAAGTATCAAGGTTTGAAGCCAAGTAGACCGCCCCGTTGTGAATCGCCAACGCTGCTTCAGACAGCTCACGCCACCCAGTTTCCGGGCAGTGCCCTTGTAGCACCGCAACTGGTGCGTCGTCAGCACTAGAGACTACGCGATAACCGGCCCCAGAAACCAAGTCTTTGAACGACTGCGCACCAAGAACAAGGATGGGATCATCCTCTTTCAACAGGGGTCGCGCTAGCTCCAAAGCTGCCTCTGCTGAGGTAATAATCTCCTCACTCGAGCACTCTAGCCCAATATCACCAAGCATTTCGGCGACGAGGGCCGAAGGCCGGGATGCATTATTCGTGATGTAGAAAGGTGTCACACCACATTCGATGATGCTGGAAACCGCTTTGTCTAACGCGCGGCCGCCCTCCCAAACCGTGCCGTCTAAGTCAAAGAGCAACACGTCATATTGATGAGCAAGAGAACCCAAAGCCACTACTCCGTCTCTTCCAAACGCTGCTTCGCATCCGTCAACATCTCCGGATCCAACTCAATAACATGCTTGAACCAGTCAGCCGCTTCAGCCTTTCGGCCAGCAGCCAGCAATGCGTCGGCGTAGGCGTAAGACAAACGCATTGCAGAGACGTCCCGCTCATCCTTGTTCGGACGTACACGTTCCAACGTCGCAATCGCAGAATCAACCTGGCCCAGATCGCGACGCGCACCAGAAAGAACGATGGCAAGCTCAATACGTCCCTCACGATCGAGGTCTCGCGCCTCAGGACTCCGACCAAGCTCCAACGCCTTCTCGGGACGACCAAGTCCGCGTTCAGCATCAGCCATCACAGCCAAAAGCCCAGGGCCGCCACTCATGCGCCGGGCAGCTCGCAGCTCAGAAAGTGCCTCTTTCCACTCACCTGCGTGGTAAGCGATTACACCATTCGTTTCACGAACAACCCCAACACGTCCAGCACGATTCTTTGCTGCCCTAGCATGACGCAAGGCAAGCGCCGGGTCGTCGTCGAGCAGATCTGCAGCCATAATCATGTGCTTCGCGACGCGAGTTGCGTTGTCATGTGACAACACCTTCAAATCTTGCAGCACGGACGGGTCGAGAACACTGATGTCAAGATCGGAAGGCAGGTCGGGTTCAGAAAGCTTTTGAGCCATCCTATCCTCGCGGTAGCCCTGCCGACGAGGCTGCGAGCGATTGTGACGATTGTTGAATTTGCGTTCTTCATCGCCGCCAGGACGAGCGTTTCTGCTCCTACCACGGCCGTCACCGCTGCGATCATTGCGACGATCCCTACTGTCGTCGCACCGACCTTTCCGGCCCCCATTGCCTGGCCGCCCGTTCCGCCCCTTGGAGGAAGAAGAACCGTGGTTGCGACGTGGTCTCTCGTTAGAGCGATCGGACATGAAACACCTTTCTATTGGAACAAGTCATTATAAACAGGAATGTCCGAAAATAAGAACTTATTGTGCACCTGTTGAAACAAATTCCCAATCATCCGGTCAGTCAGAGTTGCACCTCTGAGTCTACAAACAAGGAGCGCTGGCGTCATCAGACTTCGTAAAGACGGCCCTCGTTGTTTGTTGTGGGGGTACACAACAAAAAAGAGTGTGGTGGGTACCACCACCCCCACAACGGGAATAATGGAACCCACCACACACAAGAAAATGAAGTTATAGGCCGGCGGTAACCTACTCTCCCACACCCTCCCAGGTGCAGTACCATCAGCGCGGGCGGGCTTAGCTAACCGGGTTCGGAAAGGGACCGG
>NZ_JAEUWV010000018.1:0-35995 GCF_024102595.1 Corynebacterium lipophilum
AGGCACACATGCGTGAACGCGACCAAGCCAACTCACCCGACGGCCGGCCGAAAGTCTACGACACCGGCATCGACACCGACTTCAACCCCTCCTGGGCCATCCGACACGGCTGGGCAGGACGCTCATAGCCCCAGCACAACACCCCACAACCCACCCATCCCAACCCCTGAAAAAGCACACATTTTGTCACTTAAGTCGACACGCCGAGAAAAGCACACATTTTGTCGCTTAACCCTATTTTTCGACGCCACTTCACCTCTTCATGTAGGCAGGTTGGACAAAATAAAAAGAGCCGGAACGTTTCCGTTCCGACTCTTCAAACATGGCGACCCTGACGGGACTTGAACCCGCGACCTCCGCCGTGACAGGGCGGCGCGCTAACCAACTGCGCCACAGGGCCATATGTTTTTGCGTTTCAACCTTGCGGCTGAAGTACCCCCAACGGGATTCGAACCCGTGTTGCCGCCGTGAAAGGGCGGAGTCCTAGGCCTCTAGACGATGGGGGCCCGCTGCGTTAACAGCTCGACCATCATAAGCCGATGCAGAATAACATCACAAATCACCAGTACATAGCAAGTTTTCAAGGGGCGCGCCGACTCAAGCCATTCTGCATCCAACAAAAAGCGCCACCGACCGAAGTCGCGTGGCGCTGAATGTGGGCCCTGCGGGGATCGAACCCGCGACCTGCGGATTAAAAGTCCGTAGCTCTACCAACTGAGCTAAAGGCCCGTGCGCAACAACTTAGCACAACTCAAGGGTGGGCCGAAATCGTAAACCCACCCCGAAATGACCCTTCAGGACGCTACCCCCATATATGGTCATACTCCCTGGAAGTTAGGGGTTTTCGGCGCCTGCTACGGTAAATACATGACCATAACCTTTATTGGTTGTTTACGTTGAAGGAGTCACAATGCCGCTAGATTTAGTCGATCTGTCAAGGTGGCAGTTCGGCATTACGACGGTCTATCACTACCTTTTCGTCCCACTGACCATGGGACTCGCGCCGATGGTTGCGATCATGCAAAGCATCTGGCACAAGACTGGCGACGAGCGCTGGTACCGCGCGACCCGTTTCTTCGGAAACATTTTCCTCATTAACTTCGCGATGGGCGTTGTCACAGGCATCGTCCAGGAGTTCCAGTTCGGCTTGAACTGGTCTGAATACTCCTCGTTCGTGGGAGACGTGTTTGGTGCACCGCTCGCCTTCGAGGGCCTGACGGCGTTCTTCTTTGAGTCCGTCTTCCTCGGCGTCTGGATTTTCGGTTGGGGCAGGTTGCCGAAGTGGGCACACCTTGCGTCGATCTGGATTGTTTCAATCGCCGTGAATATCTCGGCGTTCTGGATTATTACCGCAAACTCGTTCATGCAGCACCCGGTGGGCGCTGTGTTCAACCCGGAGACGAACCGCGCTGAGCTGGTTTCCTTCAAGGCGTTGCTGACGAACCCGACGGTGCTGTGGGCATTCCCGCACGCGGTGTTCGGCGCTTGGATGCTCGCGGGCACCTTGGTGTGCGGCGTCGCTGGCTGGTGGATGATCCGCGAGGCCCGCAAGGGCGATCCGGATGGGGATGCCGCGACGGTGTGGCGTTCCTGCACCCGCTTCGGTGCGTGGGTCATCCTCGCTGCAACGGTGCTCATCACGCTGACTGGTGACGAGCTGGCCAAGCTGATGTTTACGCAGCAGCCGATGAAGATGGCGTCGGCAGAGGCACTGTGCCACACTGAGCTGGATCCGCACTTCTCGGTGCTTTCTATCTCGACGTACAACGACTGCGAGTCCGCAACCCAGCTGATCGGCCTGCCATTTGTGCTTCCGTTCCTGGCACAGGGCAAGCTTTCTGGCGTTGAGCTGCAGGGTGTGCTGGATCTGCAGCAGTACTACGAGTCGCTGTACGGCCCGGGCAACTACACCCCGAACCTGTTCGTGACGTACTGGTCCTTCCGCATGATGATCTTCTTCATCGTCGTTTCCGTCGTGATGGCGCTGGTAGGCCTGTGGGTAACCCGCGGCAAGCGCGTGCCTACTGCGAAGTGGCTGGGCACCTTGTGCCTGGTGGCGCTGCCGGCTCCATGGCTGTCGAACATTTCGGGCTGGATCTTCACTGAGATGGGCCGTCAGCCGTGGATCGTCCATCCGAACCCTGCGTTCCAGGGTGGGGACCACCCGGGGATGGAACAGAACATTCACATGCTGCTGGACTTCGGTGTTTCTGACCACCAGCCGTGGCAGGTGCTGCTCTCTATGGTGCTGTTCACGGTGCTCTACGGCATCGGTGCGGTGCTGTGGGTGTGGCTCATTCAGCGTCAGGTCCGTAAGGGCATGGACCAGCCTGGACTGCACGAGGGCGACTCCAAGCGCCTGAAGGACGTGCTCTACGGCCCGAACGCCGAGACCGAGTTGGAGCCGTTGAGCTTCAAGTCTTCGCAGGAGTCCGGCGCAACCACAACCACTGCGGACAACAAGGAGCTATAAATCATGGACTTGCAAGTGCTTTGGTTTGTGATCATCGGAGTGTTCTTCACCGGCTACTTCGTGTTGGAGGGCTTTGACTTCGGTGTTGGCATGTTGTTGCCGTTCATGAAGGGCGATGAGATCGAGAACGACCGTCGTCGCACGGCTGCGATCAGGACAATCGGCCCGATCTGGGACGGTAACGAGGTGTGGCTCATTACGGGCGGCGCGGCGATTTTCGCGGCGTTCCCTGAGTGGTACGCCACGCTGTTCTCCGGCTTTTACCTGCCGCTGGTGCTCATCCTTATGGGCCTGATTGTCCGCGGCGTGAGCTTGGAGTGGCGAGTCAAGGTGGACACGCTGAAGTGGCGCAGGCTTTGCGACGCCGGCACGGCGTTTGGCTCCTACTTGCCTACGCTGCTGTGGGGCGTTGGTTTCACGAACATCGTGATGGGCGTTCCGCTCAACGAGCAGGGCCGTCTGGATTCCTTCTATGACGGCTTCCTTGGCCTGCTCAACCCGCTCGGCCTGCTGGGCGGCGTGGCGTTCGTGCTGCTGTTCATGCTGCACGGTGCGACGTTCCTTGGGTTTAAGTCCCACGATCCGCTGCGTGCTGAGATGCACGCGTTCGCGAAGAAGTTCATTGCTGGCCCGGCGATCGTCGTTGGCGCGGCGTACCTGCTGTGGATCCAGCTCACGCTGGGGGCTGGCTGGACCTGGATCCCGCTGGCACTCGCGGCGGTCGGCCTGATCGTTTCGGCGGTTGCTATCGCTGGCAACCGTGATGGATTGGCGTTCTGGATGACGGCGTTTGCCATTATCTGCTGCGCGATTGTCCTGTTCGGATCGCTGTTCCCGGACGTGATGCCGTCGACAAGCGACCTGTTCGCTGGCTGGGATATCCGCAACGCGTCCTCCTCGCCGTACACCTTGAAGGTGATGACGTGGGCGGCTGTGTGCCTCACCCCGATCGTCCTGGCGGGTCAGATTTGGACCTACTGGGCGTTCCGGAAGAGGGTGTCGGTCTAGGCTATGGCCTCGCCGATTGACCCCCGGCTACTTCGCCTCGTTCCGCCCGTGCGCCAACTCATTGTGCGCACGGGCGTTGCGCAAGCTGCAGACACGCTACTGCTGGTGGCCCGGGGTATTTTGATTGGGTTTGTCGCAGCGTCAGCGGTGACGGAGCGCGCGGTTCCGCGTGCCTCGTTGCTGTTGGCGCTTGCTGGCGTTGTTGTGGCCCACGGCGTGTTGTCGTGGGTAGCGCAGCGCTGGTCCGCCGATGCGGTCGGCGGCGTTGTAGAGGACTTGCGGACGAAGGCGCTGCGGGCGTTGGCGAAGCAGGACCCGCGCGCGGTGGAGCAGGATTCGGCAACGTGGAGCCATGTGCTCACGCGCGGCATTACGGACTTCCGCCCGTATCTCACGGAGTTCCTCCCTGCCCTCTTTTCGACGGCCATCGGCACCCCAATCGTGGTCGCCGTCATCTTCTACTTCGACTGGATCTCTGGCGTGTTTTGCCTGATTACGCTGCCGTTGATTCCGATGTTTATGGTGCTGATCGGCAAGTTGACGGCGGATCACACCAAGCGCCGACTCGAGGTCACAGCTGGGCTGGGAGCTCAACTGTCGGACCTGTTGGCAGGTGCCCCGACACTGCGCGCTCTGCACGCCACGAAGCGTCCTGCGCAGCAGATCCGCCAAACGGGCCAAAAACACGCGGACTCCACGATGGGAGTGCTACGACTGGCATTCCTGTCCTCGTTCGCATTGGAGTTCATCGCGACGCTGTCGGTGGCGTTGGTCGCGGTGAGCATCGGCCTGCGGCTGGTGACCGGTTCGATCACGCTGCTGGCCGGGCTGACGGTGCTCATCATCGTCCCGGAGGTTTTCGCACCGATCCGTAGGGTCGGCGCAAGCTACCACGCCGCAGCCGACGGCCTGAGCGCTGCCGAGCGCGTCCTCGAGCTTCTCGACGCCCCCTCCGCCACCACCGGCTCCTACATCGCCGAGGAACCCGGTGTGCAGGTACGCAACCTGAGCGTGCGTGGGCGCGACGGCGTACGCCCGGACGGTCTGACGTTTGATGCACCGCGCGGACAGGTCACGGTGCTGACCGGCGCGAATGGTTCTGGTAAGTCAACCACGCTGTTGGCGGTGCTGGGCCAGTTGCCGGATGCAATGGTTGGGGGCGAAGTGGCCGTCGAGAAGAAGGTGGCGTATCTGCCTGCGACCCCGGCGATGGAGCCTGGGACCGTGGGCTCGAACGTGGCACTGTTTGGCGCGCGCGGGGACGTCAGCCTGGTGGGCGTGTCCGAGGCACATGCTGTCGGCCCGTACGGGGACGGCATTTCCGCAGGCCAGCGACAGCGCGTCGGCATTGCGCGCACGTTCGCCGCGGACGCGGACGTGTTCGTGTTGGACGAGCCGACTGCGCACCTCTCCCCCGAGTTAGTTGACGAAGTGATACGAAGGATGCGCGGGCTGGCGCAGCGGGGCGCTGCGGTGCTGGTTGCGTCCCATGACCAGCGGGTACTCGACGCCGCGGACCAGGTGGTGCAGGTATGAGTGACTTGAAGTTTTTGCTGCGCATCGCACAGGTGCGTCCCCGCGACCTGATCAGCCCGGTCATCGCCGGTGCGATCACGCTGCTGGCGGCGCTGAGCCTGACGGTACTGTCCGGCTGGCTGATTACGCGCGCGTGGGAGATGCCGCCGGTGCTGGACCTCTCGGTGGCGGTGACGGCTGTGCGCGCGTTGGGTATTTCGCGAGCGGTGTTCCGCTACCTTGACCGGTTGGTGGCGCACAAGCTGGGCCTGCGCGCGCTGACCACGCTGCGCGCAACCATGTACGACGCCCAGGCGGCCGCCGGCCGTGTGGGCCGCGGCGAGGGCCAGGCGCTGCTGGTGGCGGATACGGAGCGCGTGACGGATTACATCGTGCGCACGCTCGTCCCGCGTGGCGTCGCCGTGGTGCTCACGGTGGTAGCCATCGTGGGCGCGGCGCTGCTGCACCCCCTTGCGGCGGTGATCATGGCGGGTGGGTTCGCGCTCACGGGCCTGCTCATCCCCTACTTAGCGACGCGCGCTTCGCGCAACACCTTCCTTGTCGAGGCAGAAAACGCTTTCACGCTGCAGCTCGACTCGGTGCTGCACGACAGGGTGGAGTACGCCGTCGCCGGCAAGGGCGACGCGCTGATAGAGCAAGCCGCGCAGGCCTCGGCGGATGCGAGCAAGGCGTGGGCTCAATCCACGCGCCCAGAGGCCACCGCGTCTGCAATCCAGGCGTGGGCCACGGGCATCTGCGCACTGCTCATCACGTGGTTGGCCGTCGAGACGTATACGGGCAACCCGGTGTGGCTGGGCATGCTGGTAATGCTGCCGCTGGCGGCCTTTGAGGCGCACGGCCCACTCGCGGGGGCTGCGGTGCACGCGGACCAGGCGAAGCGCAGTGCCCACCGCCTGCGCGAGGTCGCGGACCGCGCCGAAGAGACAACGAAGCTCAGCGGCGGCCCCCTCCCCCACCCGGAGACCGGCGTGGCCGTGCGGGCGGAGGCGCTGCGCACCGTCTACGGCGACCAAGCATGGGACTTCGAGCTTGCCCCCGGCCAGCGGATGCTGGTGCGCGGTCCTTCCGGCTGTGGCAAGACCACGATGCTGGAGACGCTCGCTGGGCTGCTGCCCGTCGCCGGCGGGACGGCGGCCATCGCGGAGGGTGCGCGTCTGTTCGCGGAGGACGCATGGGTGTTCGCCACGACGGTGCGGGAGAACCTGCTGGTTGCCAACGGCGACGCCAGCGACGCCCGCATGGCCGAAGCGCTGGAGGCGACCGGCTTCGAGTTCGACCTGGATTTCATGCTGGCTAACGGCGCAGACTCGCTGTCCTCCGGGCAGCGCCGCCGACTGCTGCTGGCCCGCGCGCTGGTCAGCGACGCCCCGATCCTGCTGCTGGA
This sequence comes from Corynebacterium lipophilum, assembly GCF_024102595.1. Taxonomy (NCBI): domain Bacteria; kingdom Bacillati; phylum Actinomycetota; class Actinomycetes; order Mycobacteriales; family Corynebacteriaceae; genus Corynebacterium; species Corynebacterium lipophilum. The sequence goes on from NZ_JAEUWV010000018.1 coordinate 6,402, forward strand.
CGAGCCAACCGAGCACCTCTCCATCGACGCCGCGGAGCACCTCCTCGACGTCCTGCTGCACGAACCGCTACCCGGCGCGCTGCCACAGCGCACGGTGATTGCGGTCGTACACGTCGACGGGCCCGTCGGCATCGAGGTTGCTGTCTCGCCGACGGGCCCGGATGTAGTGTCGTAGCTGGCGCTACTTCTTCATCGTGCCGGTTTCCATGATGCGGGTATGGAAGTCGAACGCGTGACGCAGATCGTGTGGCGTCTGCTGGAACTTGCTCTTCGACGCCAGCTCCACGTACTCCTCGAGCAGTGGGCGGTAGTCGGGGTGGGCAATCGCGATCATCTTGGCCACACGGTCACGTGGAGCGAGGCCGCGCAGGTCAGCGACACCGAACTCGGTGATGAAGACCATCGCGTCGTGCTCGGTGTGGTCCACGTGGGACACCATCGGGACGATGGAGGAAATCGCTCCGTCCTTCGCGGTCGCCGGGGAGATGAACGAGGAGATGTAGGCGTTGCGGGTGAAGTCGCCAGAGCCGCCCAGAGCGTTCATGATGCGGGAGCCGTTGATGTGGGTGGAGTTCGCGTTGCCGTAAATGTCCGCCTCAATCATGCCGTTAGATGCGATCAGGCCGGTGCGGCGGATGACCTCCGGGTGGTTCGAGATCTGCTGCGGGCGCAGGATGATGGACTCGCGGTAGCGCTTGGCTTCCGCGTTCATCTTGTCTGCGTACTCAGGGGACAGCGAGAAGGACGTTGCGGATGCGACGGACATCTTGCCGGCGTCGATAAGGTCGACCATGCCGTCCTGGATAACCTCGGTGTACGCCTGGATGTTCTCAAACTTCGAGTCCATCAGGCCGGCCATCACGGCGTTCGGCACGTTGCCCACGCCGGACTGCATAACGTAGCCGTCGTAGGTGAGGCGGCCGTGGCGCACCTCGTGCTCGAGGAAGTCGAGGAAGTTCGCGGCGATGCGCTCAGAGGTCTCGTCCGGAGCCTTGAACGGCGCGTTGCGGTCCTCAGCGTTGGTCTTGACGACGGCGACGACCTTCTCCGGATCGATCTCGATGTAGGTAGTACCGATGCGGTCGCCAGCCTTGGTAATCGGGATCGGGATGCGGTTCGGCAGTGGTGGCACGAGCCAGATGTCGTGCATGCCCTCGAGATCGAGCGACTGCCACTCGTTTACCTCGATGATGATCTTCTTCGCCGCGTTGAGGTACTCAACAGAGTTGCCGACCGACGAGGAAGGCACGATGTTGCCCTCCTCGGTAATGCGGACCGCCTCGACGATCGCGACGTCCACGTCGCCGAAGAAACCCTGCTCAACCATCATGCCGGAGTGGGACAGGTGGATGTCCTGGAACTTCATCTCGCCGGCGTTGATCTTGTTACGCATCTGCGGGTCAGACTGGTACGGCATTCGGTAGCGCAGCGCATTTGCTTCCGCCAGGACGCCGTCGCACTCCGGTGCCGTCGAGGCGCCGGTGAACAGGTCGATTGCGTACTCCCGGCCAGCGTTGTGCTCGTCGGTTGCCTTGGCTGCGATCGCAGCAGGCATTGCCTTCGGGTAACCAGCGCCGGTGAATCCCGAGATCCCGACCTTATCTCCATGGTTCACGAACTGGGCAGCTTCCTCTGCAGTCATGACCTTGGCGCGCAGCTTGTCACTCGCGATACGCTCGCTCATTAAAAACCTCACTTCGTGTTGATGATTCAGATATCACACCACCATAATTGTGACTTAGGTCTTACGGCAGAAAACTACGCAAACATCCAGAAAGGTCACCCTCACTGGATACCCCCTACCGAGCGAAGCGGGCGTCGACAAACAAAAAGGACATCCGAATTGGACTGCGCAGGCAGTGGCGGGAACAATGGGGGCACTATGAACCCACATCTGAGCATCGGCGGCCTGGAGCTGAACTCCCCCGTCCTCCTCGCGCCGATGGCCGGCGTGACCAACATGCCGTTCCGCGTGCTGTGCCGCGAAATTGAGCAGGAGCTCACCGGCACCACCTCCGGGCTGTACGTCTGCGAGATGATCACCGCCCGCGCGATGGTCGAGCGCAACGAGAAAACGCTCAAGATGATCCGCTTCGCCGATGTGGAGCAGCCGCGCTCCATGCAGCTCTACACTGTGGACCCCGCCTACACGTACGAGGCGGTGCGCATGATCGTCGAGGAAAACATCGCCGACCATGTGGACATGAACTTCGGTTGCCCGGTGCCCAAGGTCACCCGGCGCGGCGGCGGGTCGGCCATCCCGTATAAGCGCAGGCTGTACGGCAACATCGTGGCCGCGGCTGTCCGCGCGGCGGAAGGTTCGGGGGTGCCGATTACGGTGAAGTTCCGCATCGGGATTGACGACGACCACCACACGCACATGGACGCCGGGCGCATCGCCGCCGAGGAGGGCGCGGCAGCCGTGGCGCTGCACGCGCGCACTGCCGCGGAGCGCTACTCCGGGGCGGCGCACTGGGACGAGATCGCCCGGCTGGTTGAGCACATGCGCGGCACGGGGCTGCCGGTGATCGGCAACGGGGACATCTTCGCGGCGAAAGATGCGACCGACATGATGGAGCAAACCGGCTGCCACGGCGTGGAGGTCGGCCGCGGGTGCTTGGGCAGGCCGTGGCTGTTCGCCCAGATCGGTGCACAGCTGCGCGGGGAGCCGATCCCGCCGGAGCCAACGCTGGGGCGCGTCAGCGGCATCATCGCCCGCCACGCGGAGCTGCTCGCGGAGCACGTCGGTGAGCAGCAGGCCTGCCGCGACATCCGCAAGCACACCGGCTGGTACCTACGCGGATTCCCGGTTGGCGGCGAATTCCGCAAGGACCTTGCCCGGGTGGAAACGCTCGATGAGCTCGGGGCGCTGCTGGCGACCATCGCAGACTCCGAGGAGCTCGCCGAACACGCCGACGACGCCCGCGGCCGCCAGGGTTCCTCCTCCAAAGTGGCTCTGCCTGAGGGCTGGCTCGACGACCCGGAGGACGACACCGTGCCGGAGGGCGCCGAGATCGAGAATAACGGCGGCTAGGCTTTTACCTCGTTGATGAGGCCATACCTATTACTATGGCGGGCATGCGTACCGCCTACCGTGAACACCTCGAAGCCTTCAACCGCGACCTACTGCAGATGTGCGACACCGTGCGCGAAGTCATGCAGCTGGCGTCCACCGCGCTGCTGGAGCAGTCACTTGAGGACGCCGAGCATGCCCTCAACGCGTCCGACCCGCTCAAGGAGCTGAAGCTGCGCTGCGAGGAGCGCAGCATGAGCCTGCTCGCGCTGGAGAACCCGGTGGCGGGAGACCTGCGCCAGGTGCTGTCCTCTATCTATATCGTGGAGAACTTCTCGCGGATGGGCGCGATGGCGAAGCACATTGCGAAGCTGGCGCGGCTGCGCCACCCTTTCCCCGTGTTGCCGAACACGGAGCACGCCCCGATCGCTGAGATGGCCGCCCGCGTGGACGAAATGGTCAACATCACGCACGACCTGCTGCTCGACCCTGACGCGGACGTCGCTGTTGAGCTCAACGCAATCGACGAGGGTGTCGACGACCTCCACGACTACCTCAACGCCATCACAACGTCTGACTCCTGGGAGCACTCTGCGCGGGAGGCCGTCGACGTGGCGCTTGTCTCCCGCTACTACGAGCGCTACGCGGACCGCTGCGTGAACGTCGCAGGACGCGTCGTCTTCCTGGTCACGGGCCTAAACCCGAAGGAGTACATGAAGCAGCGCGACGAGGACGCGTTTGACCGCCACTCGAAGCTGGCGGCAATCGAGCGGCGGTTCAGAGCCAAGAAGTAGCGGCTAGCCGAAGCGGCCTGCGATGTAGTCTTCGGTTTCCTGCCGTGACGGGTTCTCGAAGATCGTGGTGGTGTCGTCGAACTCGATGAGCTGGCCAGGCTTACCGGTTGCTTCCAGGGAGAAGAACGCCGTCTTGTCGGACACACGCGCGGCCTGCTGCATGTTGTGTGTCACGATCACGATGGTGTAGTTCTCCTTCAGCTCGTGGATGAGTTCCTCCACGGCCAGGGTCGAGATCGGGTCGAGGGCGGAGCAGGGCTCGTCCATAAGCAAGACCTCGGGGCGCACCGCGATGGCCCTTGCGATGCAGAGGCGCTGCTGCTGACCACCTGAAAGGCCACCACCCGGCTTGTCCAGGCGGTCCTTGACCTCGTCCCACAGGTTCGCCGCGCGCAGGGAGCGCTCCGCGACGTCCTTAAGCTCCTTCTTGTTCTTCACCCCTGCAAGGCGCAGGCCCGCCACGACGTTGTCCTCGATGGACATCGTCGGGAACGGGTTTGCCTTCTGGAACACCATGCCGACAGTGCTTCGCACCGACACCGGGTCCACGTCTTTGCCGTAAATATTGTGGCCGTCCAGGATGATCTCGCCCTGCACGGAGGCGCCCGGGATCACCTCGTGCATGCGGTTGAGCGTGCGCAGCACGGTTGACTTGCCACAGCCCGAGGGCCCGATGAACGCAGTGACTGCCTGCGCGGGAATCTCCATGGTGACGTCCTGCACCGCGTGAAAATCACCGTAGTAAATGTTGACGTCACGCATCTGAAGCTTCGACATATTGCACGTAATCCTTATTTCTTCACTGAAAACCTCGCGGCAATCAACCGCGCGAGCGCGTTGAGCACAACAACAATGATGAGCAGTGTGAGCGCCGAGCCCCACAGCCTGTCGGCGGCCGCACCCGTACCGCCTGCCTTCCACATGTCCAGCATGAACAGCGGCAGCGAGGACTGCGGCTGACCAAACATGCCGGCCCAGTTCACGATCGGCGTGGATCCGACGAGGATCAGCACCGGCGCGGACTCGCCCATCACGCGGGCAATCGCCAGCATGATGCCGGTGGTGATGCCGGAGAAGGCCGTCGGCACCACAACGCGCACGATGGTCTTCCACTTCGGCACGCCCAGGGCATAGGACGCCTCACGCAGATCCATCGGTACCACGCGCAGCATCTCCTCCGTATTGCGCACCACCACGGGCAGCATCAGCAGGATCAACGACAGCGCGACCGCGAAACCCGAGCGGGCCTGCCCCAGCACCGTGATCCACAGCGCGTAGATGAACAGCGCGGCAACAATCGACGGCACACCTGACAGGATGTCCACCATGAACGTGGTCAGCCTGCCCAGCTTCCCGCCCTTGTCATACTCCACCAGGTAGATCGCGGTGGCCACGCCAATCGGGATCGCAATTATCGACGCCACCAACGTCTGCGCCAGCGTTCCTACAATCGCGTGCAGCGCACCGCCGCCCTCCTTGGTGGCGCGGATACCGACCATGTCGGTGGTCCACCAGGACACGTCGCTGATGGCGTCCCACCCGCGGCCGACCACCGTGACCAGCAGCCACAGCAGCGGCAGCATCGCCAGCACCATCGTGGCAGCCACGAGCGTGCCCATCACAGCGCTTTTGATCGTGCGCGACTTCGCCACGGGGGTAAATGGCGACATAGGCTTTGTTGTCATTTACTTCTCCTCACAATCGCGCGCGCTGCAGCGTTGACCGCAAACGTAATCACGAACAGGACCAAGCCCGCCGCAATGTAGGCGCCAGCGCTAATCGGGTTGTTGAACTCCGCCGATGCATTCGCAATAGCGGTTGCGAAGGTGGTGCCGCCGTCGAAGAGCGAGCCGCGGAACAGCGGTGCCGGGGAAACCACCATGTACAGCGCCATCGTCTCGCCCAGCGCGCGGCCAAGACCCAGCATAGAACCGGCCACGAAGCCGGATTTACCGAACGGCAACACCGTCATCCGCACCACGTCCCAGCGCGTCGCGCCCAAGGCCATCGCAGACTCGATGAGACCGCGCGGCGTCTGCGTGAAGATCTCGCGGGCGGTGGCTGCGATGATCGGCAAGATCATGATGGCCAGCACGATGCCACCGGTCAGGATGTTGCGGCCGGTCGCGAACGACGGCGAGTTTTGGTAGTGCGCGAAGAGGAAGAAGTCGCCTCCCCAGGAATGCACCCACTCGTAGAACTTGCCGAGCGCGGGTCCCAGCACTTTCGCGCCCCAGATGCCGTAGACAATCGACGGCACCGCGGCCAGCAGGTCCACCAGCACCGCGAGCGGGCGCACCATGCGCTTCGGCGCGAAGCTCGAAAGGAACAGCGCCACGCCCAGCGCGACCGGCATCGCAATCAGCAGCGCGATGAGCGAGATCATCACCGTGGAGAAGAACAAGTTCGGGATACCGAAACGCATTGCGTCCAGGTTCGCCGTCTCCCACGGGCCCGAATACGTCAGGAACCCGAGGAAGCCGCCTTCGTTCCGCAGCAGCGGTGGCAACGCCTCCAGCAGGAGGAATGCGCCAATCGCAGAAATGATGAGCGTGATTAAAACCGAAGAGGACGTCGATACGCCCTCGAAGACGCGGTCCCCGGCTCGGCGCCGGGGGCGCGCCTCAACTTGAGCTGCAGCCATTGTTACTGAATCGCGTTGATGGCCTCACGGAGACGCTCAGCGTGCGCGCCCGACACCGGAATGAAGCCCTCGGACTCCAGCTCGCTGTCCTGCGAGTCCAGCGCCACGTTCAGGAAGTCACGCACCATGCCAGCGGTTGCGGCATCGTAGCCAGCCGAGCACACAATCTCGTATGTGGTCAGGATCAGCGGGTAGGACTCCGCATCCTTCGACGCGAACAGTGCCTCCGAGTCCACCACCATGTTGTGGCCCTCCGTGGAGAACTTCATGTGTGCCAGCGCGTTGCCCACGGTGGTGGAGTTCAGCTCAACCGGGCCGTTGCCGAAGTCAACCTTCGCGATCTTGTCTGCGAAGCCCGCCTCAACGTAGGTGATCGCGCCTGGGGTGTTTGCCACCTGGTCAGCGACACCGGTGGAGCCATTCGCACCGGAGCCAACCTCCGTCGGGAACGCCTTGCCCTTCGACTCCCACTTGCCATCCGACGCCGCAATCAGGAACTTCTGGAAGTTGTCCGAGGTACCCGACTCATCAGCGCGGTAAACGACGTTGATCTTCTGGTCCGGCAGCTCCACGCCCGGGTTGGACTCCGCAATCTTCGGATCATTCCAGTTCTTGATGACGCCCTGGAAGATCTCCACGATGTTGTCAACGCTCAGCGTCAGCTCGTCGACGCCCTCCAGGTTGTATGCAACCGCGACAGGGCCAATCACGAACGGCAGGTGCCACGCCTCGTTGCCACCGCAGCGCTCCGCAGCCTTTGCGACTTCCTCTTCCTTCAGTGGCGAGTCGGAGCCTGCGAAGACCACCTGGTTATCCAGGAACTGCTTCACGCCAGCGCCGGAGCCGGTCGGGTTGTACGCAAGCGTTGCCCCCGGAACGTCTGCCTCGTACACGGTACGGAAGTAGTCCATCGCGTTCTGCTGCGAAGACGCGCCCTCCGCCAGCAGCTGCCCAGTTTCGCCGGAAAGTTCGTACTCCCCTGCGACTGCAGCATCGGAACCGGGGGTATCCGTTGCGGAGGTGTCCGCCGCATTGTCTGCACCGTTGCCACACGCAACCAACGCGGCCGACGCTACCGCCAATGCACCGAATACTGCTGCAGAACGCTGATTTTTGAAATTCACGTGGAATACCTTTCCAAGAAATAGTGACCTTTAATGTTCGAGGAGTAACGCTAAAGCGTGATGGTGAACACTAAAGGCCCCTATTCGTGAACTTCACATGAATGTTGCGTGACGGTTGGGTTTAATCACCCGCCGCTGCCCCCGCCGCTTTATATACGACGTGGCGCTCCGCGACCTGGAATCCAAGCTCCTCGTAGCGCTTCACGGCCGGGGCATTGTCCGCCTCAACGTAGAGGATCACGGCCGGGCTTCCCTGCTCCGCGAGGTGAACCAGCCCCAGTTCCATCAATACGCCGCCAAGGCCGTGGCCGCGGAAGGCGTCCGCCAAGCCGACAACGTAGACCTCTCCGGTGCCGTCCGGGTGGCGCTTCGTCCAGTGGAAGCCCGCAAGCTCCTCGCCGCGGTAGAGCAGCCACACCCCGGCTGGGTCGAACCACTCCGCTTCCATCGCGCGGTGCAGGCGCTCGATATCCCAGCCGCCTTGCTCCGGGTGCCAGGAAAACGCCTGGTTGTTGGCCTCCAGCCACGCCTTTTCGACGGCCCCACGGCCCCACTTTGCGCTCGCCTCGGTGAGGTTGAACGCCTCGTATCCCTCGGGCAGCTGCACGGGTTCAGCGCGCACCTCGTCCAGACGCATCACGAGCAGCTCGCGCACCGGGCGGAGCCCGAGGAGCAGCGCAACCTCGTGGGCGTCGGGCAGGTTGCCGTGGGCCCACAGGCCGGCGGCGGGGTTGTGGGCGAAGGTGGCGTCGACAAGGCTGCGGCCCATCCCCTGACCGCGCGACTGCGGATCCACCGCGAGCTCCGCCGAACCGTCCGGGGCGAACCCCACGACTCCTACAACGTCGTCACCTTGGTTGACTACCAGGTGGTTGTGGCCCAGGCGGGCGTCGTGAAGCCCGTTGAGGAACTGCTCGGAAAAGGCTGCGATGCCGTCGTAGTCCGCGACGCGCTGCAGCATCGCCTCGACCTGTTTGGCCGTCTCCGGATGTTCCGGCAGCGTGAGCGGTTGGGGGTGAAAGCGAGTGTTCGTCATGCCCCAAGGCTAGCGTGTGTGTACAACTAGAGACGTGAAGAAACGGTCGATCGCCCTCGGGCTCGTTGCGGTGCTGTGCGTCGGTGGCGCCGCCGACACCCTGTTCGCCTCCGGTGTGGAGCGCACGCTCTCGAGGCAGGCCGCGCAGCTCAACGGGCTCGAAGTCGCCCCTGAGGCCTACATCTCCGGGTTCCCGGTGGCGCTGGCTGCTGTGACCGGAGCTGTGTCAAGGGTGAGCCTGCACTCCGTAGACGTGCCGGTGGCGGGCGTCGGCGTGGGCAACGCCGGGGTGGAGCTGATCAACCTGGAACTGCCCGCGGGCGCCGGGCAACGCCTGCGCCGCGCGGACCTCACCGGCGCGCAAGCCGACGTCGTGCGCCGCACAGTACGCCTCGACGGCGTCGCATTCGGCCAGCTCCTCGGCATGACCGACCTCGACATCGCGCACCCCTACGACATCTCGCCCTCCGGCGGCACCGCGAGCGAAGCCCGCATGACCGGCACCGTCCCCGGCACGGACATTCCCACCACAGTCGTGGTCACCCTGCGCCTCGACGGCCCCACCTTCCGCATGCGGCCCAGCCAGCTTATCGACGTCCCCTCCGACCTCACCGACCGCGTCATCGACGCGTACACCCTGGACAGGGACACCCGCGACCTGCCGCTAGGCGGCCAGGCCGACAACGTGCAACTTTCCGGCGGCTCCATCGAGTTTTCCCGCGACCGCATCAACACCGTCGTGGAGGCCAGCGACCTCGCGCCGCTGGTGTAGGACGTTGTAGCCTGGTAGGCATGAGTGAAAAACTAAACGGAAACGAAGCAGTCAGCCTCGCCGCGGAGCAGTCGAAGGCGACTGCGCACCGCAATATCCCAGCGCTTGGGTTTGATGAGATGCCGCTGCCAGCGGACACGGCCAACCTTCGCGAGGGCCCTAGCCTCCACGACGGCCTCTTAGCACTTCTGCCGCTGGTCGGCGTGTGGCACGGCGAGGGCCAGGCCAACGATAACGGCGACGAGTACGCGTTTGGCCAGCAGCTGGTCATCTCCCACGACGGCGAGAATTACCTCCGCTTCGAGTCCCGCATCTGGCGCCTGGACGAGGACGGCAAACCCACCGGCGCGGACCAGCGCGAGGTCGGCTTCTGGCGCATTTCCCTGAAGGACGAAATCGAGGTCACCCTGACCAACTCCCGCGGGCTCACCGAGATCATGTACGGCACGCTGCTCAACGAGCGCGCATGGCAGCTGACCAGCGCGTCGACCATCGTGACGGAAACCGGCCCTGAGAACCACGGTCCGGGCAAGCGCGTCTACGGCCTGATGCCGAACAACAACCTCGGTTGGGTTGACGAGCGCGCCGTCGACGGCGAGATGGTCCCCTACATGTCCGCCGAGCTCAAGCGCATCGCCGGCTAAGCACTAGGGTTTACCGGCTTTTACAGGCCAAGACTCGCGTCGAGCGCCTGCTGCACCAGCTCCTGGATCTCCCGAGCGTTCTCGGGGGCCGGGAGCTTCTTGTCATTCAGGCGCTTCACCCTCGTTGCCATCCGCGTGGAGCTCACCAGCCACACCGACTCAGCCTTGAACAGCTCATTGAGGTAGATGTCTTTCTGCTTGCACTTCCAGCCGCGCTCGGATGCGTACTCGAACAGCGCGGCCTGCGTCGTGCCCGGCAGGATGCCCGGCCCCGGCTTCGGCGTGCGGATCCGCCCGCCCTTCTTCACCACGATCACCGTCGAGTTCGCACCTTCCAGCACGCGCTCGGTGGTGGGGTCGATGTAGATGACGTCGTCGTGCCCGTGGCTCTTCGCCCAGCGCAGCGCAGCCATGTTCGCCGCATAGTTCAAGGTCTTCGCGCCTACCTGCATCCACGGCACTGCGTGCTCACCGGTGTCCAAGGAGTAGCCACGCGAGGTCGTCATCACCGATACCCCGCTCTTGCGCTGCTTCAACGCAGTCTCGTCGATGGGGCGCACCGTCAGCCACGCCGTGGGCACCCTGGTGGTTTCGCGGCCACGCGTCATCGTCCACACGCAGCGCGCGTCGACGTCCTCCGGCTCGCTGCCGCGCTCGCGTACGTAGTCGGCCACCGCCTCATTCGTCGCCTTCACCCAGTGGTCCACCCCCGGGTCCGGCAGGTCGAGTGTGCGGGCGCTTCGCCGGAAACGCTCAATGTGGGCCTCAAGGTTGGCGGGCACCCCCTTCCGGATCAGGATGGTTTCGAAGATGCCGTCGCCACGCGTGACGGCGGCGTCGTCCCAAAACACGTGCGGCATGCTGGCGTTTTGGCGTCGAATAGAACCGCCGAACGGTTCCACAAGATAGATCACTGGAGTTGGTAACAAGTGCGACGAACCCATGCGTTCATAGTATCCCGCTACGATGGTGGATGTGTTGAACTCTTCTCCACTTTTGCAACGCCCTGGCGCCGCAGAGTTTGCGGGCACGACGCCGCTCGACGCGAAGGGGGTCGCCTGGCACTACGGGGAGCCGCTCGGCGAACAACGCGCCATGGACACCCAGCCCGTCATCATCGACCGCTCGCAGCGCCGCATCATCGCGGTCGCGGGGCCCGACGCACCAGAGTTCTTAAACAACCTCCTCTCACAAAAGCTTGACGACGCCCCCTCCGGCTTCGCAGCCTCCGCCCTCGACCTCGACGCGCAGGGCAGGATCCTCCACCACGCCGACGTCTTCTACGACGGCACCACGTTCTACCTCGACCTGCCAGCCGCGCAATACGAAACGTTCACCGCGTTCCTACGCAAAATGGTGTTCTGGTCCGACGTCACCATCACCGACACCGACCTGGCGATCCTCACACTGATTGGCCCCGAAGGCGCCACGGAGGCCCTCGCGTCAGTCGAGGGCGCGGCGTTTTCCCGGCGGGTGTCCCCGTGGACCGCGCACGCGCGCTTCGACATCGCGGTCGAACGCGACCGGCTCGAAGAGGTCGTCGATGCGCTGGTGGAACGCGGCGGCGTGCTCGGCGGGCTGATGGCGTTCACCGCCGAGCGTGTGCGGGCCGGCGAGCCCGAACTCGGCGCCGACTGCGACGAAAAAACCATCCCGCACGAAGCCCCGCGCCTGATCAACCGCGGTGACCGCATCGCCGCCGTCCACCTGGAGAAGGGCTGCTACCGCGGGCAAGAAACCGTCGCGCGCGTGGAAAACATTGGCCGCTCCCCCCGCCTGATGGTCATGCTGCAGCTCGACGGCTCCGCACCCACCGAGCCAGAGATCGGTGCAACCATCCGGGCGGGCGGGCGCGCGGTTGGCACGCTGGGCACCGTCGTCCACGACGCCGACTACGGCCCCATCGCACTCGCCCGGCTAAAACGGTCCGCCCTCAACGCCGGCACCGCCGTCGACCTTGACATCGATGGCGTTTCCGCCCGCATCGACCCCGATTCCATCCCCACCGACGAGGGCGAGAAAGCCGGGCGCAAGGCCCAACAACGGTTGCGCGGCAACTAGGTCTCAGACTGGCCCCTGTGTGGGCTCTTGCCGGGGCCCGCTGGGCAAACACACAGGTCACCCCGTGGAGGGGAATTTTTGGAACGTTCGCGCTATTATGTCCTACAGGACAATTAACGAATCGAAAAGCATGAGGCCGCTCCCTGCCCGGGAGCCGCCCAGAAGAACCACCTCAAGGGGGTCACGCAATGGGTCGCGGACGCGCCAAAGCAAAGCAGACCAAGGTTGCTCGCCAACTCAAGTACAACTCTCCTGAAATGGACCTCGAGTCGCTCCAACGCGAGCTCGCAGGCAAAGCTCCGAAGAAGAGCTGGGAAGAGGACGACGACTACGAGGTAGATGACCAGTACGCCGATTACGCCGACTGGGATGCATACGGCACCTCAGGCCGCTAAACGTCCAACGCTTACAAAGAACACCTGCTGCCCATCCGGGCCGCGGGTGTTCTTTTGGTGCCTTTAACACTCGTTCAGGGGCTGCTGGCACCAAGGAGACACCACATTCCTTGGTTTTAGATAGAGGCCTGGCGTTTTCCCTGGTCGCTGGTCGGGCGGGAGGGAATTTGGTGCACGCACAGGAGCACGAGTGCCAAAGGACGCAATTCCAAAACAGGACCCTTACGTATCCGCAGGCCACAAAAGGGCTAAATAAAACTGGGTGCGTCCTTTGGCACTGGGGCGACCAAGGAGACACCACATTCCTGCACAGCTAATCAGCGACCTAGGCTTTTGTGAAGCCCGTTGATTGAAATTGCGGAATGTGGTGCGTGAGTCCTAAGAATGCTGGCCCCGAAGCACCGCGCGGGCATCCTCGTCGGCATCTGCAGCGCGGACCTCGCCGAGGACCCAGCTGTCGATGCCGCGGTCCTTCAGCAGCGCCAACGCCTGGTCACGCGCTTCTGGTGCCACGACGGCCACCATGCCGATGCCCATGTTGAAGGTCTTCTCCATCTCCTCGACGGGGACGTCGCCGACGGATTGGATGGTCTGGAAGATCGGACCGGGGGTCCAGGTGGAGCGGTCCATGTCTGCGACCAGGCCTTCAGGGATGATGCGCTCCATGTTGCCGGCCAGGCCACCTCCGGTGACGTGGCAGAACGTACGCACGTCGCACTCCTTGGCAAGCGCCAGGCAGTCGAGAGCGTAGATCTTGGTTGGTTCCAAAAGCTCCTCGCCGAGGGTGCGGCCGAGGGCGTCGACGTGGCCGTCGAGAGGCAGGCCGGCGCGCTCGAGCAGCACGTAGCGTGCGAGTGAGTAGCCGTTGGAGTGCAGGCCGGAGGACGCCATCGCGATGATGGTGTCGCCCTCGCGGACCTTGTCCGGGCCGAGGAGCTCGGAAGCTTCGACGACGCCGATGGCGGTGGCGGAAACGTCGTAGTCGTTAACGTCCATGACACCTGGGTGCTCCGCGGTCTCGCCACCGAGCAGGGCGCAGCCTGCCTGGACGCAGCCCTCGGCGATGCCGGAAACGATGTCAGCGACCTTCTCGGGGACGACCTTGCCGATCGCGATGTAGTCCTGCAAGAAAAGTGGCTCCGCGCCGCAGACGACGAGGTCGTCGACGCACATGGCGACCAGGTCGATGCCGATGGTGTCGTGCTTGTCCATCGCCTGAGCGACGGCCAGCTTGGTGCCGACGCCGTCGGATCCGGCCGCGAGCAGCGGCTCCTTGTACTTGCCCAAGGCGAACAGGCCGGCGAAGCCGCCGATGCCGCCCTGGACCTCTGGGCGGGAGGCGCGCTTGGCAAGGGGCGCGAGCAACTCTACGGCCTTGTCGCCGGCTTCGATGGAGACACCTGCGGCCTCGTAGGACACGCCCGAGTCAGCTGGGGTGTTGTGGTGGGTCATGATGCGTTTTCACCTTTCTGAAGACGACGAACAAGATCTGCGTTGTGGTTGCCCTCCGGGAGGCCGAGTGGGTACTCGCCGGTAAAGCAGGCCGCGCAGAGGTTGGAGGCTGGCTGGTTGGTGGAGGCGATCATGTCCTCGGTGGTGACGAACGCCAGGGAGTCCGCACCCACCATGGTCCTGATGGACTCGGCGACGACTTCTTCGTTGCCGCCGCGCCCGTGGTTGGCGATGAGTTCGCCGGGGCTGGCGAAGTCGATGCCGTAGAAGCACGGCCACTTCACTGGTGGCGAAGCGATGCGCACGTGCACTTCGGCGGCGCCGGCCTCGCGCAGCATCCGGATCAGTTTGCGCTGGGTGTTGCCGCGCACGATGGAGTCATCCACGACGACGAGCTTCTTACCTTCGATGACTTCGCGCACCGGGTTGAGCTTCAGTCGCAGGCCCAACTGGCGCAGCGTGTCCGAGGGCTGGATGAAGGTGCGGCCCACGTAGGCGTTCTTCATCATGCCCTGCTTGAACGGGATGCCGGATTCCTCGGCGTAGCCGATTGCTGCCGGGGTGCCGGACTCTGGGACCGGCATGACCAGGTCGGCGTCGACGGGTGCGACGCGGGCCAGGCGGCGCCCGATGTCGATGCGGGCGCTGTTGACGGATTGGCCGTCGACAACTGAGTCGGGCCGGGCGACGTAGACGTACTCGAACACGCAGTGCGCGTGTGGTGCGTCGGCGAAGCGCTCGGAGTGGACGCCGGTCTCGTCGATGGCGATGAGCTCGCCTGGTTCGATGTCGCGGACGAAGGAGGCGCCCACGATGTCCAGCGCACACGTTTCGGATGCGACGACCCAGCCGCGTTCCAGGCGGCCGAGGCACAGTGGGCGCACGCCGTGTGGGTCGCGGGCCGCGTAGAGGGTCTTACCGTCGGTCACCATGAAGCAGAACGCACCCTTGACGCGCGGCAGGAGTTGGCGCGCGGATTCCAGGAGGGTGACGTCGTCGCGGATGGCGTCGGCGAGGAGGGCAGAGACGACCGCCGTGTCGGAGGAGGAGCCTTGGCCCTCTACCCCGTCGGCGGGGATAAGCTTGCGCTCCACGGCTTCGCGCTGCAGCTCGACGTAGTTGGTCAGGTTGCCGTTGTGTGCCAGCGCGACGTCGGTGCCGTTGGGGCTGACGCGATACATTGGCTGCACGTTGTCCCACGAGTTGTTGCCCGCCGTGGAGTACCGGGTGTGGCCGATGGCGACGTCGCCTTGCAGCGCGCCGAGCGTCGGCTCGTCAAAGATTTGGCTGACCAGCCCGATGTCCTTGAACACCACCACTTGGTCATGGTCGCCCACAGCGATACCTGCGCCTTCTTGGCCGCGGTGCTGGAGGGCAAATAGTCCGAAATATGTCAGTTTTGATACGTCTTCACCGGGCGCCCAAACGCCGAACACACCGCATTCTTCGCGCGGCGTGTCATCCCCGATGTATTCCTCTTCGGTTCGCACGTGCTCTACTCTAACGAACACCTAGGGGTGAAGGGGTAGAACGGGCAGCCCTTTTTGGACTTCGTGGGCTCGGGAGCCAGAGGCGTCGATACGCCCGGCGCGAACTTCTTCCTCGAAAGTGGCACAACCTGTGGCGATTCGCAGCCAGGTGGTCGGGTCCATCTCCACGACGTTGGGCGGGGTGCCGCGGGTGTGGCGGGGGCCTTCGACGCACTGCACCGCAACAAACGGGGGTACTCGCAGCTCTACTGTGTGTCCGGGCATCTCGTGGGCGAGGGTGCGGGCGGTGCGGCGAACGGCGTCGGCAAGCAGGGCCCTGCCGGGCTTGTCGACGCCCTCTTCGTCCAACAGCCAGTCCTTGATTGCCAGGACGGCCGCTCGTGTCGCTGCCGGGTCCACCTCTGTCTTCTTCGGTGCCTTCCTCTGTGCCATGGATTTCATATTATGCTGTGGTGCCATGAAGTCTCCTTCCATCACGCTGCGTTTCATGGCGGCTCCTACAGATGTTCTCCACGCGGGCGCCCAGGGCGTCTCCGGTGGCCGTGTGTTGCAGTGGATCGACAAGGCGGCATACGCGTGTGCCGCGCAGTGGTCTTCGACCTACTGCGTGACTGCCTACGTCGGCCACATCCACTTCACCCGACCGATTCCGTCGGGTCACATTGTGGAGGTCCGTTCCCGGATCGCGATGACTGGCCGCACTTCCATGCACATCGTCAACGAGGTGCTCTCGGCAGACCCACGAGAAGGTGTTTTCACCCGCGCGTGCGACTGCCTGGTGATTTTCGTGGCAAAGGATACAGCTGGGCGCCCAACCCCGGTGCCGACATTTACGCCTGAGACCGATGAGGAACGCCGCGTGGAAGCCGCCGCGATCTCCCGCATCGACCTGCGCAAGGCCATCGAGGCGTCCATGCTGGAACAGACCTACACGGACGACTCCACCGCACCACGCACCATCCACCGTTTCCTGGCCAAACCGACCGACATCAACTGGGGCGGCGATGTGCACGGCGGCACCGCCATGGAGTGGATCGATGAGGCCGGCATGGCCTGCACGATGGAGTGGTCCGGGGAACGCACCGCAGCGGTGTACGCCGGCGGCATCCGCTTCTACAAGCCGATCCACATCGGCGACCTCATCGAGGTGGAAGCACGCCTGACCAGGACAGACTCCCGCTCGATGCATACCTCCATCTTTGTTCGATCGGGGGACCCGCGCGGCGGACGCGAGTCGCTCCAGAACGCGATTCACGCCACGGTGACCTACATCGGTATCGACATCGACGGCAACCCGCTGGCCGCGCGCAAGTTCACCCCAGTCACGGACGAGGACAAGCGCCTCTGGGAGCACACGCAGACGCTCAAGGACCTGCGGGCGCAGTATGAGCCGGAGCCGCTGGTGCGCCCAGACGATGCGCAGCAGCGCGTCGACTAGTGGCGGCTATGTCAGTGCTGAAGCGAACCGCTGCGCTGCTGGCCGCGAGCGCCTGTGTGGCCGGTTCACTGGTTGGCTGCGCGGCGCCCCAGCCGAAGACGGCGACCGCGCTGCAGTTCCGCCAGTCCGCCGCCGTCACGCTCCTCGGCGATAGCGGCGGGGCGTACCACTTCCGGGCACGCGTAGAGAACCCCCGCGTCATCTCAGGACAGGAGGCACGCAGGCGTGTCGGCAACTACACCAACGCCGACACCGCGCTCGCCGACGTGACCCAGCTGCGCTGCTTCGACATCAGCTACATCTACACCGGCAACACCGCAGGCGACAGCCCCGACGAGGCCGTGCTCAGCCCCGACATCACCATCGTCGGCGAAAGCAACGTGGCGGCGAACCGCGTGCGCAACTTTGCCACCCAGCTCTGCGACACCGTAGACCTCCCGGTCCTGCCACGGGACCCACAAGCGCTCGTTCCCAACCAGACCTACAACCAGACCTTCGTCAGCTTCTCCGTCGACGACGCAGGCCAGCCCGGTGTTGAGGCAACAGGCCTGCGCATGGAAACGCCGCCAGGCACCGTAATGACCTGGCGGCATAACCTCTAAATCGCGCTAACTACAGCGCGGCGTTCGGGGCCGTCGCGTTGCCGAACAGTGCCGGCAACGTATTCGCCCACGCGTCGGCCAGCGCGGCCACGGCGACGGAGTGCTCACCGAAGGTGATCTGGCCGTCGTCGGTGGTGGTGCCCAACACGTGCGCTGGGACGCCGGTGGCGTTTGCGCGCTCGATGGTGGCGTCGACAAGCGACGGATCCACCGCGACGAGCACGCGGGAGGCGGACTCGGAGAACAGCGCGGTGAACGCGTCCTCGTGGACCGCCGAAAGGTCCAGCTTGGCGCCCTTGCCGGAGCCCAGCAGCATCTCGAAGACAGCCTGGGACAGGCCACCTTCTGAGAGGTCGTGCGCGGCAAGGATGTCCTTGTTCGCGTGCAGCAGCTCGCCGAGGCGCTCCTCGTTGGCAAGGTCTACCTGTGGCGGCAGGCCGCTCAGGCCCTGGCCGGAGATGTCCTGCCACACCGAGCCGCCGAACTCCGCCTTCGTGTCACCCAGCACGAGCAAGGCCTGCTCGCCCTCGCCCTTCGGCAGGCGGTGCGGGATGGCGGCGTTGACGTCCTCGATCACGCCGAGCACGCCCACGACTGGGGTCGGCAGGATTGGGGTCTCGCCGGTCTGGTTGTAAAAGGACACGTTGCCGCCGGAGACCGGAATCTCCAGCTCAGCAGCGCCGTCGGCGAGGCCGTGGACGGCTTCGCGGAACTGCCACATCACGTCGGGGTTCTCAGGGGAACCGAAGTTGAGGCAGTTCGTCACCGCGACCGGCTTCGCGCCGGTGACCACAACATTGCGGTAGGCCTCCGCAAGCGCGAGGCGCACACCCATGTTCGGGTCCAGGTAGGAGTAGCGGCCGGACGCGTCAGCGGAAATCGCCACACCGCGCGAGGTCTCCTCGTTGATGCGCAGCACGCCCGCATCCGAGTACTGGGCCTGCACGGTGTTGCCACGCACGTAGCGGTCGTACTGCTGCGTAATGAAGTCGCGGGAGCACAGCGCCGGGGAGGCAACCATCTTGAGCCAGGTAGCCTCCAGGTCCTCCGAAGTATCGACGTCCGCCTTCGCCTGCACGCCATCAAGCCATTCGGGGCGCGCGTACGGGCGGTCGTAGACCGGGCCTTCGTCGATCGATGACGGTGGCGCGTCCAGTACCAGCTCGCCCTTGTGGTAGACGAGGTAGCGGTCCTTCTCATCGGTGACCTCACCAATCACGGCCGCACCGACCTCCCACTTCGCGCAGATCTCCATGAAGCGATCCACGTTCTCAGGGGTGACCACGGCGCACATGCGCTCCTGGGACTCGGACGCCAGGATCTCGGCGGCGCTCATATTCGCCGCGCGCAGTGGCACGTTGTCCAGGTTGACGGTCATGCCGCCGTCGCCCGCCGCAGCCAGCTCGGAGGTAGCACACGCCAAGCCGCCGCCACCGAGGTCCTGAATACCGACGACAACGCCGGCCTTGTACAGCTCCAGGCAGCACTCGATGAGGACCTTTTCCGCGAACGGGTCGCCAACCTGGACGGCTGGGAGCTTGCGCTCCTCGCCTTCCTCGAAGGTCGCAGAGCCCAGCACCGACACGCCGCCGATGCCGTCAAGGCCCGTGCGGGAGCCGAAGAGGACCACCTTGTTGCCAGTGCCGGACGCGAACGCCAGCTTCAGGTCCTCGACCTTGAGCGTGCCCACGCACAGCGCGTTGACCAGCGGGTTACCCGCATATGCTTCGTCGAAGACGGTCTCGCCGCCAATGTTCGGCAAGCCCAGCGAGTTGCCGTAGCCGCCAACGCCGTGCACCACGCCAGGCAGGACTCGCTTGGTGTCCGGCGCGTCAGCAGGGCCGAAGCGCAGCTGGTCCATCACCGCGATTGGGCGCGCGCCCATCGCCATGATGTCGCGCACAATGCCGCCCACACCCGTCGCGGCACCCTGGTAGGGCTCCACGAAGGACGGGTGGTTGTGGCTCTCCACGCGGAAGGTCACCGCGTCGCCGTCACCGATGTCGACGACGCCCGCGTTCTCGCCGATACCGGCCAGAATTTTCGACGCCATCTCCTCCGTCATCGTCTCCCCGAAGTAGCGCAGGTGCACCTTGGAGGACTTGTAGGAGCAGTGCTCGGACCACATGACGGAGTACACTGTCAGCTCCGCATCCGTCGGGCGGCGGCCCAGAATGCGCTTGATCTTTTCGTACTCGTCGGTCTTCAGGCCAAGCTCCGCGTAGGGCTGCTCCAGCTCAGGAGTCTGCGCGGCGTGCTCCACCGTGTCATTATGTACAGTCATTATTTCCCTACGCTCCGATCGAAGAAATAGCGGACAAGAACAACCCGAGCCCGTCCGTCGACGGCCCCGTAAGCGCCTCAATCGCGTGCTCCGGGTGCGGCATCAACCCCACGATGCGGCCGTTTTCGCTCGTCACACCAGCAATCGCGTTGATGGAACCGTTGAAGTTATCCGTGTAGCGGAACACCACGCGGCCTTCCTTCTCCAGCTGCTCAATGGTCTCGGCGGACGCCTGGAAGCGGCCCTCACCGTGCTTCGCCGGCACGAGGATCTTGTCCCCCTCGTTGAAGCGGTTCGTCCACGCGGTCTCCGCGTTGGCCACCTCAAGGTAGGTGTCCACGCAGTGGAAGTTCAGGTGCTGATTGCGGGTCAGCGCGCCCGGCAGCAGGCCAGCCTCGGTGAGGATCTGGAAACCGTTGCAGATGCCCAGCACCGGCATGCCCTTCTTCGCAGCCTCCACCACAGCGCCCATCATCGGGGCTTGCGCGGCGATGGCTCCGGAACGCAAATAGTCCCCGTAGGAAAACCCACCGGGGACCACGACGGCGTCAACACCCGTCAAATCTTCATCAGCGTGCCACAGCGACTTCGGCTGTGCGCCAGCCAGGCGAACTGCACGCAACGCATCGACGTCGTCGAGCGTGCCTGGGAACGTGATTACACCGATGGTTGCCGTCATCGAACAACCTCGAAGTCTTCAATCACCATATTTGCCAGGAGGGTTTCGGCGACGCGCTTGAGCTCATCGTCGGACACGGTGTCGTCGACTTCGATTTCAAAGCGCTTGCCCTGACGCACGTCCTCGACACCGTTCACCCCGATTCTGCCCAGCGCGCGCAGGACAGCTTGGCCCTGCGGATCCAAAATTTCAGCCTTAGGCATGACATTTACCACGACTTTTGCCATGAGAATCCTTCGTGTCTCGGAGGTCATTACGACGAAGACAGTATAACGAACGGATCCCTCCCGCGGGAGTCCTTTATTTTGCGGCTGCTAGACGGTGCACGCCCCCGAGTGCACGAGCGTCCAGGCGTACTCGAACGCGGTCTGCTTCCACTTCTCGTAGCGGCCGGACACACCGCCGTGGCCCGCGGACATCTCCGTCTTAAGCAGAATCTCCCCGCCCGTAGCTATCTCGCGCAGCTTCGCCACCCACTTCGCGGGCTCCACGTACAGCACGCGCGTATCGTTCAGGCTGGTCACCGCAAGGATGTCCGGGTAACGCTGGGCAGTGATGTTCTCATACGGGGCGTAGGAGGCCATGTAGTCGTACACCTCCGGGTCGTGGTACGGGTCGCCCCACTCCTCCCACTCCACCACGGTCAGTGGCAGCTCCGGCATAAGGATCGAGGTCAGCGGGTCCACAAACGGCACGATCGCCTGGATGCCCGCGAACTTCTCCGGGGCCATGTTCGCAATCGCGCCCATCAGCATCCCGCCCGCCGATCCGCCCTCAGCAACGAGCGCGTCGTAGGAGCTCACGCCCGCGCGCACCAGCTCGTCGGCGCACGCGATGAAGTCGGTGAACGTGTTCTTCTTCGTCAGCATCTTGCCGTTGTCGTACCAGCCGCGGCCCATCTCACCGCCGCCGCGCACGTGCGCGCACGCCCACACCATGCCACGGTCCAGCAACGACAGCCGCGCCACGGAGAAGCCCGGATCCACCGAGGACTCATAGGAGCCGTAGGCGTAGAGCAACGTCGGGTGCGGATGAGCCATGTCCAGGTCCGCGCGGTGCACCACGGAGATCGGCACCCGGGTTCCGTCGTCGGCCGTAGCCCACATGCGGCTGGCAACGTAGTCGGCGGCGTCGTAGCCCCCGAGCACCTCCTGCTGCTTCAGCAACGTCAGGCCGCGGGTGGCCACCTGGTAGTCGAACAGCTGGGCCGGCTGCGTAAACGAGGTGTAGGTCAGCCGCACCACCGGCGCGTCCCACTCAGGGTTTCCGCCCAAGCCCACGGTGTAGAGCTCCTCGTCGAACTCGAGCTCGCGCAGCGCGCCGAAGTTGTCCCCCTCCACAGGCGCTACCGCAAGCCTGCTAATGCCGCCCGAGCGGTAGGCACAAAACAGGAAGTCCCGGTACGTATCGACGCCCTCTACGCGCACGTCCGCGCTGTGCTCTACGAACGTCTCCAGCTCAGTCAGCGGCACCCGCGCATCCACCGGGCAGGTCCCCACTGCAAAGTTGGGGCCGGTGGCGTTGTGCGTGACCACCCAGTACCCGCGCCCGGCGAGCTCCGCGTAATCCAGGTCGTACTCCACGCCTTCCTCGCGCGGCCACAGCACCTCGAACTCGGCGGTCGGCGTCTCCAGGGGTACCGCGCGCCACTCGCTGGTCAGCTTCGAGCTGGCCACGATGTACAGGAACTGCTCGGCGCGGTCCCCGCCCACGCCAAGGTTGAAGCGCTCGTCATCCTCCTGGTAGACCAGCACGTCTTCCGACGCCGCCGTGCCCACCTCGTGGCGCCATACTTGGTGCGGACGCCATGCGTCGTCAACGCGCAGGTAAAACAGGTACTGCTCGCCCGCCCACGTCGCGCCGTAAAAGGCGCCCTCGATGGTATCCGGCAGCAGCTCGCCGGTCTCCAGGTCCTTAATGCGCAGGTCGAAACGTTCGTCGCCGGAGGTGTCCGTCGAAAAGGCGAGCAAGCGCCCAGACGTGGACACCGCGGACGCGCCGAGCGAGAAGAACTCGTGGCCCTCGGCCATCTCATTGAGGTCAAGCAGCACCTGCTCCCCCGGCAGCGGCGAACCGTCCTCCGGCAACGTCGGCGGCGTCCACGGATCGTCGCCGACTCGCACGCGGCAGGACACGCCGTAGCTCTTGCCCTCGATGGTGCGGCCGTAGTACCACCAGTCTCCGTTGCGCTGCGGCACGGACATATCAGTCTCCTTGATGCGAGACTTCATCTCCTGGTAGACCTGCTCAGCGAGCGGGGCAAACGGGGCGGTCACCTCCGCGGTATACGCGTTCTCCGCCTCCAAATAGGCGATGGTCTCCGGGGACTGCTTGTCCCGGAGCCACTCATAATTATCGACGAACTCGCGTCCATGAAACACGCGAGTCGTAGGGTGTTTTGCTGCCACTGGCGGTTGCGCGCTGAAATTCGTCATAGGCGACGAGTCTACGCGCAACCTCACGCCTTAGGCACGCGCCCCCGGCCAGTCCCCAAACTTCTCGCCGCTGAGGCGCTCGTACGCCTCGATGTAGCGGTCGCGGGTCGCCTCCACCACGGAACCAGGCAGCTCCGGTGGCTGCGTGTTCTCCGCAGGGTCCCAGCCGGACTTCGGGCCGGTGAGCCAGTTGCGCACGTACTGCTTATCGAAGCTCGGCTGCACCTTGCCTTCCTCGTACGTATCGGCTGGCCAGTAGCGGGACGAATCAGGCGTGAGTACCTCGTCCGCAAGGACCAGGTTGCCTTCCTCGTCGACGCCGAACTCCAGCTTCGTGTCCGCCAGGATGATGCCCTTGGTCTCCGCGTACTCCGCAGCCTTGGTGTACACCTCCAACGTGAGGTCGCGCAGCTGGGCAGCGAGCTTCGCGCCCACCTTCTCCTCCACGTACTCGAACGTGACGTTCTCGTCGTGGTCGCCCTGCGCGGCCTTCGTCGCCGGGGTGAAAATCGGCTCCGGAAGCTTCGAGGCCTCAACCAGGCCCTCGGGCAGCTTCACGCCACACACCATGCCGGTGCGGTCGTACTCCTTCTTGCCCGAACCAGTCAGGTAACCGCGAGCGACGCACTCGAACGGAATCATCTTCAGCTTCTTCACCACGTACGAGCGGCCGAGGACCTCCTCCGGAATCCGGGGATCATCAACCGGGCCCGCCAGGTGATTGCGCACACCCGAAAGCAGGTCGAAGAAGAACATGGACGTGGCAGTCAGAATCCGGCCCTTATCCGGGATCGCCGGCTCCAGCGAGAAGTCGAACGCCGAAATACGGTCGGACGCCACCATCAATAACGTTTCGTCATCCACCTCGTAAATCTCGCGGACTTTGCCGCCAGCCAGGTGGGTATAGTCAGAAAGCTCTGGACGCATGGACATAAAGGTTACAGAATCTCCCCTGGTTTGTACGCAGCGGCGTCCGGGTGGGCGTCGATAAGCTGTTGGATACGAGCGCACACGTTGCTGACCTGCGACTCCGCCGAGCCAATGAACGCGTGGCGGTCAGCCAACGCATCCTGCAGCTGCTCTTTGTCGAGCGGGAGGCGCTCATCAGCGGCGAGGCGCTCAATGAGGTTTTGTTCAGCGCCATTTTCGCGCATATCAAGCGCCATCGCAACCGCGTGCTCCTTGATAATCTCGTGCGCCGTCTCACGGCCCACACCCGCGCGTACCGCCGCCATCAAAATCCTCGTCGTGGCCAAGAACGGCAGGTAACGGTCCAGCTCACGGTTGAGCATCGCCGGGAACGCACCGAACTCATCCAGCACAGTGAGAAATGTCTCAAACTGGCCGTCGATAGCGAAGAACGCGTCAGGCAGGGCCACGCGGCGCACCACCGAGCAGAACACATCGCCCTCGTTCCACTGCTGCCCAGCAAGGTCAGCGACCATGGTGAGGTAGCCGCGCAGGATCACCTGGAAGCCACCGACGCGCTCACAGGAACGCGCGTTCATCTTGTGCGGCATCGCCGAAGAACCAACCTGGCCCTCCTTGAAGCCCTCCGTCACCGTTTCGTTGCCGGCCATCAGGCGGATCGTGGTCGCGAGCGATGACGGACCCGCTCCCAGCTGTACAATCGCCGAGATCGCGTCAAAGTCCAAGGAACGCGGGTAGACCTGGCCGACCGAGTCAAAGGTGCGCTCGAAGCCCAGGTGGCGTGCCACCGACTGCTCCAGCTGGCGCAGCTTCGCCTCGTCGCCGCCCATCAGGTCCAGCATGTCCTGTGCGGTGCCCATCGGGCCCTTGATGCCGCGCAGCGGATATGCCTCCAGCAGCGTCTCGATGCGCTCAACCGCCACCAGCATCTCATCCGCCGCAGACGCGAAGCGCTTGCCCAGCGTCGTGGCCTGCGCCGCAACGTTGTGCGAACGCCCCGCCATCACCAGCGTGGAGTACTGATCCGCCCGATTCCCGATCGCCTTGAGCACCGCGACCGACTTGTCACGAATCAGCTCCAGCGAGCGGTAAATCTGCAACTGCTCGACGTTCTCCGTCAGGTCACGGCTGGTCATCCCCTTATGGATGTGCTCGTACCCGGCCAGCGCGTTGAACTCCTCAATGCGCGCCTTCACGTCATGTCGCGTGACCTTCTCACGCTCAGCAATCGAAGCCAGGTCCACCTTGTCGACGACCGCCTCGTACGCAGCGATCGCCTCCTCGGGAATCTCGACTCCCAGCTCACGCTGCGCCTTCATCACGGCGATCCAGAGCTGACGCTCCAGAATGATCTTGTGTTCTGCGCTCCACAGCGTCGCCATCTCCGGCGACGCGTAGCGGTTCGACAGGACGTTGCTATTGTTCGGTTTCAACAGTTTCTCAGCCACGACGCTGATTATCGCACAACGTCCCGACACGCGCGCTAGATACGGATTTCTCCCTCAATCGCGCGCCGTCCAATGTCCTTGCGGTAGAAGGAACCCTCGAGCGAAATCTGCTTAATCGCCTGGTAGGCAGCATCCACCGCATCCTGCAGCGTTGCGCCCTTACCCAGCACGTTGAGCACACGCCCACCAGCCGAAACGTACTCCCCATCCTTGGTAGCGGTACCCGCGTGCAGCACAACATCGGGGTTGTCCAGGTCGGCGCCTGCAATGACGTCGCCGGTCTTGGGGTGCTCCGGGTAATCCTTCGCCGCCAGCACCACCGTCGCCGCGTAGCCGTCCTCCCACTCCAACGGCGGCAGCGTATCGAGGCTGCCCGTGGCCACAGCATAGAGGACGTCGACAAGCGGGGTACGCAGCAGGCTAAGCACCGGCTGAGTCTCCGGGTCGCCGAAGCGCGCGTTGAACTCCACCACCGACGGGCCCTCCGGACCCCACGCGGCGCCGACGTACAGCAGGCCCTGGTACGGGATGCCGCGGGCGACCATCTCGCGCGCCACCGGCCGCGCAATCTCGTCCACGATGCGGTCCACGCCACCCTCCGGCAGCCAAGGAAGCGGCGTGTACGCGCCCATCCCACCAGTGTTCGGGCCCTCATCGTTGTCGTAGGCGCGCTTGTGGTCCTGCGCCGGCAGCAGCGGCACGACGGTCTCGCCGTCCACCAGGCAGAACAGCGACACCTCCGGGCCCTCGAGGAAGGACTCGAACAGCACCGGGTTGCCGGCCTCAATCACCTCGCGAGCGTGCGCGCGGGCCTCGGCAGCATCAAGCGTGACGACGACCCCCTTGCCGCCAGCCAGCCCATCATCCTTGACCACGTAGTGCGGGCCGAACGCCTCAAGAGCATCGTCGATCTCCTCGATGCGCTCCACGCGCTGCGCGCGGGCCGTCGCCACACCAGCAGCGGCCATGACGTCCTTCGCGAATGCCTTCGACCCCTCCAGCTGCGCCGCGGCCTTCGTCGGGCCAAACGCTGGAATGCCCGCGGCCTGCAGCGCGTCCACCGCACCCGCCACCAACGGCACCTCAGGGCCAATCACGACAAGCTCAGCGTCAACGTCTTTCGCCAGCTCGACGACCGACTCAGGCGAAGCGACGTCGACACTCCTGACCTCAGCAAGTGATGCCATGCCGGCGTTTCCCGGCGCGACAGTGAGCTCGTGTCCTGCAAGACCTTTCAACAGGGCGTGTTCACGGCCGCCCGAACCGATAACAAGGATGCGCATGCCCACTAACTTACCGGTAACCTAGGCGCTATGAGCACTGTGTTTACAAAGATTATTCAAGGTGAAATTCCAGGACGCTTCGTGTACAAGGACGAGGAGGTCGCCGCGTTCCTCACCATCGAGCCGATCGCGTACGGCCACACGCTGGTCGTTCCCGTCAAAGAGATCGATAAGTGGACCGACATCGAGCCAGCGCTGTGGGCAAAAATGAATGACGTTGCCCAGCGAGTAGGCAACGCCATCATCGAAGCATTTGGCAGCGAGCGCGCCGGCTACCTCATCGCCGGCTTCGAAGTGCCGCACGCACACATCCACGTCTTCCCCGCCAACGACATGTCCGGCTACGACCTGTCCACCGTGATGAAGATGGACGAAACCGACCCGGCCAAGATGGACGAAGCCGCGGAGAAGCTGCGCGCAGCACTCGAGGCTTAAACCTTCGGGCTCTTCTCCATCGGGAGGGAAATGGTGAACGTGGAGCCCTCACCCGGCGCGCTTTTCACCGTAATGGTGCCGTCGTGTTGCTCGATGAGGGACTTCGCGATCGCCAACCCCAACCCCGAACCGCCGCCGGAAGCGCGGTTCCTGGAGTTGTCCGCGCGGTAGAACCGCTCGAAGATGTGCTCCGCGTCCTTCTCCTCCATGCCGCAGCCGTCGTCGATCACTTCAATGATGATGCGGTCCAGGTTTTCCCGCAACGCCACCGTGACCGACGCGTCCTTGCCCGCGTGCTTGAACGCATTGACAATCAGGTTCAGCAACACCTGGTGCAGCCGCGACGGGTCACCGTTGACCGTCGGCACCGAGGTGGCGTTGTTCTCAATCGTGAGCGAACGCTCCGGGAACGCCGCCTGCGCAGAGCTCACCGCCGAAGTCACCATCTCCAACACATCCACCTGGCGCTTATCCAGGCGAGTGCCCTCCGCACGAGTCAACGCGAGGAGATCCTCCACCAGCAACTGCATGCGGGCAGACTCCTCCTCAATCTTGCCGATGACCATGTCCGCATCCGGCGCCATACCCTTCCGGTAGAGCTCCGCATACCCGCGCACACTCGTCAGCGGAGTACGCAGCTCATGAGACGCGTCACCCACAAAGCGACGCATCTGCTCCTCCTTCAGCTGCGCATCCTCCACGGACTCCTGCAGCTGCTGCACCATCGTGTTCATCGCATATGACAACTTGCCGACCTCAGTCTCCCGCGACCACACCGGCACCCGGCGCTTCGTGTCGCCGTCGGCAATTGCAAGCGCAGTGTTCTCTACCTCACGCAACGGGGCCAACGCCTTACGAATATAGGTGCGCCCCGCGCACGCAATCCCCACCACGGCAAGGAGCCCAAATGTCGTTTCCACAATCGCAAGCCAACGCAGCACGCGGTGCTCTGCGTCAAGCTCCTTCGCGACATACTTCACAGTGCCGTCCGGCATCTCGCGTGACATCGCGCGCCACTTCACGCCCGGCGCCACGCCTGTCGACGGCACCGTCACCGCCTTATCTTGCTGCTTGACCCTCGAAAGGTCCGGCGGCGTATCCACATACACCGGGCTCCACGACGTCCCGAACTGCGGATACCACGTCTCCTGATAAAAATCGCTCGGCGCACCCGACGACGGCACCCACGTCACCTGACCAACCCACGTGTCCAACCCCTCGCTGAGCTGGTCGTCGACACGCTGATACAAAATGCTGCGCATGAAGATGTACACCGCCGAGAAACTCACCAACAGCGCCAGCGTGGCAATCGCCAACACCAACGCCACCAGCTGCTTCTGCAGCGGCTTCGTCCTCGAGTACGCAAGCGCATGAAGCCGACGCCTACTCATCGGTCACCTACGCCTTACTTACGAGGTGTACGCAGCACATAGCCGACGCCACGCACCGTATGAATCAACGGCACATCACCGTTATCCACCTTGCGTCGCAGATACGAAATGTACGACTCAACCACGTTGCCGTCGCCACCAAAGTCGTAGTGCCACACGTTATCCAGAATCTTCGCCTTCGACAGCACCACCTCAGCATTCAGCATCAAGTAGCGCAGCAGGTTGAACTCCGTCGGCGACAACTCAATGATCTCGCCAGCCTTCGTCACCTCGTGCGTCTCATCATTCAACGTCAGATCGGCGTACCGCAGCGTCGTATCCTCATCCGCATCCTCCGTCACCTTGCCGCGACGCAGAATCACACGCAGACGAGTAATCACCTCCTCCAAGGAGAACGGCTTCGTCACATAATCATCGGCGCCAATAGTCAGGCCGTGGATCCGATCCTCCACCGCATCCTTCGCCGTCAAGAACAGCACCGGGCCATCAATGCCCTCACTGCGCAGCTTGCCCAACAGTTCAAAGCCGTCCATCCCCGGCATCATCACATCAAGGATGAACGCGTCCGGACGGAAGTCCTTCACCTTCTCCAGCGCCTCCTGGCCAGAGCCCGCACTCTCGACCTCAAAGCCCTGGAACTTCAAAGAAACCGTCAACAACTCAACGATATTCGGCTCATCGTCAACAACGAGCACCTTTACAGGCTTCGTAGCCTCAGACATGTACAGTTCACTCCTTCATACACCAGGGCATTTCGCGTTTCCCTTAGATTTCTCTCGGGAACTGCGTCGGCCGCCATGAATGGCTTCCACGCCCATGAACATAACTGCCTCTATCTAACGCCGTTTCTCTGAACGTTTCCTGTACGCCCCCTGCATGTGGGTGAGTAAAACAGGGATAGTCCGCCGGGAGAGGCGGGGTTGGGGCCGGTTGGATTTCGTTCCGGTCGACCTCTTAGCGTCGACCAATGCTGGTCGTCAGGAATGACTGTGCATTGCCTGGGCACCAGATCTCACCGCCATCAAACGCTGAACTGGGGAAACGTCGCTTGGCCTTGGCGAAAATGGGGAAATTGGTGCACCGGGGCGATTGCGGGGCGTCGGGCATCAAAATAGTCGGGTTAAGGGTCAAAAAGTGTGTCCGGAATCGCGGATTTTCACGGATTGACCTGTAGGTTTCCGGAAAGTATATGCTCCGGAAGCATATATCTAGCCCCCGACGGGAAATCCTCGGTGTGGCAGCCG